>DASPTB010000003.1:0-27286 GCA_035623615.1 Actinomycetota bacterium
CCCACGAGCACGCCGAGCAGCGAGGCGAAAAGCGCGTAGACGCTGCCCTCGATGATGAACGCCCGCACGAGGCGGCTGCGCTTCATTCCCACCGCTCGCAGCATTCCCAGCTCGGGCTTGCGCTCCTCAGCGAGCATCACGAAGATGTTCACCAGCAACAGGATCCCCGCGATGATCGCGAACGTGCCGATCATCAGGAACAGCGAACCGAGCGAGTCGCCCGTCTGCTTCGCCTCGTCGAGCACCGTCTTCTTGATCGTGTCGACGGACGTGCCGTTCGCCGCCATCGGCCCGAGCGTGGCTCGGATTGCGCGCGCCACCTGTTCGCTGAGCGGGGCCCCAGACTCGACACCGCCGGTGTTGGACACGAAGGTGAACGACCGCGGACCCACCCCCGGCACATCGGCGGGGAGCCCCGCGTCCCTCGCCGCCGCAGCCAGTGACCCGGCGGTGAAGAACGCGTCCTTGGTGATGCCGTCGATCGGTACACCCGCCAACCCACGCGTGGGAACGATCCGGGCCACCCGCGCGATCACCTGCCGGCCGAAGGGGTAGAAGGTCAGCACATCGCCGACGCGCGCGTGCAGGGCCGAGGCCAGGTCGGCGTTCAGGACGACCGTCCCGGTCTTCGGCGCCGGACCGGCGAGGCCCGAGCCGCCGTTCGCCGTGCCGCCGAACGTCGCGGCGCGGGCGAAGTCAAGATCCCACACCGCGGCGCGTGGCTCGGCGAACTCGCCGACGCCGGTCCCGTCCCGAACGGCGGCCACGCCGCCGTTGGCGTACATCACGCCGTCGACGTCGGGGTTCGACCGGAGTGAGGCGAGGCGCGCGGCGACGGCTGCGCCCTGCGCCAGGTTCGTCGACATGACCATCTCGTCGATCGGGCCGAGGTTCTCGTACGCCGCCTGCTTGACCGAGAAGTTGAGCGTGTCACCAACGATCAGGCTCCCGATGACGATGGCGGTCCCGAGCATGGACCCGAGGATCACGAGCGCAGCCTCGCGCCGACGGCGACTCACCTGGCGGAGCGCCAGCCTCCGAAGAAACGTCTGGCGCATCGCGAGGAACGCGATGACGAGCAGCGCGATGACGAGCAGCGCAACCAAGGTGGGCGTGAGATTCGGATACATCGTCGCTCACCGCCCCACGAGGCCGGCTGCGCTCCGCTGACTGAACGGCTCCCACTGTCCGTCCGCGACCCGGCGTTCGTCGCTGAGCAGCCGGCCGTCCCGCATGCGAACGAGTCGGTTGCTCGATTCGCCGATGCCGGGATCGTGGGTCACCAGGACGATCGTTTGACCGTCCTCGCGGTTCAGCTCGTGCAGCAGCTCAACGATCTGGTCCGCCATGTGCGTATCGAGGTTGCCGGTCGGCTCGTCCGCCCAGACGATCGACGGCCTGGCGACCAGTGCTCGGGCGATGGCGACCCGCTGCTGCTCGCCGCCCGACAGCTCGTTCGGGCGGTGGTTCGTCCGGTGCGCCAAGCCGACGCGGTCGAGGATCTCGACCGCGCGCTCGCGCGCCTCCTTCGATCGTCTGCCGATCAACAGCAGCGGGAGCTCGACGTTCTCCGCGACGGTGAATGCCGGGATCAGGTTGAACGCCTGGAAGATGAACCCCATCGACGTGGCGCGGTGGGTGGTTCTCGCCGCGTCGGACATCGCGAAGAGATCCTTCCCGTCGACGAGCACGCGGCCCTCGTCGATGTCGTCGAGGCCCGAGAGGCAATTGAGGAGCGTCGTCTTTCCCGATCCGGACGGCCCCATCACCGCCACGAGCTCCCCACGGTCGACGCGAAGGTCGAGTCCGTGGAGCGCCTCGACTTCCAGCAGCCCGGTTCGGTAGACCTTGCGGACGCCCTCCGCCGCCAGGATGGGTTCGGGCGCACCGGATGACACGGGGCAACCCCCCTTTCGGAGCCCGAGGGGGCCGGTTCGACTGTGGCCTGCGATCGGACCCATGGCCGATTCGTCTCGTACCTAGAGAACCGGACTGGGGGGCAGGTCGCCAAGGCCATACGCCCTTCGGCCGGAGGGCCGCTCGACCGCAGCCGCCCGGCGCACGGGGCGGCTCAGCCGGGCGCCCGCCGGGCGGAGCCTCTCACGGCTGCATCCCGAGAACGAGCGCGGGGTTGCGCTTCGTCATCTTCTCGAGCTCGTCGTACCTCACACCCTCGGCGAGGAGCGAGGCGAACGTCATCCGCAGCCCCTCCGGGTGCGGAGGCCCCGCGTACTGCCCGAGGTCAGAACCGAAGAGCAGCCGTTCGCCGCCGAGCTCGTCGATCCACGCGGCGAGCTCCGACGGCTGCTGCTCGTGGAAGATCGGCGAGGCGACCGTGCAGGCGACGTACTCGAGCCAAGCACCCTTGGCGATGAGCTCGCGCTGCACGGACACGTCGAGCTTGCTCAGCGACCAGTTGGCATGCGTCACGATGAACTTCTCGATCCCGCGCTCGACTGCCGCGTCGAGGATCGCACGGATCTCGTCGAGCGCCAGATGCCCGGTCGCGACCGCCACGTCCTCCTCCTTGCAGAGGTCGAGGATCGCGAGCGCCTCCCGCTTCAGGTTCCCCTCCTCGTCGAAGACCGTGACGCCGGGCCCGGGGAGCTGCTTCTTCATGCGCTTGAGCCCCGGATAGTCGGACATGTCGAAGTACTCCTCGTGGTAGCGGGAGTGGTTGGTCGGCATCCAGACGACGCGCGCCCCGTACTGGATCGCGGCTTGCGCCACGTGCGGATCGAGGCCCCCGACCGACCGGTTGAGGACGATCGCCGACACCGGCTCGACACCCGGATACATCTTCTTGACGTAGTAGGCACGCCCGGCGGTGGAAACATCGTGGTCCTTCAGTACGAAGCCGCGCATGCCGTAGTCGAGCGCCGCTCGCGCCAGGTCGGCGTCGTCGAGGAGCCGCGGGAAGAGCGCCGGAGAGGTGTGGGCGTGCGTGTCGATCGCGCCGCGCAGGAGGTCGCGGTCCGGCTGCCGCATCTCCCCCCTTCCGTCGACCGGTCACCCGGGCGCGGACCGCGGTACCGTGTGACGAAGATGAGTTTCTGGAACCGGGCGCGCCATGCTACCATGCGCCCTCGAGCGGCGGGGAATCCGCCGAACTGCTGCGGATGACGTCGACGCCTGAAGCCAGCCGACCAGATGCCGGTCCCGCGCCCGGCGCAACGGGGCGTGGTGAATCCCTGCAAGTGCTCGACCGTGCCTTCGCCATCCTCGCCCAGTTCACGCGCGGCCACCCGGAGTGGACGACCACCGAGATCGCCCGCGCCTGCGACCTTCCGATCCCGACCGCGCACCGGATCCTTACGACCCTGCGCGCCCACGGGTTCCTGGCGCGCGACGAGGCCAAGCGCTTCCGCCTCGGACCGGCAGCGATGGAGCTCGGCGAGCGGGCACAGGAGGCCATCGACCTACGCACGATCTCCCTGCCGATCCTGCGCCGCCTGGCCGACGAGAGCGGCGAAACGGCGATCCTGACGGTTCTGAACGACACCCGCGACAGCTCGGTGTGCCTCGAGCGCGTCGAGAGCTCACAGCAGCTGCGCCTGTCGGTCGAGCCCGGCCGCGTCCTTCCGCTGCACGCCGGCGCCTCGCAGAAGATCCTGCTCGCGTACATGCCCGACGCCGAGGTCGAGCAGCTCCTCGCCACGCCGCTCGAGCGCGTCTGGCGCGCGACCATCACACGGCCCGACACGCTGCGGGCCGACCTCGCCCTCACGCGCCGGCGCGGGTGGGCGCAGTCGTTCGAGGAGACGAGCGGCGGAACATGGGGCCTCGCCGTTCCCATCCTCGACCAGCACGACGAGATCGTGGCGGGCGTCAGCCTCGCCGGCCCGAGCGCGCGGCTCACCAAGGAGTCGACGGCCGATCACCTCCAGCGCCTGGACACGGCCGCAGAGGAGCTGGCGCGCATGATCGGTCTGCGGGTCGCCGCCGACGTCGACGCGTCGCAGGCGGAGCAGCGGCCGGCTGCACGCCGACCCGTCCGTCACCTCTGATCGCGGAAGGGCGAACAGGCTCCGGGCGAAGCCCCGCCGTCGGCGCTTCCGCGGGACAAACTGCCGGTTGGGTGCGTGATCCGGCCCTCGAGGCCCCGTAGACTCCTGCGGAGCACCTCGCGTTCGGCCCCGGATTGCGAGCGAGCGATGGAACAGCCTTCGGAACGCCAGGCCACGGCCAGGTTCGGCCGCTTCTTTCGTCTGTTGGTCGGGGACCCGAACGCGACGGAGCAGGACGATCTGATCGACCTGACCGAGGGAACGCCCGACCTGGCAAGGATCGAGATGCGGCTTCGGCGCCTCGAGCGGGGCGTCGGTGCGGTCGCCGACGCGCTGAAACGCTCTCACGCACAAACCGCGGCATCGATCGACCGGATGCAGTCCGAGCTCCGCGAGAGGGACCGGGTTACCCGTTCGGAAGTCCAGCGCATGCTCTGGCAGGCGCTCGGTCCGCTCGCCGCGTCGATCGAGCGACTCTCGCAGTCGATGCGAGATATCCCGCCGGCGATCGAGTCGGGCGACGCGATGATCGATAAGGTGCACGCAGCCGCCGCCGCGCGGCCCGAGGTGCACTCGGGCGAGACGCAGGAGGGGGACGAGGTGCACACCTCCGCACTCTGGTCGTGGGCCGAACGCGGCGTCGCCGATCCCTGACGCCTCGCCCCCTCAGTCCAGCTGGACCTCCGCCGTGCTGTTCTTGACGGCGAGGACGCGCTTGCCCTCGCGCTCGACCGCGGCCCACACCGACAACGTCACGCGCCGCGACTGCGGATCGACGGCCTTCACCTCGCCACCTGCCTCCAGCCTCTCGTCCATGAACACGACGGCGCGGAACTGGACGTCGATCGCGAGCAGTCCCGCCGGGTCGCCGATCCAATCGGTGACCGTCTTGACGACGTGCGCCATGGTGAACATGCCGTGCGCGATGATCCCCGGGAACCCGACGCTGCGCGCGAAGGCGTCGTTCTGGTGTAGCGGGTTCTGGTCGCCCGACGCGTCGGCGTAGGCCTTCACCTCTTCGCGGCGGACGACCTTCGAGACGGTCGGGATCGCGTCGCCGACGTGCGCGTCCTCGAAATGTGGCCGCGTCTTCACGATTCGCTTGTGCCCGTCCCGCGCGACAAGAGCGTCGTTCGGGCCCGCAGCACGACCTCCCCGGCGGCGTCGCGGATCTCCGACTCCACAACGACGAACTCGAGTGGACCCCGGGCACGGACGTCGGCGATCCTCGGCATCGCTGTCAGGACGTCGCCCACGTGCACGGGCCGGAGCCACTCGAACGCCTGCTCACCGTGGACCACCCGCGTGTAGTCGAGGCCGAGCTCGGGATCGGCTGCGACCGACGCGCTCACGGCGATCTGCATGCGCGTCGGGAACGTGGGGGGGGCGAGCTGCTCCGGGAAGCCGGCCACCTTCGCCGCGGCCGCGTCGTGGAACACCGCGCCGTCCTCTCCGATGGCGTCTGCGAATCGCTCGACCGCCTCACGATCGACCTCCATCGTGAGAGGCGGATACTCCTTCCCGACCAGGGCCTTGTTGAGCGGCATGCGGCTTCCTCCGTCCGGGTCATGGACAAGGCCCGGTCGCCGTTGCAGCATAGCGGTACCGACCATGCAGACGAAGGGTGACGAAGAGATCAGCGTCCTGGTCGTCGACGACCACAAGGCGGTGGCCGAGGCGATCTGCGGAGCGATGTCGTCCGAGAGGGGCCTGCACGTCCAGGCCACCTGGAGCGGCGAGGCGGCCGTGGAGGCCGTGGAGGGCGGGGGCCCCGACGTGATCCTCATGGACGTGACGATGCCCGGGATCGGGGGCCTGGAGGCGACGCGCCGGATCCATACGGCCGACCCGGACGTCAAGGTGATCATGCTCTCCGCCCACGACGACGACCTGCTCAAGGCGCGGGCGCTGGAGGCCGGCGCGAGCGGCTACCTCTCGAAGATCAGCCCGATGGACCAGCTGGTCGACGCCGTCAAACGCGCCTACACCGGCCAGCCCCTGCACGAGCAGGAGGAGGTCGACCGGCTCCAGCGGCGACTTCGGCGTCGCCGGTCACTCGAGGAATCCGAGCGCGAACGGGTGGCGCGCCTCTCGGGGCGGGAGACCGAGATCCTCCAGCTGGCAGCCGAGGGGCTCGAGTCGCAGGCGATCGCGGACCGGCTCGGGATCAGCCACGCGACGGTTCGAACGCACATGGCGAACGCGCTCACCAAGCTCGGCGTGCACTCGAAGACCGAGGCGGTCGTCCTCGCGATCCGTCACGGGAAGGTCGCCGCCGACGGGCCGCTCGCGTAGCCACGCGGCCACGCGGGCCTCATCGTTCACGGACAGGAACGTTCGAAGAAGGGGTGATCGCTCCCCTGATGCCGTCCGTGCGTCCCGCTGACCCATCGCGATCCGTCGGATCCAACGGCGAAGCCGGTGAGCGCGTCGAGCGGACCGAGATCGAGCCCGAGCACCTGATGCCACGAGTCGCCGCTCCACTGCAGCAGCGCGGACGACCACGAGTCGCTGGATCCCGTCGCCCACACGTCGCCGGTCGTCTGCGCGTTCACGTTCGCGACTCGCATGAAGGTCGGCCGCAACTCCCAGCGGCCGTTGCGCCACTCGGCGACGTGACGGGATGCCGCCTGGGAACCAACCCACGCCTCCCCGGCCGAGGGCATCGACACGCTTCCCAGCTGAGCGTCCGCCATCGCGGCAGGAGCCGGGACCCTCCGCCAACGTGTACCGTCGAGGCGCAGGGCGAACGCATGCGATTGAACCGTTTCGCCGACGCCCTGCATCCAACTGCCGACTGCCCATCCGTGCCGACCGTCGACTGCGGCCACGCCCACGAGCACCGTGCTCGTTCCACGGCTCGGACTGGGAACCGCGGTCCAGTGCGTGCCGTTCCAGTGCTCGATCAGGGATTCCGACCCCGACCAACCGACCCCCCAAATGTCGTGCGAGGAGATGAGCGCGAGGCCCTCGAGCCCTCCGACGGCGACTCGCGCGCCGGGGACGATCCTCCAACGAGCCCCGTCCCAGTGTTCGATGAGCGGGCGGCTCCCCCGCCCCTTCCAGTGTGTTCCGACCGCCCACACGTCGCTCGGGCCGGCCGCGACCACGGAGGCCAGCCCGGCGGAATCACCCACCTTTCCGGGAAAGGGTCCCGGCGTCGGGACGATCTGCCAGCTCCGCCCGTCCCACTCCTCCGCGAGGGTCACACCGAAGGGGTGGCCGGACAGAAATCGTGTGCCGACCGCCCACGCATTGCGGCGGGAGAGAACAGCGATGCCGCTGACCAACTCCTCGTCGTCGCCGGGAATCCGCGCGGCGGCGATCCTGGTCCACGCCGGTCCGCACACGCTCGGAGCCCCGCTCGACGAGGTCACCCTCACCCGGCCTGGCGTCGTCGATCGCGGTCCGCGATCGCGTGCGGCGAACAGTCCCCAGGCGGCGAGCCCGAGCAGGACGATGAACGCAGCGAGCGCCGTCCGCCGCCCACCCTTTCCCGAAACCGACCACCCACTCATGGTTCCTCAGATAAGAGCCCCGGCGAGGCCGCCAGGTTCTACGGCCGGACGGAAGGTTTGGTCGGATCGGGGGTACGCCCTCGAGGGGCCCAGGTCAGCGGGTTTCGCGGTGAAGCGTGTGACCGCGACACCAACGACAGTACTTCTTCAGCTCGATTCGGTCGCGGTCGTTCACACGGTTCTTCTCCGTCGTGTAGTTTCGGCGGCGGCACTCGCTGCACGCCAGCGTGATCTTGGGTCTGTTGTCGGACTTGGCCATCTCTCTCTCCGTTTGTCTGGTAGCGGCGGGTGGACTCGAACCACCGACACAGCGATTATGAGCCGCTTGCTCTGCCTCTGAGCTACGCCGCCGCGCCCGATGAGTCTACCCAAGGCCGCAGCTGAGCGGCCACACTCCTTCCTTTGATCTCGCCCGGCACTGGTGGTGGGGCGGGCCATTGGAGGACCCGAAAGGAGGTGCCGGCACAAATCAATACGAAACATTACGTAACCCAGATTAGGCAAAAAGGCCCCTAGGCAGGGAAATCGGGTTCCTCTAGTGTCTGCATGGCAACGGATTGGCTCGGTTTGTATGAACAAAAAGGGGTTGGGACCCTCCATATGAAGCTGGATCCCTCAGGGCAGCAAGCGGAACAAGTGAAGGTCGTGCTGGTAGAGCCGAACGGCATGCTGCGGGGCGCTCTCAGGCACGTGCTTCACTCCATTGAGGACATCGAACTCGTCGGCGAGGCGGGTTCGCTTGTCGATGGGCTGAACCTGATTCGGTCATTCCGCCCGGGCCCAGAGACCGTCGTGGTTGTGGGAATGGAGTCCGCGGCTCGAGCCGAGGCGTTCCAGATGATCGGCGTTGTCCGTCGAGAGTTCCCCAACACCTCCATCCTCGTCACGGCGAACCGAGGGGACAGCGAAACGATCTCTCGTGCCCTTTTGTTCGGTGCGGACAGCTTCGTGCCGCAAACCGAGGGAGTGACCGCCCTGTTGGGGGCAATCCGGCGTACCGCGAGCGGCGAGATGGTCGTCAACCGTTCGGATCGCAGCTCGGACCCGATGTCGGCGGTCCCGGATCCGCAGCTCACCAATCGCGAAATCGAGGTTCTGAGGATTGCGGCCCAAGGCCTCACCGCACGACAGATCGCTCGGCAGCTCGGTGTCAGGGAGCGAACGGCCACAACGCATCTTTCCAACATCTACCGGAAGCTCGGCGTTTCGACCCGGATGGCGGCGGTAGCCGAAGCAACCCAACTCGGGATTCTCGAAGGATGGTCTCCGGGCCGGGCTTCGGCGCTCGAGGGCAACCTTCACCTTGTTCGTCGGCCCTCGACGGGCCGTGCATCCGCGACTCGGTAGACCTTCGTACGCATTCGTACGGATGGATGCGTACGCGTTCTACGCTCCGTAATCTTCCTGATTGTCGACACCCTCAGTGCCCCTCATGCTTGGTGCCTGTGCTCCGCTTCTCATCTCGAACTTCGTTCGTTCCGTGCGAGTCCTTCGGCACTGGACACGAGCCGATCCGAAGCAATCGGTTCGTGTCAAGAGTGCGCCGAGGAGGAGGTCTTGGGTGTGCCAATGACTGAGGAGGTGGCGGTACGAGCCGACGCCGATGGATCTCCGTGGCCGCACCGGCAGGTCGTTCTCCCGCAAGCGTCCTCCGCTCGGCTGTTTGCCGGCAACCCGCTGCTCTCGCTCACAAGAAGGGAGCGCGAGATCCTCGGGCTGCTCTCGAGAGGGTCGACGAACGACGAGATCGCCGACATCCTCACGCTCCGCCCCAGCACCGTCCGATCCCACGTTCAGAGCATCCTGATGAAGCTTGGCGTGCACTCCCGCCTTCAGGCGGCCACCGTCGCCGCAACCTACGGGTTCAGCAGCCTTCCCCTCGGCTCGGAGAACGAACCACGAAGCGACCGAAATGGCGTCGGGTCGATCAGGTCGCCCCTCCCCGTCGTAGTCGTCGGTCCAAGCCCGGCGAGAGGACCAGTCGTCCGTCGATTTCAGGATGAACCTGCGTTTCGGGTCATTGCGGACGTGGACAGCCGAGAGTCTCTCGGATCAGCGATCGCAACCGGAGCAGACATCGCAGTCGTTTGTGGACTTCCGTGGAAAGATGCCGCCCCTTTGGTGGAAGTGATCCGCCACCGACCCACGTGCCGAATTCTGATCGTCGCCGACTACGAGGATCCGCACGTACTGCTTCGCGCACTCGACGCCGGAGTTCACGGCCTAGTCGCCACCTCCCATTCGCGTGACGAAATCGTCGAAGCTGTTTCCGTGATCTCCCGAGGGGACTTTGCGCTGCCCGTTGAGGCGCGGGCCGCGCTCCTCCAGCTTCTCCTGCGTCGCCGACTCGCTCAACGAACTCAGCACCAGCTCACCGACTGCCTGACCCGTCGTGAACGAGAGGTTCTGGCCTTGCTAACGGAGGGACGCAGCAACGAGTCGATCGCGGGCCGACTGACAATCAGTCCGGCGACCGCAAGGACGCATGTCCGCAACATCCTTCACAAGCTGGGTGTCCGCTCGCGAGTGGCCGCCGCTTCGATCGCGCTCAGCAGCGCCTCCTCGGAGGATGACGTCGAATGACGACTGTCTGCTGCGCGCGGCCGGCGGATCGGCTGACGGGTCGAGCCGAGCCCGCTGGTGCGAGGACGGATGAAGAGAAGGGGTCGTTGTGGGGATTCTAGGTGACAACTCCGGAGCCTCCGCGGCCGCGGACGCTCCTGTGAGCGTGTTGTTGAAGCGCCGGTGGGTGATCATCCTGACGACGGCGCTGGTGACGGCCGTCGCGTTGTTCCTGTCGATTCAGCAGACACCACAGTACACATCTACGTCCAGCGTGCTGGTCGACCCGACCCTGAATCAGACGACGACGACCACAGTGAACATGGCGAATGAGAAGCAGGTCGCGGGGTCGGTCGCAGTTGCGGAATCAGTCGTCCAGCGGCTGCATCTGCCCATTTCCCCGCTTCGCCTCTTGGACAATCTGTCAGTCGACGTTCCGGTTGACTCTGACATCCTCACCTTCAGCTTCACCGATCCGGATCCCCTCGTCGCGCAGCGGACGACGGCGGCCTTCGTCAGTGCCTACATCGATTTCCGAGAGCGGGTGGACCAGCAGGAGTACGACTTCACCATCGACTCGGTCAGGCGACAGGTGAGCTCATTGACCGGTCAGCTGCGGCAGGTCGAAGCACTGCTGGCGCAGAACCTCAGTCCGACGCAGAGAGCGTTGGAGGGCGCCAAGGCGACCTCACTCATCACGCAGATCGGAATCCTTCAGCAGCGCGTCGCCAGCCTCGCTTCGCCGGATCAAGCGCAGACGGCGAGCGTCCTCAACGCCGCCAATCTGCCGCGATCTCCCTCCAGGCCGAATTACCCGATCAACGTCGCCCTCGGCCTCGTCGCCGGCCTCTGCCTGGGCGTGATCGGCGCGATTCTCCTGGAGCGATTTGACGATCGCGTCCGAGGACGACAGGACGTGGAGAGGATCCTCGGGGTTCCAGTCCTCGGAGTGGTCCCCCGAATCAAGGGACTGAGAAAGACGGGTCCTCTCGTCGTCGAGGACCGACCCAACCAGCCGGAGGCAGAGGCGTTCCGCCATCTGCGAGCGAACCTGATTCTGGCGACGACGCGACACCGGGCACACATCGTCCTCGTGACGAGCGCAACGCCGGGTGAGGGCAAGACCTTGGTCGTCGCCAACCTCGGCATGTCACTCGCGCTCTCGGGCCTGAAGGTCCTGCTCGTTTCGGCAGATCTTCGCAATCCTCAACTCGACTCGGCGTTCGGGCAACACGATCGGCGAGGACTCAGCGACCTCTTGCTCGACCGGATCACGGTCGAGGACGCCGTCTTCAGGACCCGCATTCCGAACCTCTCGATCGTTGTGAGCGGCTCGGTCGACGGAGAAACGCGGGAGTCATTCACCGGTTCGCACTTCGAGAACACGTTGCGACAGCTCGCCCAACAGGTCGACATCGTCCTGATCGACTCCGCTCCGCTCCTCGCCGTGGCAGACGTCTCTGCGATGGGGCCGGCGTGTGACGCCCTGCTGTTCGTGGCAGATGCGAGATCGGCGGGAAGACGCGACCTCGCGGAAGCCCAGCACCAGCTGAGCCAGATCGGGACCCCGACGATCGGCAGTGTCATCACCAATGCGCGCTCGGAAACGGCACGCACGTACACGTATCCGGCCAGCCCGAGCGAGAAGGGCAAGACACACCGTCGAGGGCGACAGGGGTCTCCGAAGAGCCTCGTCCAAGCAGGGGCGTCGGCAAACGGAGGGAATGCGGGGAACGGTGAGCCGAGCGGACACTGACATGCGGCCGGGAGACGGCGTGCGGGTGGCGGTCGTGGGGTGCGGCTACTGGGGCTCCAAGCACATCCGCGTGCTGCACGCGATACCGCAGGTGGAAGAGATCATCGCGGTGGATCCCCGGCAAGACAGACTCGCGTCGTTGAAGCGCGCCTTCCCGGCACTGCGTCTGCACAAGTCGCCCAAGGAAGCCCTGCGGGAGGCAGATGCGGTCATCGTGGCGACCCCGCCAAGCACGCACATGGCGATCGCACTCCAGGCGCTCGCCGGCGGGAAGAGCGTGCTCGTTGAGAAGCCACTCGCGACCTCTTCACTCGATGCACGCAGGCTGATCGAGGAAGCCGCCTCACGATCCGCAGTGCTGATGACGGGCCACACATTCGAACACAACGCCGCGGTTTGGAAGCTCCGCGAGCTCGTCGAGTCGAATGAACTCGGCAGGATTCACTATCTCGACTCGGCCCGGCTCAACCTCGGTCTCTATCAAGGTGACGTGAACGTGATCTGGGATCTGGCACCGCACGACGTCTCGATCTTCAATCACGTCCTTCGCGCGACACCGAAGGTGGTTGAGGCATGGGGTTCACGGCACGGCAATCGCCGGCTCGAAGACGTCGCCCATATCAGGCTTCTCTACCCAGACCCGGAGGTGACTGGAACGATCCACGTCAGCTGGCTGGACCCCTGCAAGGTGAGAAGGGTGACCATCGTTGGAAGCAGCAAGATGGCCGTCTACAACGACTTGGCAGTGGATGAGCGCGTTCGCGTCTACGACAAGGGCGTCGAGGCGATCAACAGCTCCAATCTCCAAGCCCAGCCGATGACGTACCGATACGGCGAGATTCGATCTCCCTATCTGAGCTTCGAGGAGCCGCTCGACGTACAGGATCGGGAGTTCATTCGATGCGTTCTGGAAGAGGACCGCCCCGACACCGACGGTGAGAACGGACTCGCTGTGGTCGAGGTTCTCGAGTGCGCCAACATCTCGCTTCGTGAGGCGCGACCGGTCTATCTCGAAGAGGTATCCGACCTGGCGGCCTCGTGGTCCGGGTTCGTGAGGGCACTGTGATGGCCGTTCGAACGACCTCCGACATCATGCACGTGCCGTTCGCGTCCCTGGCCCATCTCCACCAAGACGTCGCGGCAGACCTCGACCGTGCCTGGCGCGACGCCCTCAACGAGTCTGCGTTCATCGGGGGACCATGGGTGGAGCGATTCGAGCGCGACTGGGCAGCATATTGTGGAGTAGGGCACGCCGTCGGCGTCGCGAACGGAACCGACGCAATCGAGATCATCCTTCGCGCGCTCGGGATTGGACGAGGTGACGAGGTCATCCTCCCCGCCAACACGTTCATCGCGACGGCAGAAGCGATCATCCTGGCGGGAGCAGAACCCCGTTTCGTCGACGTGGACCCCGAGACCCTCCTGGTGACGCCCGATGCCATTCGTGAGGCCATCGGGCCCAAGACCTCCGCGATCATCGCGGTTCCGCTCTACGGCAACATGCCGTCGATGCGGGAGATCACCGAGCTCGCGAGTTCACGCGGATTGGTCGTGATCGAGGATGCTGCCCAGGCTCACGGATCCACGTGGGACGGGGCGTCCGCGGGCTCTTTCGGGGTTGCGGGAAGTTTCAGCTTCTACCCGGGGAAGAACCTGGGAGCCCTGGGCGACGCGGGTGCCATCGTCACCAACGACGAGCGCCTTGCCGACCGCGCACGCACCCTGGCGAATCACGGCCGGCCCGCCGGGAGTCATCACTCCCACGAACTCCAGGGCCGGAACAGCCGGCTGGACTCCATCCAGGCCGCTTTCCTCTCGGCCAAACTGCCGCGGCTCGACAGCTGGAACGAGGCGCGCCGGGCGGTCGTGGCACGCTACACGCAACTGCTCGACCCAGAGGTGGGCCGGCAGGTGCGGGTCGACGAGAGGGCAGTCAGCTCCTATCACCTCTTCGTCATCCAGGTGAGCGACCGCGACGACCTTCGCAGGGGCCTGGCCGAGCTCGGGATCGAGACCGGCGTGCACTACCCCGTCCCCTGCCACCTGAACGAGCCCTACCGACAGTTCGCCGGCGATCGACTGCCGGTGACCGAGCGCGCCTCGGAAGAGGTCTTGTCTCTTCCGCTGTTTCCGCACATGCGGCCGCGGCAGGTCGAGTACGTGGCCGGGTGGCTGAACGAGCTCGTCGTCGGACGAGGCATCCGTGGCAGTTGAGCCACCTCGCGAGCGTCTCGCCGATGAGGGGGTCATCCTGGGCCACCCGTCGGCCCGAGTCGAAACGGCTCCACTCCGGCTCGGTTCGGGCGCCCGCCTGCGCAGCGGGACCGTCATCTACGCCGGATCGGTGATCGGCGACGGGTTCCAGACCGGGCACAACGTTGTCGTTCGGGAAGAGAACCGAATCGGTGACGATGTGAGCGTGTGGTCGAACTCGATCGTCGACTACGGCTGCGTCATCGGTAATCGGGTGAAGATCCACTCAAACTGCTACGTCGCGCAATTCACCGAGCTGGAGGACGATGTCTTCCTCGCCCCGGGCGTCACCATCGCGAACGACCTCTTCCCCGGAAACCCGCAGTCGGCACGTGCCATGGCTGGACCCCGAATCTGCGCCGGAGCCCAGGTCGGTGCCGGAACGGTCATACTCCCCTACCTCACGATCGGCGCCGGGGCGATCGTGGGAGCGGGATCCGTGGTCACACGGGACGTCCCCCCACGGATGATCGCCTACGGGTCGCCCGCGAGACCGGCGCGACCGGTCGACGACACCGAAGACGTATCCGCCCGAGTGCGCGCCGAGCGCGAACGCCGATTTTCGGTCAGGGGGATACGGCTTCCCCGCAGTTCCACGGGGCATTGATGGCCCCCTCGTCCGCCAGCGACGCCTCCTCGACCGGCAGCACGCTACCGTCGGTGCCCGCTGCGACGGCACATGCGCCCTCGCGCTTCTATCGGGCTTCCAAACGAGTCATCGACCTCGTGGCCGCCACGATCACACTGTGTCTCGTGTCTCCCTTGTTGCTCATCATTGCCTTGTGCATTCTCCTGACGAGTCGCGGGCCGGTCATCGTCCGCCAGGTGCGCGTCGGACGACATCGCAAGCCGTTCGTGATGAACAAGTTCCGAACCATGTACCGGGACGTGGATGACACGATCCACCGCGAATACGTCACGGCGATGCTGCAAGGCGAGACCCTGGCACCCGCCAAAGAGGGCGGCCTCTACAAGCTCGTGGAAGACCCCCGAGTAACCTCAATCGGCCGCTTCCTGCGACGGTCGAGCCTCGACGAGCTCCCCCAGCTCTTCAACGTCATCCTCGGCCAGATGTCGTTGGTCGGACCGCGTCCAATGTTTCCCTGGGAAGCCGATCTCCTTCGAGAGGACGACGAGATCCGTTTCGCGGTCCTTCCCGGACTCACGGGGTTGTGGCAAGTGAGTGGGCGGAGCAAGCTCTCAATGCCGCAAGCGCTGGAACTCGACCGTGAATACGTGCGCCGCCGGTGTTTGCGGCTGGACGTCTCGATCCTGTTCAAGACTGTTCCCGCGGCGCTCACGACCCGGGGCGCGGGGTAGGCGCCATGGCCTCGACGCGGGCAAGCACCAGGCGCGCGCAAGCAGAGCGCGACTCGGGCGGGACGCGAGGCGACGGCCTGCTCATCGGAGTCCAAGCGTCGCCCTCCGTCATGAGCAATTCCATTGCCGGCTCCGTCTGGACGGTCGTCAGCCGGCTCACCGGGATGATTCGAATCCTCGTCGTGGGAGCGGTGCTCGGGGCAACGTACCTCGGCAACACGTATCAGACCCTCAACTCCCTCCCCAATCTCGTGTTCTATCAGTTGCTCGCAGGCACGCTGTTCGCGTCTCTGCTCGTCCCCCCCTTGGTCAGCCATCTCGACGCCGGCGACGACGAGTCCGCACGCAGGCTCGTGGGCGGGTTCGTCGCAGTCCTGCTGCTCGTCGCGGCCGGCGGTGCGCTCGTCCTCGCCTGCATGGGCCCGGTGATCATGAGGGTGCTCACACTCGGCGCCGATCCGGCGACCGCCGAGGCACAGCGTCGGGTGGGGTGGATCCTCCTGACGCTCTTCGTCCCCCAGATTCTCTGCTACACGATCGTCGGAACCTCCGCAGCCGTCATGAACGCGTACGGGCGCTTCGCACTCGCGGCCGCCGCACCGGCGATAGAGAGCTTGGGCATGATCGCCATGCTCGTCGCCGTTGCCGTGATCTTCGGAACCGGCGTCGACGTGGCCACGGTCTCGAACCAGGAGCTGTTGATCCTCGGCCTTGGGACGACCGCCGCGGTCGCCCTTCACGCGACATGTCAATGGCTCGGTGCGCGTTCCGCCGGGATGACCGTCCTCCCGTCACGGACGTGGAAGGACCCGGAGGTCCGTCGCGTGCTGCGGCGGATTCTGCCCACCCTCGGTTACACGGGGATCTCGGCCATCCAGTTGTTCGCGATCATGGTCGTGGCGAACACGCTCGCGGGAGGA
The DNA here is from genome assembly GCA_035623615.1 of Actinomycetota bacterium. Lineage (GTDB taxonomy): Bacteria > Actinomycetota > UBA4738 > UBA4738 > UBA4738 > DASPTB01. Next base: position 16,337 of record DASPTB010000003.1, read on the forward strand.
TATGTCGCCTTCAACGTTGCAGTGAGCTTCTACTACCTGCCGATCGCCATCGTCACCTGGCCTCTGGCTCGAGCGCTCCTGCCTCAACTCGCGCGTCTGCACCACGACGGCGGAGGAGCGGCGTTTCGCGACGAGCTCCTCCGGGGAATCACGGTCGCCACACTCGTCATCGTTCCAATCTCGTTCAGCTGCCTCGCGCTCGCTCGGACCCTGGCTCGCGTCATGGCCTTCGGCAAGCTCGACACAACGACGGGCGTGAGTCTGATCGCCGTTGCGCTGATTGCCCTCATGACGGGGGTCATCTTCGAGACATGGTTCGTGCTCGGCAGCTACGCCTGCTATGCGAGGTACGACGTCCGGTCGCCACTCTGGGCGATGGCGATCAAGGTCGGGGCCTCGGTGGCGCTGATGGTGCCGGTCGCGTACCTGCACGGTCCCGCCGTGCTGTTCGTGCTGGGAATGGCGATCACGATCGGCAGCCTGACCGGTACCGTCTTTCTCGTCTGGCGCGGGCGCCGAGATCTGCCCGCCGGGAGCTTCTCGCCTTTGCCCTCGTTCGCACGGACGATGTTGGCCGGCTTGGTTCTCATCGTGGTCGCCTATGGGGTGGCCCACCTTCTGGCGGTTCCCGAGGGACATGCCGGAGAAGCGTTGAAGCTCGTCGCCGCCGGCGCGGCTGGATTGACGGCCTATGCGCTCACCCTCGTCGCGTTGAGAGCCCCAGAGATCGGCTGGCTCCGAGCCGGCCTCTCGAGATTCAATCCCTTGGCGAGTCGCGGAGCATGAGGGCAATGGCACCGCTCTCGAGCGCGGTCTCCAACCGAAGCTCACAGGTTCTCGCTGCAACCCTGTGCGGCGGTCTGCTGGTCGGGGCCGCCATTCCGTTCGTCAATCCCAAGCTGGTGCTCGCCGGCTTGCTGGCCGGTCTCATCGTCGCCGTGGTAGCGATCTATCCCGCATTCGGGGCCTACCTTCTGATCGGCGTAACCCCCCTCATTGCAGGGATCGATCGAGGAACAGTCATTCCCGTCCTGCGTCCAAACGAAGCGCTGCTGGGGCTCGTTGCCACCGGTCTGATCAGCCGGTGCGTCTTCATGGCACGCACGGGCTCGCTCAGGTGGCCGAAGATGGACGCGAGGAGCCTTTCGATCGTCCTGATGGCCGTCGCGGCATCCATCCTGCCGTTGCTTTGGATGCGTTTTCGCGGTCAACAGATCGAGTCCGACGACATCCTCTACGCGCTTCTGCCTTGGAAGTACTTCGGTCTCTACCTCGTGATTCGGGCGAGCGTCAAAACCGAAGAGGAGGTCAGGGTTTGCCTTTGGATCTCCATGTGGTCGGCCGCGGCCGTCTCGTTGCTCGCCATCATGCAGTCACTCGGCGTCGGACCCGTCACACACTTCCTTACCGCGTACTACACGGATTACGGCTACGCGGCGCAAGTGTCCAACGGCCGAGGCGGCTCCACCCTCTCGTTGCCGATCGCCGTCGCCGACCTCATGACCTTCAACCTGGCGATCGCGGTCGGGTTCGCGCGGCACGAGACACGCCGGCGGGGGCTCCTCATCGGTCTCGGCATGCTCTTCGTGGCGGGAGTTCTCGCCGCGGCCGAGTTCTCAGGAGCCATCGGGCTGATCATCGGCGTCGTCATCATGGCTGCCGCTCTTCGACGCCTTCGGCCCCTTGCCGTCTTCCTGCCGGCCTTTGCGCTGAGTGCCGTCGGGCTTCGACCCGTCATCGCCACTCGATTGAGCGGCTTCCAATCCGTGAGCGGGATTCCGGTGAGCTGGGCGGGACGCTGGTACAACCTCACGAACTATTTCTGGCCCGTGCTCTTCTCGCACGGCAACTACATCCTTGGAGTGCGCCCAGCCGCCCGAGTCGTCAGTCTGCACCGCGCGGCAGGGTACGTGTGGATCGAAAGCGGCTACACATGGCTGCTCTGGGGAGGCGGCATCCCTCTCCTCGCCTCGTTCCTGTGGTTCCTGTATCTCAACATCGCCCGCGGGCTGCGTGTGGTTCGCACCCGGCTCGACTCGATCGGGGTTGCCGCCCTTGCGTCGGTAGTGGCACTTGGAGTCGTTGGATGCCTGATGGTGCTGGATCCACACCTCACATACCGGGGGTCGGCTGATCTTCTGTTCATGCTGCTGGCCCTTGCCGCACTGGGAGACGTGGAATCGAATCGCGGCGTGGCCAACGAGCAGGCGAATGTGGTCAGGGGGAGGGGGTAAGCAAGATGTTCGAGTCGACGGCTCCGTTCTTGTTCTTCGACTACTTCCGCGTGCCGTACAGGATCACGAAGCCAAGGAGCGAGGCGCCATCCGGGGACTCGGCCGCCTGGGCACATCTTGTCCGCGTGTCGGACGAAGGTGGAGCCCCCCGCCTTTTCTGGCCACCTCGCGCCGGCAGCGCGTCCCCGGCGGTTGCTGCGGCAATGCGTCGGGGCGAATTCCGGTTGGGCACCATTCCGATCTTCGGGCATGTGCTCGACGACGACCACGCTGCCGGACTCCTGCCAGCGACGGGTGAATGGAGGCCGGCAGAGGCAATCACCGATGGCGCCGGAGCTCGCGCTGCGTCCGTGTGGCGCGATGACGAGGGGAACGTCGCGCTCCCCTTCGATCCGGGCGAGCTGGTGGAGAATCTTTGGAGCGAGCGTTACCTGAACCCTTCGTCCGCCTCCAAACGGTTGCGACGCCTGTCGACCCGCCTCTATTACGAGGTCAAGCCCTTTCTCCCCAGGCGTCTCCAGGTCTCCCTGCGGCAGGGGTTCGCGAAGCTCCAAGAGGCGTCGTTCCCGCGCTGGCCGATCGAGACCGCGATGAGCGAGCTCCACGAGTGGCTCTTCGCGGAGGTCGTCCGAATCGCGGGAGAACCCGTGCCGTGGATCGCCCCGTGGCCGTCCGGCCGCGAGTGGGCCCTCGTGTTGACCCACGACGTCGAGACTGCCCAGGGATGCGATCGCATCGCGGAGCTCCGCCAGATCGAGCGGGAGCACGGGCTCGTTTCATCCTGGAACTTCGTCCCGCTGCGGTATTCGGTGAGCGATCACACCCTGGAAGGCCTTGCCGCGGAGGGTTGCGAGATCGGAGTCCACGGACTTCGGCACGACGGAAAGGACCTCGGCTCGCTTCGCACGCTGCGCGCCCGAATACCCGCCATGAGGACCTACGCAGATCGGTGGGGAGCAGTGGGATTCCGCGCACCGGCAACCCAGCGCAGATGGGATTGGATGCCTCTCCTCGGCTTTGAGTACGACTCCTCCTATTCGGATACGGACATCTACGAGCCGATGCCGGGGGGGTGCTGCAGCTACCTGCCCTTCATGAATGGGTCGACCGTCGAGCTCCCCATCACGCTTCCTCAGGATCACACGCTCTTCGCAATCCTGCAGCGCCCCGACGAACGTCTGTGGATCGAGAAAGCCGAATACCTTCGGGGTGAGGGGGGGATGGTGCTCGTGCTCACGCACCCCGACTACACGACCGATCGCCGTGTCGTGGACGGATACCGTTCATTGCTCGCGAGGTTCAAGGAGGATCCCACGATGTGGCCGGCCCTGCCGCGCGAGGTGAGTCGGTGGTGGCGCAAACGATCTGCTTCGTGGATCGAGTGGTCGGAAGACGACTGGGTCATCCGGGGGCCGGCCCAGCCTGAGGCAGCGATTCGTTACGCGACGCCGGATGACGTGATCGGAACGGCTTCCGCGACCGCATCGCACTCGGATCGGGAGCCACAGTGAGGAGGCTTCTCGGTTGCGGATAGCGATGATCGCCTACTCGGAGTTCGAGTCCGACGCGCGCGTGCGGCGTGCCGTGCAGACGCTGGCCGACCGAGGCCACACGATCGACCTCCTCTGCATCGCGTCCCCCGTTCCCCGGGAGGAGCCGCCGTCGGCACGGGTTCGCATCTCGCGCCTGAGGATGAGTCAAAAGCGGGCGGCAACCGGACGGTACATCCTCGAGTATGGAGCCTTCTTCATGTGGTCGCTCGCGCTGGTGACGACGCGGCACCTCCGGCGGCGTTATCAGGTCGTGTACGTCCACAACATGCCGAACTTCTTGGTCTTCGCCGGCCTCATTCCCAAGTTGACGGGGGCTCGAATCGTCCTTGACGTGCACGACCCGGCACCGGAGCTCTTGGCCTCCATCAAAGGAGGGCAGCTGCCGGCGTGGGTGTCGTGGTTGGCTCGAGCGGAGGAGAGAGCCAGCCTCTCGTTCGCCGACGCCGTCATCACCGTCAACGAATCGATGCGTCGTCGGTTGGACGAGCTGTCCCCCGGTTTGGCCCCCGTCACCGTCGTGATGAACCTTCCGGATGCAGTCAGATTCGCTCCAGAGGCCCCGAACGGAAATCGCGCGCCCGGGCCCCTGCTCGTCTACAGCGGGAGCATCGCCGAGCGAAACGGCCTCGACCTCGTGGTCGAGGCGATGGCAGAGCTCGCCGACGACTTCCCTGCGCTGCGCCTGCGGCTGATCGGAGACGGACCGGCCGCGCCTCACGTGGCAAACCTGGCCCGTCAGCTGGGCGTCTCCGACAGGATCGACTTCCTCGGCATCGTGCCAAACGAAGAGATTCCGCCCTTGATCCGCGAGGCTACGGCCGGGGTATCACCGCACCGAGAGGACGTCTTCGGTTCACTGGTCTTCTCGATGAAGGTCGCCGAGTACGTGGCTCTCGAGCTTCCCGTGGTCTGCTCCGGCATCGCCACGATGCGCCACTACTTCTCCGACGACGAGCTGTGGTTCTTCGAGCCGGGAAACGCGGAGGACATGGCCCGCTCGATTCGAGAGTTGCTTGCGAGTCCGGATGAATCGCGAGACCGCGCCCAACGCGCCAGGAGGAGACTGGAGAAGCTCGACTGGTCCGCTCAGCAGCGGTCTCTCGCGTGCACAGTGGAATCCAACCCAAGGAGATGATGGACATGAGCGCACACACTTCGGCCTCATCGGTCAGACCGACTCCCACTCGACCGTCGAGCCGGCATTCAGGCGGAGACTCGTCGGAGGAGGCTGCCGTCCTGGTCGTCGGTCTTGGAGAGGTTGGAGGACCGTTGCTCGAGCTCCTGCGAGGACCCCTCGGTGCGAAGGGGCGAGACGTCGAAGCCGCCGCCTTTCACGGCGTCCAAATCCTGCACATCTGCTTCCCGTTCAGCTCTGAGTTCGTGTCGTTGGTCTGCGGGTACGTGAAGCTCTACGAACCCGACGTCGTGGTCGTCAACAGCACCGTCAGTCCCGGAACGACCAGGGCGATACAAGAAACCAGCGGTGTCGCAGCCGTCTACAGCCCGGTCCGAGGCAAGCACACGCGGATGAAGGACGAGTTGACGCGATACCGCAAGTTCGTCGCCGGAACATCGAACGAAGCGGTTGCTCGCGTCGAGTCGCACTTCGCCGCCGCGGGCATGACCACACAACGGATCTCGACATTCGAGACTCTCGAGCTGGCCAAACTGCTCGAGACAAGCTACCTCGGAGTACTCATCGCTTGGGCGCAAGAGATGGATCGGTTCGCCTCCGCCGCGGGAGCGAGCTACGAGGAAGCATCGACCTTCTTCGACGAGATCGCTTTCCTTCCGCCCGTTCACTTCCAGCCTGGATTCATCGGCGGTCATTGCGTGATGCCCAACCTCGAGCTGCTCGAGCGCGTGCGAAGCTCTCCGATCGTCGACGCAATCAGAGCGTCGAACGCATCTCGAGCCCAGGAGTGGGCGCGGCTCGGCAAGTCCACGGACGAACGATTCGCCCCGTTGGAGAGGAATCGCTGATCATGTGTCCCAAGAGCCTCATCGCTGAGCCACGCCGGTCAGGCGACGTAGCGATAGAGAAGCTCGCCGGTCACCCTGCAGAGCAGAGGAGGACCGTGACGGATGGCGGCACCCAGGGCACGCCCCGCAATTCCATTGCGAGGCTCCGTATTGGACACCTCTCTCCCGAGGACGCAGTAGGCGAGCGGCTCCTCCCGGGCTCCCCAGGAGAGCTTGAACGCGCGCAGACCGTCATTCCCCGCATCCGTCCGGCCGAAGTCGAACCACCGATAGCCGAGTTCACACCCATGCCGGATCGCATGCCACATGAGCGCGTGGTTGGGCCTCATCGACCAAGAGTTCTCGTCGGAAGCCCCGAACTTGTAGATCACGGTGCGATTCCAGGCGAGGAAGACAGCAGCCGCCATGGCCCGCTGAGAGGCTTCGACGATGACCAGTTCGCCCAGGCCAACGCTCAGAAAACGCTCCCACAGCAACTCGAAGAAGTGACGCGGTTGAATTGGCACCCCCTGGCGGCGGCGGGTTCGCAAATGCAGGTCATAGAACGTGCCGAGCAGATCCTCTCGCGACGTGCCGATGCGCACGTGGAGGCCCGCTCGCTCGGCTTTGCGAATGCTCCGCTGCACCTGGGAGCGGTGAAACCCTTTGTAGACGACATCGGGGTCTGGGTCGAGCCGGAGGACATGCCTCCAGGCGGGCGGATTCGTCAGCAGGACTTTGGAAAGGGGCGCACGGATTTCGATGCGGACATCGCCGTCCGTCCGCGACCCCGTACGCGCCGCTTCGAGTACCTCACGCTGGAGCTCGGGTGTGGAGGCCAGAGGCGCAAGATAGTCGGTGAAGGGAAGCGACACCCAGCGAGGCTTGCCTCCGACATGTCGAACCCGCACGAACGGGAGCCCGGCAATCGGCAATCCCGAGGGGTCGAGCGTGGCGACGGCGAAAGGCCGGAACCCATAACAGTCGGCAACGAGCCTCGCCCATTCCGGGTGGTGGAACGCGGTCGCGTCCGGGTGGTCTCTCGTGAAAGCGATCCATCGCGGATCCGTGATCTGCAGAACGGTCACGACGAACCCGCCATTGTCATGCGAGCCCGCTCGCGATGAGCGGTCCCTGCGCCGGCTGGTCGAGCGGAAGCCATGAATGATCTTCGATTCCCTCCGAACGAACGAGGATACCGAGTGTACGGAATAGCCCGCACCGCGCCCGAATCGTCGTGGGGCAGAGAGCGAAAGCGCACTCCCTTCTCGCGCGTCGTGCGGCTCTGCCTAAGCATGATGCTCCTCGGACTGGCAGCGAATTGCACGCGGCCTTCCGCGCTCTCCGCGCAGACTCCCTCGACCAACCTTTCGGACGTGGTCGCGCAGGGCCAAACGTTCTACGTCTCCCCCAACGGAAATGGAGCCGACGGGCGAAGCTGGGCGACGGCATGGAAGGACACGACCAGCATCGCATGGGCGGGCATCCCTGCGGGATCGACGATCTATCTCGACGGCGGGACTTCCCGTTGCTCGGTCTCCCCCTACGACTTCGCGCCCGCGTCGCCGGATCCCGGTGTTTCGTGTGGAACCCGGTATTCGCCGTTCGTCGTTGGACAAGACGACGTTTCGATCCTCCGCTCCACTCAGGCCGGGCACAACGGCACAGTGGTGATCGACGGTGGCCGCGACACGCCCTTGCCTTATTGTCACCAGCCATCCTATTCGGCCTCCGCCGGCGCGGCGTTTGGCATCGATCTCGGGGGACACACGGACGTCGTCATCAACGGTCAGAATCGATCCGGCATCGTCGTCCGCGGAGCACAGGACGGCGTGAACATGGGAGTCGGTGGCCACGACACGCTTGCGAACATGGAGCTGTTCGACAACGGCTACCCGACCACGATCCGGGGTGGGTACAACTCCGACGGCAACAACATTCTGTTCAACGGCCCTGCCAACATTTACGACCGCCTCCTGATTCATGACGGCGGACAGGACGAGTTCCACTCGGCATCCTCAGCCGTTTCTGAAGGGGGCAGCGTCATCGAGAACTCCTGGATCGGGAACCTTCGGGAGAATCCGCTGCACCCCGGCCACTCCTTCAACGGCCCCGAGAGCGCGGGCTGTCAGCACGTGGACGGCGTGCAGATATTCGAGCCGGGGACGACCATCCAAAAACTGACCATATCCTGGGATCTGTTCGGACCAGGCCTCAACCAGGGACTCTATCCGAGCGACGGAGGCACGGGAACCACCTTTGACAACGTGACCGTCAGCAACACGCTCTTCCTGGATGCGGAGAGCCACAATCTCATGACCGACACACGCGTCAACAACTGGTTTCTTAACCGTGTGACGATCTTCGCAACACAGGGGGGAACCGAGATTCCGACGAACGGCACCACCCGGATGACCAATAGCATCAAGGCGGGGGGCTACTGGTACACCCCGGGACCTAAATGGTTGGCACGCAACGACATATGGTACGGAGGCGAACGCGCCCCGGGGGTTCACATGAAGCCGCAGTTCGTCCGCGCCCCGCGGGGAGCAGCGCCCCGCTTCGCACTCCTTGAGTCCGCTGACCTCCGGCCGACGTGTCGGGGGTGCGCGGCCATGGGATCGCCACTCCGATCCTGGCACAGCATCTTTGCCCGCATCGACACGCTGAACGGCGGGTTTTGACACCACGCGGGACGGTCGGTACCGGCTCGACAACCGTCTTCTGATGAAAGGCCCCAAATGCGTAGAAGAATTCCGCATTCCATACGTGGCTTCGGGTTGCCCACCTCTCCCATTCTTGGATCGGGCTCGGAGTCGGCTGTCTCCGGCCTTGCGTTGCTCACTGCCTGAGGAGGGACCGAGTGCCACGTAAGCCGCAGAACGAACGACGATCGCGCCGGAGGATTCGCCCCGTGACGAGCGTCCTCGCCGTTTCGGCCATCATGCTGAGCATGCTCCCCGGACTGTCCGGGGTTGCCCGAGCGGCCACGGGGCCGGTGACGGTCTCGCTGAACTTCGACGACGAATTCGAGAGCCAGTACGCGCTTGGATATCTGGACGCATTGCAGCCCCACCATGTGTCGGGGACGTTCTACGTCAATTCGGGCATCATCGGCAGCAGCAGCTCGAAGCTCACATGGGCCCAGCTATCCGAGATGGCCGGCGCCGGCAACGAGATCGGTGGCAAGACCGTCGACGGCACGAACCTCACGACGCTCACCGCGCCCTCGGCGAGCGCTGAGATCTGCAACGATCGACAGGCGCTCATCGCCCACGGGCTCGGTTCCCCGATCAGCTTCGCCTATCCATTCGGAGCGAAGAACGCCGCCGTGGAGGGCCTCGTCGCGGCATGCGGCTACGGAACGGCCCGTACATCGGGAAGCCTGTCGCCGAGCGGTCCGCGCTACTCCGGTCCCAACCCACCCGACGACTACTACGCTGTCCGGGCGTGGGCACCGAGCTCGCAGATCACACTTGCCCAGCTCGAGTCCATCGTCACCGGTGCGTACAGCAACCCCGGACAAGGCGGCTTCATCCCGATCGCCATCCAGCGAGTGTGCGATCAGACGCTCGATCCAGACGACTATGCGTCGTGTCAGACGGGAGCCTGGATCCAGCTCTCGGACCTCAATGCCTTCCTCGACTGGGTCCAGAACGCGGGACAATCCGGAGGCGCGCCAGCGGGTACCACGATCGCGACCAACGGCAGTGTCGTGAGTGCGTCCGACGTGACGCCACCGGTCACGACGATTGCCTGCAACGGCGCCCCCTGCGTCGCCACTCCATATGAAGGCGGGACGGCCTCGGTGTCACTTGCCGCGACCGACGCTGGATCTGGTGTGTCGAGCACCCACTACACACTCGATGAATCGACACCGACGCTCTCCAGCCCGGTCTATACGGGACCCTTCTCTCTGGGAACAGGCACCCAAACCGTCGAGTTTCGATCCTGGGACAATCAAGGCAACGCCGAATCCGCCAACACCCAGGTGATTCAGGTCGCCCCCGTCCCGGACACCACGCCTCCGACGACCACCATCGCCTGCAACGGGGCACCATGCCTTTCGACGAACTACACGGGTGGGGTGACGGTCTCCTTGGCCGCCGCCGACAACCCGGGTGGCACGGGCGTGGCCAACACGTACTACACGATCGACGGCACGAACCCCACCACGTCGAGCCCCGTCTACACAGGGCCCTTCATGCTGGCCGGGGACACGACGGTCAAGTTCTTCTCCGTAGACAACACGGGGAACGCCGAGGCCGACCAGGTCCAGCAGCTCGTCATGACGCCATATCCCGTGACGGTTTCGCTGACCTTCGATGACCAGTACGAGAACCAGTGGCTGTATGCGCGCCCCTTGCTCCTGGCGAATCACATGCACGCGACGTTCTATGTCATCACCAGCGACACGGACAGCGGGTACTCGTGTTGCATGTCGTGGAGCCAGCTGGACACGCTTGCGAGCGAAGGGAACGACATCGGGGGGCACGGCGTGAATCACCTCGACCTCACCGACCAAACGCTCACGCTCGCTCAGAAGACCGCCGACGTGTGCGGCTCGCGAACGGACCTGATCAACAACGGCATCGGCCATCCCTCCTCCTACGCGTACCCGTTCGGAGACTTCGACTCGACGGCCGAGAGCATCGTTTCCTCCTGCGGATACCAATCGGCTCGCGCGGCAGGGGGAATCTCTCCGAGCGTGACATCCCCCGGACCCCCATGGGCAGAGGGGATCCCGCCCTCGGACCCCTTTGCCGTGAAGGCAATCGACGTGGATGGGAACGCGGACAAGAGCCTTGCCGACCTCGAGAGCTTCGTCACGGCCGCGGCCATCAACGGGGGTGGTTGGGTGCCGATGGTGTTCCATCAGGTCTGTGACGCCTCGACACCCGACTTCAGCACCTGCATGAGTCAGTACGGAGTTCGGGACACGGTGCTCAGCGATTTCATGAGTTGGCTGTCTCAAGCGGGCCAGTCGGGGGGTGCGCCCACCGGCACCACGGTTCAGACGGTTGCCCGCGTCATCAACAGTCTCGACACGACGCCGCCGACGACCGCGATCACGTGCAACGGTGCGGCGTGCTCGTCGGGCTGGTACAACGGCGGCAGCAGTCCTGTCACCGTCGCTCTGCAGGCCACCGACACCGGTGGATCAGGGGTGGCCGCCACCTACTACACGACCGACGGATCAC
>DASPTB010000012.1:0-6811 GCA_035623615.1 Actinomycetota bacterium
GACGCCGCCGAGGATCTGCTGGTTCAGGTAGTCGCCGACCGCCGGGACGAACGTCAGCAGGAACGCTGCGAAGATCCCCGGGATGGTCAACGGGAACACGACGCGCATGAACGCCTCGCGACGGCTCGAGTACAGGTCGCCCGCCGCCTCGATCAGCCGGTAGTCGATTCGCTCCATGGCGACGTACAGCGGCAGCGCCGTGAACGGCAGGTAGTTGTACGCGATGCCGGCGATGACCGCCGTGCTGGTCGCCAGGATGTGGAAGTTCTGCGGGAGGAGGTGCAGGTTCTTGAGCGTTCCCAGCACGATGCCCTGGTCGGAGAGGATGAACTGCCACGCAAGGCTTCGGATGATGAACGACACGAAGAACGGCACCAGGAGCATCAGCAGGAAGAAGTTCTTCCACTTCCCGCCGTGGAACGCGATCCAATAGGCGAGCGGGAAGGAGACGATCAAGCAGATGATGGTCGCGGCGCCCGCGTACCAGATCGAGCGAAGGAACTCCGTCTTGTGAAGGGAGAGTTGCTGCCCGAACTCGCCCCAGTTCCAGGTGAGCTGGTAGCCGTGGAGGACGTCGCCGGTCTCCAGAGCGAAGAACAGCATCATGACCAGCGGGATGAGGAACAGCACGATCAGCCAGAACCCACCGGGCAGCGACAGCAGGTACGGCGCCAGCCTCTTGCCGGCGCGTCCCTTCGGCTTGCGCCGGACGGCTACTCCGTGATCGGCACGAACAGGTTGTTCCACGCGTTGAGCTCCGTCTGGTTCTTGTACTGGTAGTACGGCCGGGAGAGCGCAACCATCGAGGCAGTCGGGAACACGAGGGGGCTGTTGGCCACCACCGGGTCCTTCAGCTGGGTCCTGATGACGTCCTGCGCCGCCGGCACGGGGCACACGTAGTTGTTGTAGTCCTCGATCACCGCCTGGACCGACGGGTTGTACACGTAGTCCATGTACGTCATCGCGTCGAGCGGGTTCGCCGCGTACAGCGGGATGCACATGTTGTCGGTCCAGAACATGGCGCCCTCGGTCGGGATGACGGCCTTCAGGTTCTTGTAGCCGGACAGGTTCGCCTGGAAGATGTCGCCCGACCACGCCATCGAGATGACGGTGTCGCCGTTCTTCAGGGCGTTGATGTAGCTCTGGTCGTAGTAGTTGCGGACGAGCCCCGCCGACTTCTGCGAGTTGAGCTTGTCGGCCGCGGCCTTCCACTGCGCCTGTGTCGACGTGGCCGGCTTGACGTTCGTGGCGAGCAGTCCAACGCTCCCGAGCTCCTGCGGGTCGGACATCATCCCGATGTGGCCCTTGTAGGTGGGATCGAAGAGCGACTGGACGCTCGTGATGGGCGTCTTGATCTCGTCGGTGTTGTACGCCATGCACGTGTACCCCGACTGCCACGCCATCGTGTACCTGTTCCCGTGGTCCCACGACGGGTTCTTCACGAGCGGGCTCGCGTACTTGTCGAAGTTCGGCATCTTGCTGTGGTCGAGCGGCGTCAGCCAGCCGAACTCCTTCAGGTAGCCGAGGGCCGGCGAGTTGTTCGTCATCACGATGATGTCGTAGCCCGTCGGCTGGCCCGCCTGCAGGCTCGGCTGGATCTTCGCGAAGAATCCGGTGTTGTCCTGGATCACCTCGCGGTAGTCGACCTTGATCCCGGTCTCCTGGGTGAACTTGATCAGCGACGGATGCTTCCCGTGCGACACGTCGATGTAGTACGGCCAGTTGGCGAACTCCAGCTGATGGTGCAGCGTCTGCTTGTTCCACCACGACGCCGTGCCGACGCCCGCGTTCGGCAGCGCGCTGGCTCCGCCTCCGGACGGAAGCGCCCCCTTGGTTCCGCACGCCGCCAGGAACGCCGCCAGACCGAGCGTCCCCGCCCCCATCCCCGTGTACTTCAGCATCTGCCGCCGCGAGTACCGCGGCTGGCTCAGCCCGCGCCAGAGAGACGGGTCGATGTGCGAAGGGTCGATCTCGTCCGTCATGTCTCCTCCTCCCAGTCGGCCAGCGGCTCGGACGGAGTCACGACGAACGTGTGCTCCGGCTTCCACACCAGCCGTACCTGCTCACCCGCGCGTGGCGGGTCCTCGTCGCCGAGGTTCTGCTCGAACGCGGTCACCGTCTTGCCCGTGGGCAACTCGACCGAGTACTGGTGGCTCACGCCGATGAACGTCACCATGCGAAGCATCCCCGAGACCTCGTTCCATCCGTCCGAGGACTCGCCGGCCCGCTCGATCCGGATCTTCTCGGGCCGCACGCCGGCGCGGACGACGTTCGCCGTACCGGATACGCGCTCGACCGGCACCTGGATCGTCGTGCCCCCCTCGAGCAGCACGGTCGCAAGGGCCCCGTTGCGCTCCTTGACCTCGGCGTCCAGGAGGTTCGAGGCCCCAAGGAACCCCGCCACGAACTCGGTCTGCGGGTTCTCGTAGACATCCGCCGGCTCGCCGATCTGCTCGATCTTGCCGTGCCGCATGACGGCGAGGCGGTTGGACATCGTCATCGCCTCTTCCTGGTCGTGGGTGACGTAGACGAAGGTGATCCCGACCTCTTCCTGGATGCGCTTGAGCTCCAGTTGCATCTGCTTGCGGAGCTTGAGGTCGAGCGCACCGAGCGGCTCGTCCAGCAGGAGCACCTTTGGATGGTTGACGAGCGCCCTGGCCAGCGCGACGCGCTGCTGCTGGCCGCCCGACAGCTGGGACGGCTTGCGCGTCTCGAACCCCGGCAGATCCACGAGCCGGAGGGCCTCGGTCACCCGGGTCTTGACCTGCGACTTCTCGACCTTCTTGCGGCGCAGACCGAACGCCACGTTCTCGAACACGTCGAGGTGGGGGAACAGCGCGTAGGACTGGAAAACGGTGTTGATGTCCCGCTTGTACGGGGGGAGCCCCGTGACGTCCTGCTCGCCCAGGTACACGGTGCCGGCGCTCGGCTCCTCGAAGCCGCCGATCATCCGCAGCGTCGTCGTCTTGCCGCAGCCGGAGGGGCCCAGCATGCTGAAGAACTCGCCGCGAGCGATGTCGAGGTCGAGGTCGTCCACGGCCTTGACCTCGTTGAAGGCTTTGGTGACGCGTTCCAGCCGGACGTCGACCTCTCCGGACGCACCCATCTCCGCTCCCCTCGCCCCTGCTTGGACAATGGATTGTGCCACGTCGGACAACCTACCGTGGAGCCGTCGCCGGACGCTAGCCGGTCGGGCGCCCCGAGGGGGACGGTCCGTGGGGCAAAACGGTCGTAATCGCTTTGTACGGGCCGGACAGGGCGGGGAGCAGCCGCCTGGAAGCTAAGGTCGAGCCGGTGCGCTCGAGTCGCCCGTCAAGTGAGGAATCGACCGCTCGCCGCCCGTTTTGGCCGGTCGCGGTCCTCTCCGCCTACGACGCGATCGGCTACGGGCTGGTTGGCCCGGTTCTGCCGGCCCTGCGGGCCCGCGCCGACGCCACCTCGCTCGAGGCCTCGGTCATCTTCGCCGGATTCGCCGTCGGGATGCTGGTCGGGTTCGCCCTGGCCGGCGTCGCGATCCGCAGGACGGGTCCCCGTTCCGCCGCCCTCGCCGGCGTCGGCCTGCACATCGCCGGCGACCTGCTCTTCATCCTCGGGCACTCGCCCGGCATCTACCTCGCCGCGCGCATGGCCCAGGGTCTCGGCTCCGGCGCGCTGTGGATGGCATCGACGTTCACCGTCCTCAGCTGGTGGCCCGAGCGGCCGGGCCCGAAGCTCGGCCGGATGCTCTCCTCTTATGCGGTGGGCTCGGTCCTCGGCCCGCTCCTCGCTGCGCTCGGCGGCGCCGTCCTGCCCTTCGCCGGGGACCTCGCGCTGGCGAGCGCCGGGCTCGTCGCCGCGGCGTCCATGCCCGCACGACACGGCCGGACGTTCAACTGGGGCCTCGCGGTCCTGCGCGACCGGCGCCTCGCGTTCGGCTCGCTCGTCGCGCTGCTGGAAGCCCTGCTCTTCGCCGCCCTCGAGGGCTCGTACACGCTGCGTTTCTCCGATCAGCTCTCTCAGCGCCTCCTCGGCCTGCTGATCGCGCTCACGACGGTCGCCTTCGGTCTCGGGGCCGCGCTGCCGGCGGCGGGCGCGAGCGGGATCCGGGGACGCCGCGCCTCCCAGACGGCGCTCGTCGTCTGCGCGGCCGCGGTGCTCGCGCTCGGCGGCTCGTCCGTGGCGCCGCTCTGGTTCGGCGCCGCCGTCGTCCTCGGCCTCGCCCTCGGCGTGACCGAGACGGGCGCGGTGTCGATGGTGGCCGCGACCCCGGAGGAGTCGATGCTCACGGCGATGACGGCCGCCTCGCAAGCCTTCGCCGTCGGCTATCTGATCGGGGCGCCGCTCGCGACCTGGCTCACCGAGTGGGCTGGAAACGTCTGGTCCGCGGTCGTCCTCGCGTGCGCGGCGCTGGCGACCGCGGCCGCGGCCTACGCCGTCCCGGTCTCGCGGCCGAGGCGCACCGCGTGAAGGACCGCGCCCGCGGCTGCCCGCGCGCGAGCGCCCGTGCGACCGGCGCGCCGATTACAGCGCGATGTTCGACAGGACGAGGATCTTCTCCTCGGTCATGGAATCCATGGCCCAGCGAAGCCCCTCGCGCCCGTAGCCCGAGTCTTTGGCGCCGCCGTACGGCATTTGATCTGCACGCCAAGCACTCTGGTCGTTGACCACGACGCCACCGACCTGCAGCTCGCGATGCGCGAGCATCGCGCGCTCGAGGCTGGTCGTGAAGACGCCGGCCTGCAGGCCGAACTCCGAGTCGTTCACGAGGTCGAGCGCCTGCTCGAACGTCTCGTAGCGCTCGACGGTGGTCACCGGACCGAACACCTCCTGGCAGCGCACCTTCATGTCCGCGCTCGTGTTCGCCAGGACCGTGGGCTGGTAGATCGTGCCCTCGCGCGCGCCGCCGGTCAGGACCTCGGCGCCGCCGGCGACCGCCTCCTTGACCCACTCGTCGATGCGGTCGAGCGCGCCGCGGTCGATCACGGGACCCACGTCGACGGTCGGGTCCATCGGGTCGCCGACCTTCAGGCTCTGCACCTGCTTGACGAGCCGCGCGACGAAGTCCTCGTAGACCTCCGACTGGACGAAGATGCGCTGCACCGAGATGCACGACTGGCCGGCCTGGTAGTAGCCGCCGAACGCGATGCGCTGCGCCGCCCAGTCGAGGTCGGCGTCGGAGTGGACGATGACGCCGGCGTTCCCGCCCAACTCGAGCGTCACGTGCTTGCGCGAGTCGAGCTCCTTCAGGTCCCACCCGATCCCCGAGCCCGTGAACGAGAACTTCTTGAAGCGCCGGTCGGCCACGAGCTTCTCGGCGCGCGAGCCGGGGAGCGTCAGCACCGACAGCATCCCCTTGGGGAGGTCGGTCTTGGCGACCTCCTCGGCCAGCAGCAGCGAGCCGAGCGGCGTCTGCCCGGCGGGCTTGATCACGATCGGCGCGCCGACCGCGAGCGCCGGCGCCAGCTTGTGGGCCACCAGGTTCACCGGGAAGTTGAACGGCGTGATCCCGAGCACCGGCCCCAGCGGGAACCGTCGCAAGATCGCCGCCCGTCCTTCCATCCCGGGATCGGCATCGAGGTTCATGAACTCGCCGCCGGCGCGGCGCGTCTCCTCGGCGGCCCACCGGAACGTCGTCACCGCGCGGCTGGCCTCCACTTTCGACCACTTGAGCGGCTTGCCGCCTTCCCGAGCGATGCTCTCCGCGAACTCGTCGACGCGAGCGGCGATCCCCCGCGAGACCTGCATGAGCGCCTCAGCGCGGACG
Organism: Actinomycetota bacterium; assembly: GCA_035623615.1. Classification (GTDB taxonomy): domain Bacteria; phylum Actinomycetota; class UBA4738; order UBA4738; family UBA4738; genus DASPTB01. Next base: position 5,744 of record DASPTB010000012.1, read on the forward strand.
TGCGTCGGGAGCACGCGCGACTCGTCGAAGGCCGCGACGGCCGCCCGGACCGCGTCCTCGGCGTCGGCGTCGGTCGGGACGCCCACCTCGGCCACGAGCGAGTCGTCGTAGGGGCTCAGGACCTCCTTCGTCCCCTCGCCCGTGCGCCACTCACCGGCCACGTAGAACGGTCTGATCGTCATGGCTCCATCACCTTCCGAAACGTGGCGTTCCCGGGCCTCCGAGCGACCCGGGAACGCACCGTCACTCTCCTCGCGCCGCTAGTCGAGCGCCGCCATCACGTGCTTGATCTGCGTGTAGTCCTCCAGCGAGTACATCGACATGTCCTTGCCGTACCCGCTCTGCTTGTACCCGCCGTGCGGCATCTCGGGCGAGATCATGAAGTGCGTGTTGATCCAGACCGCGCCGAACTGCAGGCGACGGGCGACGCGCAGCGCGCGCGCTCCGTCTTTCGACCACACCGAGGACGCCAGGCCGTAGTCGACGTCGTTCGCCCACGCGACCGCCTCGTCCTCGTCGGTGAAGCGCTGCACCGACACGACCGGACCGAAGACCTCGCGCTGCACGATCTCGGCCTTCTGGTCGATGCCGGCCACGACGGTCGGCTTGTAGTACGCGCCCGGCCCGTCGATGACCTCGCCGCCGGTCAGGATCTCGGCGCCGTAACCCCGCGCCCGGTCGATGAACCCGGCAACGCTGTCGCGCTGCTTGTCCGACACCAGAGGGCCCATCTCGGTGTCGATGTTCGTGATGTCGCCGACGTTGATCGACTCGACGGCCGGCACCAGCTCGGACAGCAGGTTGTCGTAGATGCCGCTGCCCGCGAGCACGCGGCACGACGCGGTGCAGTCCTGGCCGGTGTTCGTGTATCCCGCGAACTTGAGCGTCTCCACCAGCTTCTCCACGTCGGCGTCGTCGAACACCACGACCGGCGCCTTGCCGCCCAGCTCGAGGTGCACGCGCTTGACGGTGTCGGACGCGGCGGCCGCGATCAGCTTGCCGGTGGACGTGTCGCCGGTTACCGAGACGAGCCGGACGTCGGGGTGCCGCGTCAGCGCGTCGCCGACG
>DASPTB010000018.1:0-3439 GCA_035623615.1 Actinomycetota bacterium
GCCACCGCCAGGTCGGCCTCCCGATCCCGGAGCCGTTCCCACACGCGCATGCGGTTGCCCACCTCGAGGCTCACCTCGACCCCCCGGTGCCGGGTGCGGAAATCCCGGATGAGCGAGGGGAGCACGTGCTCGCCCGCCGTCGTTACCGCGGCCAGCCGAACGCGACCGCGCTCGGGATCGGCCGCCTCCTCGACGGCGGCCCGCGTCTCGTCCAGCAGGCCGAGGACACGGGCCGCGTAGCCGGCCAGTACCTCCCCCGCCGGCGTGAGGACGATTCCGCGCCCGCGGCGCGTCACGAGCGGGGTGCGGAGCTCTCGCTCGAGCGAGCGCACGGCGGCCGTGACCGCCGGCTGCGTGACGTGCAGACGGGCCGCGGCGCCCCGCACCGATCCGGAACGGGCGAGCTCGAGGAACGCCCGCAGCGAGTTCGAAGTCATCATCTATAGCTTAAGGGTCCACGCAAAAGCTTCAATAGACACTGATACCGCAGGCACGTACGCTCGGTCCGGAGAAGCACCGACAGACGAGGAGCCGCGGCATGTCCGACGCGATGTTCGACGCAGGGGTCAAGGAGTACCGGGAGCACTACTGGGACGACTCGTACGTCCCTTCCGACACCGACATCCTCGCCGCCTTCCGGGTGACGCCGCAGCCGGAGGTCGCCCGCGAGGAGGCGGCGGCGGCCGTCGCGGCGGAGTCCTCGACCGGGACCTGGACGACCGTCTGGACCGACGCGCTGACCGACCTCGAGCGCTACCGGGCGCGCGCCTACCGCATCGCGCCGGTGCCCGGTTCCACGGAGCAGTTCATCGCGTACGTGGCGTACCCACTCGACCTTTTCGAAGAGGGGTCGGTCGTCAACCTCATGTCGTCGATCGTGGGCAACGTCTTCGGGTTCAAGGCGGTGCGCGCCCTTCGTCTGGAGGACCTGCGACTCCCGATCGCGTACCTCAAGACGTTCCAGGGGCCGCCGCACGGCATCCGGGTCGAGCGCGACAAGCTGAACAAGCACGGGCGGCCGCTGCTCGGCTGCACGATCAAGCCGAAACTCGGGCTGTCGCCGCGCAACTACGGACGCGCGGTCTACGAGTGCCTGCGCGGCGGGCTGGACTTCACCAAGGACGACGAGAACATCAACTCGCAGCCGTTCATGCGGTGGCGCGACCGGTACGAGTTCGTCATGGAAGCGGTGCGCAAGGCGGAAGCAGAGACCGGCGAGCGCAAGGGCCACTACCTGAACGTGACGGCCGGGTCGTTCGAGGACCAGATGGAGCGCGCCGAGTTCGCAAAGGAGCTCGGGAGCCCGATCATCATGGTCGATTACCTGACGGCCGGGTTCACCGCGCACACCTCGCTGTCCAAGTGGTGCCGCCGCAACGGGATGCTGCTGCACTGCCATCGTGCGATGCACGCCGTGATCGACCGGCAGAAGGAGCACGGCATCCACTGGCGCGTGCTCGCCAAGTGGCTGCGCATGGCCGGCGGCGACCACGTGCACAACGGGACGGTCGTCGGCAAGCTCGAGGGCGACCGCGCGGCGACGATGGCCGTCAACGACCTCCTCCGCGAGGACTTCGTGGCCGAGGACCCGAGCCGCGGCGTGTACTTCGACCAGCCGTGGGCGTCGCTGCCGCCGGTGTTCCCCGTTGCGTCCGGCGGGATCCATGTCTGGCACATGCCCGACCTCGTGGCGATCTTCGGCGACGACGCCGTCTTTCAGTTCGGCGGCGGGACGCTCGGTCATCCGTGGGGGAACGCGGCCGGAGCGACGGCCAACCGCGTCGCCCTGGAGGCGTGCGTGCAGGCCCGCAACGAGGGTCGCGACGTCGCCCTGGAGGGCTCGGCCATCCTCAAGGCGGCCGCCAAGGGCTCGCCCGAGCTCCGCGCGGCGATGGAGACGTGGAAGGACATCCGGTTCGAGTTCGACGAGGTCGACCGGCTCGACGTGAGCGACGATCAGCCCGTCGGCGCCGGCGCGAAGGGAGGGTCGGCATGACCAGGCGCCTGGGGACGTTCTCGTACCTGCCGCCGATGACGACGGAGCAGCTTCGGGCACAGGTGGCGAACGTGGTCGACCTCGGGCTCGTCCCGTGGGTCGAGTACGCAACCGATCCTGCTCCCGGAGACCACCTCTGGAGCCTGTGGCGGCTCCCGATGACGGACGGTCCCGGTCTCGACGAGGTCCTCGCCGAGATCGACGCCTGCGCCGCCGCTAATCCGAATGCGAACATCCGCCTGGTCGGCTACGACCCGGCACGGCAGAACCAGGCGGTCTCGTTCGTCGCCCGCTCCGCGGCGGGCGCCTAGCGCAACTCGCCGCAGCGCGCCAAGGAACCCGCCCGAAACCGCTCCGCCCTGCCGGCGAGCCTACGATCCGGACCGCCCGGTCCGATCGGCCTTCATTCTTTCTTCAGCTTGATGACCGAAGGTTCCGATAGGAGCTATCGATCGGAACGAAAGGAAGAATCGAATGAGCCAGATGCCGTCCGTCGATCCCATGAGGATGCCCGGCCGATCCCGGGAGCGGTCGTCCTTGATGGTCGTCGGGATCTCGCTGCTGCTCGTCGCCGTCGGGTTCGTCGCGGGAGCGTTCACCTCCCGCGCCTTCGGCCAGCCGGCGGTCGCGGCCGTCATCCGTTCCAGGACGACCCTGCCCCGGCCCGGGTTCAACCCTGGAGGCCCGCTCGTGCCGGGTGGGCGGCTGCCCGGCACCACGGTCCCCGGCGGTGGTGTCCCCGGGCGTCTTCCCTCGGCGAACGGATCGATCGCGGTCGGCACGATCCAGTCGGTGAAGGGAAGCACGGTCACGATCAGGACGCTCCGCGGTCAGACGTTGACAGTCCAGGTGGGAAGCTCGACCGTCATTCGCGTCGTGAAGACCGGCTCGGTCGGCGACCTCACGACGGGCTCGACCATCCTCGTGGCGGGCACGCGCACGAGCCCCGACACGCTCCAAGCGCGGATGATCAGCGCGGGCAACGCGCTCGCCGGCGAACTCCGCGGAATCGGCGGGTCGCCGTCGTTCGGCGGCTCGTCGTCCTCCGGCGGGGGCGCGAATCAGTAGGGTCAGCCCAACGGTGCCCAGGGCGCCGGCATCGTGAGGTCGATCGGGTTCCCGCCGATCTCTCCCGTGATCGTGGCCACCCCGTGGTCGACGTTGGTGGGGAACCCGATCTGGAGGTTCCCATTCAGACCGTGCGGTCCGGTGACCCTGAGCGACGTCCTGACGAAGTAGGCGCCGCGGGTCCAGATCGCCGATCCGGACGTCGCGACGTCGGACACGAATCGGTCCGCGTGGAACGTGATGTCGAGGGGTCCCCAGCTGAAGTACGCGCCGCGGGCGACGAAGCCGCCGCCGCGCAGGCCGACGCCGTGCGGCGCCAGCAGGACGCTGTACCAGCGTGCGAGCGCGTCGCCGACCGTGGCGCCCGCGACCCAC
>DASPTB010000033.1:0-3555 GCA_035623615.1 Actinomycetota bacterium
GGCGCGGCGGCGCCACACGTGCTCCTCGCGCCACGCCTCGACGCCCAGCCCGGCCAGCAGGGCGAGGGCCAGCAGCACGCCGTACCGGAACCGCCACGGGCTCTGGAGGTAGACATCGCCGAACGGGAGGTGCCCGGCAACCGAGCTCAATCCGCTGGCGATCAAGTTCAAGGAGGCGAGGTAGCAGAGGCCGAGGAGCACGGTGAACGCGATCGCCAGCGGACGGAGGCGCTTGCTCCACCACCCCGCGAACGCGATCGCGAGCGCGATGGCACCAAGGTAGGCGCCCGGCGAGAAGGCCAACGCGAATACCCACGTCACCGGCGAGGCCGGTCCCGGCAGCTTCGGGCCGACCGCCCACCCGGAGAGCTGCTGCCCGAGCCGCTGGATGCTCGCGTAGCCGACTCCGAGCGTGGTCGACGGAAGGTACCCCAGTCTCGGCAGGAAGTACGCGATGTTGACGAGCGGGAACGCGGCCGCGAGCACGAGCAGCAGGGTCGCGCGGTCGCGAACCGACCTACGACCCGCGCGAACGTCGACGACCGTCCGCGCGGCCGCGTAGCAGACGAACGCGAGCGTCCCGATCACGAGCCCGTGGGACAGGTGGATCGCCGCGATCTGCCCCCACGCGATCGCGGTCAGCAGAACCCATCCCAGCCGGGCGGGCCAGCCGTCGGCGCGAAGACAGCGCGCGGCCGCGGCGAGCAGGAGCGCCGACCAGGCGAGCGCGGCGGGGAACGGGAGATCGACCACGAGCCGCGACCCGGCGATCGTCAGCGCGATCACGAGGCCACCGGCGGTAGCGGCCGGCCGGGACACGCGCTCGGCTCGCAGGAACCAGTAGATGCCGAGTCCCGCCAGGATGGGCTGCAGCACCAGATACCAGCGGATCGCCGTCGCGGCCGGGAGGGCCGAGAACAGGAGCATGGGCACCAGGTACGTCCACCCCGACTGCGGGTCGGCGGCGAACGGCAGGCCGCCCATGACCGACGGGTTCCAATAGGGGATCGCTCCGTGCCGGAGCGTCTCTCCCAAGAACGAGAACGCGGGAAGCCACAGGGCCGCCACGTCGGGTTGCGTGAAGGTGATGCGGCCACCGAACGCCATCGCGTGCAGCACGACGAGGACACCGACGACGATCAGCGCCGGACCGGCGAGCGCGCGGGCAACACGCCCGACCGGACCGTCCCAGCGCGAGCCGGCCGCGGACGAGGTCGTCGCCGCGTTCGAGGCGACGGCGGGAGGTGCGTTCACCGCCGGCGCGATCGTCCCCGCGGAGGCGCGCTCCCCGCGCTCATCCATCCGCCGTGGCCGGAGCGAGTCGGCGCCGGCGGCGATCGGCGAGCGCCGCGGCCGCGCTCGCCGCGAGCGCGGCCGCGAGGCCCAGCGCGCCGGGCCACCCTCCAAGATGGTGAGCCAGCCGGCCGGCGAGCAGCGTCGTGACCGCGATGCCCGTCGCGCCGAACGCCGGTGCGACCGTGGCCCGAATCTGCGCAGGCGCCTCGGGAAGCGCGAGCCTGGACCAGCCCGCGCCGCAGAGCCACAGGATGAGGAGCATCACGAGCGCCATGCCGATCTGCGTGTACCAGTGCGGCAACGGAAAGAACCGCCCCGGCGACGTGGTCTTCGGCCGCGGCCAGGGGCCACGCAGGATGACGAGGTCCGGGCCGATCGAGCGCGGCGTGATCGACGCGGCCCACGGCCACTCCTGCGGATCGAGCGCGCGGCCGATCAGGATCGGCGCTCCCTTTCGATATGCCTGCAGGACAGGCTGAAACAGCATGCGCGCGAACGAATTGTACGCGGGCGAGCCCCACGTGGACGGCTGACCGTGGAGGACGTCGGCCGCGTGACCGACGAAGACGAGCACGCGGCGTCCTCCTCCGCCGCCGATGGCGGAGATGACCTCCTTCTGCAGGAAATATGTCGCCACGGGGTTCGTGCGCCCGATCACCAGGATGACGGGCCGTCCACCCAGGCCGAGCGAGTACTGGGAGGCGGTCCGGATCTCCGCCAGCTGGTACGGGTTGGTGTTGGGGCGGAAGGTGTGCCCCCACATCGTGAAGGCGGGAACGACGGACAGCACGGCGAGCACGGCCGCCGCCGCCCGCAGGCCCACACGGCGCGACCTCGTCCGCGCGGTGCGAAGCATGGCGAGTGGAAGGAACGCCGCCCCGGCGGCGGCAAGGGCGATGGGAAGGTCGAAGGTCAGGGCACGATACGCCGGAAGCGCGACGCCCGTGAAGCCGACCACGATCGTGAGCGCGATCACGATCGTCCACACGCCCAGGAACCACCTGACCGGTTGGATCCTCGGGTTCCCGAATCGCCGCGCCGCGAACCAGCCGATCACCACGAGGGGCCCGACGAGCCAGGGCCACTCGAAGGACAGCTGGGACCGCAGCCCGACGAGGTACTGCCCGGCCGGCTCCGGCGTCAGCGCGACGGCGTCGGACGGACCCGTGCGGTTCCACACCACGACGACGAGCGCCACGAGCACGGCCGCAGCCGCGCAAGCGATGAACAGCATTCGCAAGCTGACGGTACCGGCCCAGCTTCGGGACCAGGCGCCGGAGAACGGACGCGCCGTCGTGCCCGATCCGCGAAGCGCACGTCGCCGCCGGACGGCCGGCGACCACGGCAAGACCTCCCACAGGACGAGGGCGACGCCGAGGAGCACGAGGAACGCAGCCAGGAACGGCCATTCGGCGAGACCTGCGCCGAACGCCAGCGCTCCGGCGCCGACCGCCCCCCTGCGGCTGCCGCTCCAGAGCGCGACGGCGAGAGCCGCCGCCAGCAACCAGACGTTCATGAAGTTCTCGCTCTTGCCGCCGAGCAGTCGCGCGGAGGTGACGGACGTGCCGACCAGGAAGACGGCGAGGGCCAGCCACCACGGACGCAGGTGCCACCGAGCGATGATCGCGCCCCCGGCGAGCCCGAGACCCGCCGTCATCACCGTGGTCACGACCACGGTGGTCGTCCACGACGACGCCCCGACGACCTGCCCGAGCGTCGACGCGACGAGCGGGTATGCCGGCCTCGCGAGCATGTGCGGAATCGAAAGCCCGTAGCGTCCGACCGTTCGCAGCGCCTGCACATACCAGTAGGCGTCAGCGCCGACGGGCACCCGGATGTGGCGAAAGCCCGTCAGGATCTCGAAGAACGACACCGTGGCGGCGGCGGCGACTGCGGCGGGCAGGATCGCCCGGAGCCAGGCGAGGACCGCTCCACGACGACGCACGACCCCCGAGCCGGCGTCATCGGTCACCGGCTGCGTGGTCGTGTCCGAGTCGAGGACTCGGTCGGTTCTCAGGTCCAGATCCGACATAAGAGGTCGCGCGTGGGGAGTGGAAATCGCGCCCGGGCCGCCGGGCACACAGGCCGAGTCAACCTATCACCGGGGCAGGCGAAGCGCGCCCGCACCCGGGCGGATCACAACGGAGATGACGCAACCGACGAGGCCGGGGTCGGCTCCGCAGCAGGCGGCGCGGAGCGCCTGCCGAGGCTCCACGCGAGCAGGCTCGCCCCGAGGGAGATCCCCACGGCGAGCCAGGC
>DASPTB010000062.1:0-4749 GCA_035623615.1 Actinomycetota bacterium
TTCGCGCTCGCCGCCTTCTTCCTCGCCTGGGCCGTCGTCGACGAGCCGCAGACCGTCGGGGGGTTCATCGTCCTTCCCATCGCGCTCGCGGGCGGTCAGCTCCTCACGGGCTTCCTGCTCTCGCGCGACCAGGCGGTCGACACCGGAAGCGCGCCGACGTCGTCCGCGCCGTCGCCGCCGGCCGCCGACGAGATGCCAGCGGCAGCGGCGGAGGTCGGCGGCGGCAACGGCCACGTCTCCGACGCGCACGTCGACCCATGAGCGCCGGTCGGACGGACGTCGTCGTGATCGGCGCCGGGTTCGCCGGCCTGGTCGCCGCGCGCGAGCTTCGCGAAGCGGGACACGACGTCATCCTGCTGGAAGCGCGCGACCGCATCGGCGGCCGCACGTGGATGGCCGATCTCCACGGGACGCCGCTCGAGATGGGCGGCGCCTGGGTGCACTGGCTGCAGCCGCATGTCCTGATCGAGACGCGCCGGTACGGGATCGCGCTGGAGGAGTCGACCGAGACCGAGAACGGCGTCTGGGTGGTCGACGGGGAGACGCGCCCCACCACCGAGGACGTGCACTGGGCCGCAATCGCCGCCCTGACGGCGTCGATCTGCAGGGACGCGCGCGAACTGATCGACCAGCCGTACGCCCCGATGCACAGGGACCTCTCCGACGTCGACGCGCTCAGCCTGCAGGACCGCATCGACGAGGCGGGTCTGGACGAGGAGCGCCGGATGGTCGGCGAGTCGTTCTGGGCCGGCCTGTCCAGCGCGAGGTGCGACGAGGTCGGCGTGCTCGATGCGGTTCACTGGTGCGCGCTGGCCGGGTACGACCCGCTGATGATGATCGAGACGGGCGGCGGCTACACGATGAGCGGCGGGACGGGACGGCTGGCGGCCGCGATCGCGGCCGACGCCGGGTGCGACCTGCGGCTGCGAGCGCCCGTCGCGCGCGTGCGCCAGGACGAGCGGGGGGTCGAGGTACAGACGCGCGATGGTGCGACGGTCTCGGGCAGCGCGGTCGTGGTGGCGGTTCCCTGGAACGTCCTGGGCAGCATCGAGTTCGACCCGCCGCTGTCGGACGGCAAGCGGGCGGCCGCCGCCGAGGGCCAGGCGTCGCACGGGCTCAAGACCTGGGTGCGCGCCCGCGGGGTGCGCGAGCCGACGTTCGCGATGTCGCCCGCCGACCGGCCACTCATGTACGCGACACCGGCCGCCACGGTCGACGGGGACACGTTGTACACGGCCTTCGGCTGCGACGCCGCGCTGCTCGATCCCACGGATCCCGACGCGGTCGGGGCCGCGATCCGCGAGCTCATCCCGGACCTGGACGTGGTCGAGGTGACCGGCCACGACTGGACTCGCGACGAGTTCTCGCGCGGGACGTGGGCGGCGCATCGTCCGGGCCAGATCACCGGGTCGATCCCGGAGTTGCAGCGTCCCGAGGGGCGGGTCGTCCTCGCCGGCGCCGACATCGCCGACGGCTGGTCGGGGTTCATCGACGGCGCGATCGAAAGCGGACGCTCGGCCGCGAGCGTGATAGGAAACATCCTGAACGGGAGCCGGTGAGAGGAGGAGCGGTGGGCGACACCGAGACGGTCGGGTTCGAGAACGACATCAAGCCGTTGTTCCGCGAGAGCGACCAGAAGCGGATGGAGTTCGCGTTCGACCTGTGGAGCTATGAGGACGTCAAGGACAACGCGGACGCCATTCTCGAGCGCCTGGAGGAGGGCGACATGCCCTGCGACGGCGCGTGGCCAGACGACCAGGTCGGCCGGTTCCGGTCGTGGGTCCAGCAGGGGATGGAGCCCTGAGGCCCGGCGTCCCCTGCGTCCGCGTCTAGCCTCGTCTAGCCGACGGCCGCCGCGATCTCCGCGGTCAGGTGCGGGTACTGGGCCAGGGTCTCGGCGCGCTCGCGCTTCAGCCGCTCGACGATGCTCGCGTACTGGTCCAGCTTTCCCTCGCGCTCGTACAGCCGGCGCGGTTGGAGCAGCTCGACGTCGTCGATGCCCGGCACCTCCTCGGCGATCTCGTACCCGAAGTCCTCGTCCCCGGTGAGCTTGATCGACTGCTCGGCGATCGCCTTCACGACGGCCGACGAGTGCGGGATCTTCACCTTCTTCGCGCCGGCGTCGCCGTCCTTGCCGCCGACCGACCCGGTGTTCATCAGGTAGACCTCCATCGGGTGCGTGTCGAGCAGCTCGAGGAAACGGTTGCCCTGCAGGCCGTGCGGCAGCGGAAAGAAGGGGTTCGTGCCGGGAACGCGCAGGAATTTCCCCTCCTCCGCGGCGCCACCGGCCGACGTGCCGGTCGTCTCGCCGAGCATGAAGTACGCGGCGGCCTGCTCCTGCGACAGGCGCGCCACCGCCGGGATGATGTTCTCGTTCCGGTTGAGGATCAGCAGGTAGTCGACGCGTGACAGGTCGCGCGCGTCCTTGAACCGCCCGAGATCCTCCATCCCGAACACCGCGCGGCCGTTCTTCGTGTACGAGGTCTCGAAGAAGTTCACGTTGCCCGCGTCGTCCTGGTACACGTTCTCCAGGTACGACGTTGGCTTGACCACCGCGTTGTAGATGTTCGGTTCGAACTCGGGATCGAGGGAGAACGTCTTGGCGAAGCAGCCGTCCTCGGTGCCGTAGACCTTGCCGCCCGGCATCAGCGCGATGAAGTCGTCCTGCACGGGAAGCGAGTCGTTCTGCGTGGTGAACGTCGTCGTCGTCTTCCCCGTCCCCGACAGGCCGATGATCAGGAAGACCTTCTCGTCGCCGTTCACCGGGATCGACTTGCAGCCGGCGTGCAGCGAGAGCCCCCCGCGGTCGTAGACGATCGTGTTCCACATCCGCAGGCCACCCTTCTTCGACTCCCCGAAGTAGTCCGAGCCGATGACGCGCGTGACCTGGTGCTCGAGGTCGACCGCGATGCACCGGTCGTCGGGGTAGCCGGGCACAGACAGATTGGGGGTGTAGATCACCTGCACCTCGGGGTCCTTCCCGTCGGTGCGCTCGAAGTACAGGGTCCGCTGCATCCCGGCGACGTTGGCGTTCGCCTTCTCCATGCTGAGGCGCGCCCTCGTCCGGAACGACTCGTCGTTGCCGATGTACCCGTCGACCACCACCATCTCCTGCTCGGCGATGTAGTCGTCCTGGAGCTTGGCGATCCGCTCGAACTCTTCCCGGGGCATGGCCTTCTGGCTGGTCGACGCCGGGTCCTCGGTCACCACGTACGTGGAGGCGGTGGAACGGGAGGTCACGCGCGTCTGGACGTTCACGTTGTGGAACTCGGTCTGCCGGCACGAGGCCATCTGCTCGGTGAACGCCCGGAGCTCGTCGGCGGACGGATTGTCGTAGATCTTCTTCGCCTTCATGGGTCTCCTCGCGCGGCGCCGCACCGCGCATCGTGTCGTCCTGTGGGGGAGGCAATTCTAGGCGCCGAGCAGGGAGGACGGCCTCGACGAGGTGGCAGACGCCATCGGGCTCGTTCATACGAGCGGTCGCCGCGTGACTACGATTGGAGCGTGGAGGTAACGGAAACCGAGCTGGTCGAGGCGCTGCGGCGCGTGCTGTCCGGGGGCGGGCCGGGGGTTCGGCTCGGGCCGGGGGACGACGCCGCCCTTGTCGAGCCGGGCAAGCACCTGGGCGTGCTGACCGTCGACATGCTCGTGGAGAACGTCGACTTCCGCCGCCCCGAGACCCCCCCGCGCGACCTCGGGTACAAGGCGATCACGGTGAGCGTGAGCGATGTCGCGGCGATGGGCGGGAGCCCCCGGTTCGCGCTCGTCGCCCTGGGCATTCCGCCGAACCTCGACGCCGCCTGGGTCGTGGAGCTGGCGGCGGGCATGCGGGAGGCGGCGGACGAGTACGCACTGTCGGTCGTCGGCGGCGACCTGTCGCGTTCCACCGAGGCGATCGTGTCGGTGACGCTCACCGGCGAGGTGCCCGAGACCGGCGCCGTCCCGAGGTCGGGCGCTCGTCCCGGCGACCGCATCCTCGTCACGGGCGCGTTCGGGGCGGCGGCCGGCGGCTTGAAGCTCGAGCGCGCCCCGGCGTCGTCGGTCGCGGCCGTCGTCGGGACGACGTGGGCGCGCGACCTGTCGGCGGCGCTGCAGCGTCCCGTCGCGCGCGTCGGAGAGGGAAGGACGCTCGCGCGAGCGGGAGCGACGGCGATGATCGACGTGTCCGACGGCCTCGCGCTCGACCTCGCGCGCGTCTGCCGCGCGAGCGGTGTCGCGGGCGCGGTGGTCCTGGGCCACGTCCCCGTGGCGCCGGCACTGCGGCACCTGGAAAGAGTGATGCCGGTCAGTCCGGTGCAGCTCGCCCTGGAGGGCGGCGAGGACTTCGAGCTGCTCGCGACGATGCCGGCCGCGGCCGCGAAGGAGGCCGCCGCCGAGCTGCACGACCGGTACGGGACCGCGCTCACCGAGATCGGCGAGATTCGCGAGGGGTCGGGCCTCGTGACGATCAGGGCCGACGGCTCCGAGCGGCCGCTCGAGCCGAGGGGATGGGATCACTTTGCCGGGCGGTGAAGGCGAGGTGAGCGCTCGCGGTGTTCCGCGCGCGCTCACGATCGCGGGTTCGGACTCGGGCGGCGGGGCGGGGATCCAGGCCGACCTGAAGACGTTCGCCGCGCTCGGCGTGTGGGGAACGAGCGCGATCACCTCGATCACGGTGCAGAACACGCGCGGCGTGAGCGGGGTCGCCGACGTGCTGCCGGAAACCGTTGCCGCGCAGATCCGCGCGGTCGCCGAGGACATCGGGGTGGA
>DASPTB010000070.1:0-23337 GCA_035623615.1 Actinomycetota bacterium
GGGACGGGCTCCGATCGCATAGTCGTTCGAACGTGGTGGCCGGGCGTCCAGGCGGCCCGGAGGGGACCGCACCGGCCGCCGGTAAGGGGGGAACATGTCCAGACTTCCGTTGCGGGGCTCGCGTTGGGCGGTGACGCTCGGCACGGCTCTCCTGATGGTGAGCGCGGTGGCGGGGGCCGCCGCCGCGGCGCCGGGTCCGGGTGAGGGCACCATGCACTACTACCTGGCCTTGGGCGACTCGCTGGCGGCCGGCGCGCAGCCCAACCAGGACGGCCTGACCGTGCCGACCAAGACCGGGTACGCCAACGACGTGCTCCAAGCCGAGCGTACAGTCATCCCCGGTATCCAGTTGCGGAACATGGGGTGCCTCGGCGAGACCACGACGTCGATGATTGCCGGCGGCGTGTGCTCGTATGGGCAGGGCTCGCAGCTCGGTCAGGCCGTGCACTTCCTGCAGCGCAACGCGGGCTCGGTCTCGTTCGTCACGATCGACATCGGCGCCAACGACGTCGACGGCTGCATCAAGGACGGCTCGGTGGGTCTCCCGTGCGTGCAGCAGGCGTTCGCAAACGTGCAGAAGAACCTCCCGGCCATCATGTCGCAGCTGCGGGCGGCGGCTCCCGGCGTGCCGATCGTCGGTATGAACTACTACGACCCGTTCCTGGCGGCGTGGCTCCAGGGACCAGCGGGTCAGACGCTCGCGCAGCAGTCCGAGCAACTGGCCGAGCAATACAACGGCGCGATCGACGCGGTCTATGGTGCCTTCGGCGCACCGGTCGCCGACGTCCAGACGACGTTCTCGACGAGCGACTTCACCGACCAGGTGAACCTGCCCGGGTTCGGACCGGTGCCCCGCAACGTCGCGCGTGTGTGCGAGTGGACGTGGATGTGTGTCGCGCCCCCGCGGGGCCCGAACATCCACGCGAACGGGAAGGGCTACCTCGAGATGGCGGCGGCCTTCGAGGCGGTTCTCTCGCCCTAGGTGGTTGCGGTCGTCGGGGAGGGACGAGACGCCGTCCCTCCCCGATGCCCCCGGTCTTCCCTCGCAGGCCGTTGTGGGTCATACTTCGCGAAGTCGCCAAAGGGAGTCGCCGGGACATGCAGACGGAGGTTCGGCTTCCGCCCCACGAGCCTGAGCTCGCGCCCACCTCCGCGCCCCCACGGCGCTGGCCGCGGCGGGTGGTGGTCGCGCTCCTCGTGCTGATCGGCGCGGTGCTCGCCTTCGGCGGATGGTTCCTGGCGAACTACGATCCGATCTGCCACGAGCAGTGCACCGGGGTCAGTGGCGTGCACGGGTCGGGGGCCACGGACCTCGGCGATTTTTCGTCGCCGAAAGGCGAGGGCTTCACGGCGTACCGCGTTGATCTGGTCCCCGGAAAGCAGTTCAGCTTCTGGTTCACTCTCTCGAACGATGGTCCGGTGCCGGTCACCATCACGCACGTGGGAGCCCTGCCGCAACCCTTCGATTTCTACCGAGTCTCTCGCGTGCAGCTGCAATACTTCGAAGGGACGGCTCCACCCATCGTGGCGTTCCGCCCCTTCAGGCTCTCCAACAACGACTTCGTGAACGTCCTCGTCACGATGCAGATGCGCAGGTGTGTGCAGGGAGAAGGCGCCGTCTCCTTCGGAGACATCCCGGTGACGTTCAAGCTCTTCGGGGTCACGAGGCACACGACCGTCTATCTGCCCACGACGATCTCGCTGACGGCTCCGAAGCGCACCGTTTGCCAGGGTTGAGCGGGTGAGGGGAATCGAACCCCCGTCACCAGCTTGGAAGGCTGGAGCTCTACCATTGAGCTACACCCGCGGGTTCGCGCCATAGCTTACCGGGCGGCCGCGGTGAACCCCGCGAGTCACCCCCAGCGCCAGAAGTCGTCCCGTTCGAGCAGGCTCCGCACATGGTTCACCTCGCCGGCGTGGTACGTGTCGTGCTGCATCAGCATCGACAGGAGCCAGCGCGTCGGCCTCTCGGCCCCCCAGTTGGCCTTTCGCGGTTCGGACAACGCGGCGTCGTCCAGGTCGCGGACGTGGTCGAGGAGCGCTCCGTGAACGGTCTTGAGCCACGCGATCGCCTCGTCCATCGGGGCGAATCCCCGCGGCCACGGACGCACGGTGATGTCGGTCCATTGCAGCGTTCCCGCCCCGAACGCGTAGTCGTCGTACATGACCTTTGCGCCGCCGACGTGCAGTGTGATCGATTCGATCGTACGCTGTCCTCCCGCGGGCAGCGCCCGCCAGAACGAGGTGTCCACGCTCCGGAGGTTCGTCAGGAACGACTGCGCCTCGTTCGTCTCGCGGATCCCCTCGCCGGAGAACGCCTCCTCCAGCAGGAACACGACCTCGTCGACGGCTCCCATGGCTCTCGCGTGCGACGGTAGCATGAGCGGCGTGAAGGTTCCCTTCGTCCTCGTGGACGTCTTCACCGACCGGCCGCTCGCCGGCAATCAGCTCTGCGTCGTCCCCGAGCCCATCCCACTCGAGACCGCCCAGATGCAGGCGGTCGCGAAAGAGATCGGCTTCTCTGAGACCACGTTCGTGTCCGAGGCCTCGGGTGACCGGTACGCGATGCGGATCTTCACGCCCGGCGGCGAGCTGCCGTTCGCGGGGCATCCGTCGCTTGGGACCGCGTTCGTGCTGGTATCGCGGGGAGCCGTCACATCTCCCGCGACGCAAAAGGTGGCGGCGGGGGAGTTCTGGGTCTCCGCCGATCCCGGCGCGGGTACTGCCCGAATGCGGCAGGGTCCGCCGGTGTTCGGCCCGGTCTTCGAGGACCGCGTCGCGGTCGCGCGGGCGGCGGGATTGCAGGTCGACGACCTCCACCCGTCGCTGCCGGTGCAGGCGGTCTCGACCGGACTGCGGCACCTGATGGTGCCCGCCGTGGACCGCGACGCAGTGGTGCGGGCGAACGCGCATCCCCCGACGGTCCGCGAGGTGGTGAAGGCATCGGGATCCGACGGCTTCTACCTGTTCGCCGCCGACACCGCCGGCGCGAAGGCCCGACTGTTCGATGCCGACCTCGGCGTCGGCGAGGACCCCGCGACTGGCTCCGCCGCCGGGCCGCTCGGCGCCTACCTCGTGCACCATGGTGTGCTGGCTCCCGGCGAGATCGTGGTGTCGCAGGGCGTCGAGATTGGCCGCCCCAGCACGCTCGTGGTCGATGTGGCGGACGACGGCGGATCGCTGACCGTCCACGTGGGCGGGGGAGTGGCGATCGTCGGCGAAGGCCGGTTCGATCTTCCTTTCTAGCTCGCGCGCCGCCCCGGCCTAGAATCGTGGCGCGGGGCGTAGCGCAGCTTGGTTAGCGCGCCTGCTTTGGGAGCAGGAGGTCGCCGGTTCGAATCCGGCCGCCCCGACTGATCCTCACGGCTGCTGTCCGACCGATTGATCGCCTTGGTGGCGAGAATCGAAGGGGGGACGGACGCCGCCGTCCCCCCTTCGATCCGGCGAGGAGCTACTTGCAGTCGACGTTGAAGGCGATCTGGCCGCCGCTCGGGGAGACCCCTCCCGGCCACACGAACGTCCAGCCCCACTCCGAGTACAGAGGCGTGATGTCCGCTCGAGGTGCATTGCCGATCAGGCTGATCGTTGCCTCATTGGGGTCGCTGGTCGAGATGCCGAACCCTCCATTCAACGCCGTCCGGCCGGTTGGGCACGGGTAGTGGAAGAAGAGCCCACCAATACCAGACGGCACATTGTAGATGTACTGTCCTTGCCACCCGGCCTTTCCGCTCTTGGCGAGCGGCGCGCTCGCCCTAACCATCCTCGGGGCCGCCTTCGCGGCGTGGTGCGTGGATGCGGATGCGGCGCTCAGGCCGAGTGCCGCGACGGTGATCGCGCTGACGAGGACGGTCGACGCGATGGCCACTTTGATGGGTGCGCGCACTGAGTCCCTCCTTCTGCGAGCTTGGATCCTGCAAAATCACGATGTTCGGAACCCTTTAGCTGCCCTGACACCTCCTTCCCGCGCCCTCGCGCGACCCTGCCGGGTCTGCCCTACGCGCCAAGAAACGAGGGTCGCTCATTAACAAGCTCTCAGAGTCTCTGGCCCTGAGGAATCAGCCGAGGATGAAGGCGCAATCGAGGAAAGTCAATCGGCTTCCTGGCCCACTTGCGAATGCGGAATCGCCAATTCGGGTCTCGCGAGTCTTTGGGCTGTCTTGGTCGGTCTCGGCGCTCAGTCGGTGTCGGGTGGCGGCAGCCCCAGTTGGCGGCGGAGGGCGCGCACCCAGCGCTCGACCGCGCCGTTCGCCGTATCCAGCTGAGGGCGATACCAGGCGAGCTCCCCCAGGGAGGTCGAGGCCGCCGCCCTCGCTGTGAGGCTCGCCCTCGACTCGTTGACCTCGAACAGCGTGCGCGCCAACGCCTCGAGGGCTGGGGGGAACGTCATCGCGAGGAGGCGCCGGTCGAAGAGGCGCTCGGTGGCAGCCGCGTCGCGAAGATCCGCCTCGGCGGCCGCGAGGTCGTGCCCGTCCCGGTCCTCGAGCCCGTCGAAGTCGGTCTCGAGTCGCCGGTTGCCCGAACGGGCGATCACGAGGTACTGGGCGCCAAGGGCTCGTCGCACGCCGCTCGTGGTGGGAAAGGGGGGCGCGTTGCGCGCCGGGATACGGCCCGGGGGCGCCGCGGCCCGGGGCGGCCCGGGCGTACAGCCCGCCGCCAGCGCGAACAGGAGCGCGCACCCCACGGCCGCCACCCGCCGGCACCCCACGGCCGCCGGCCTCCGCGCACACGACCCGGCGAGCCTCTCGCCCAGCACTCCGATTCCCTCCCGCAGCCCGTCTGGTCAAAGGTCTACGGGCGGCGGGCGGGGGTGGTTCTGTGGTCGCCCGCGCGGAAGCCGATCACGTCCGGGTTCTCGCAGCGCCCCCGACGTTGGCTCGGCCGGTCACCCGGTCGATCGCGTCCAACAGACCTCCACCGGAGCTGATCTCGTCGAGGAAGACGACCTCCTCTGCAGGGAACATGTTGGCGAGGCCTTCCGAACCGAGGACCACGGCGGGCCGCCCGGAACACAGATAGAAGGAGAGCAGGTCCGCGGCGGACGTTCCGTCGCCCACTTCCTCGCACTCGAGACGGCAGTCGAGCACCACGACGTCCGCCTCGTCCACGAGCGGGCATGCTCCCGTCCCGTCGCCGACGCAGACATAGGAGGGCGCCGACGGACCGGAGCACGTGGCCACCTCGTACCCGGCATCCTCGATCCAGCCGGAGAGCGTGCGACGCTCATCCGAATCGCGCTGCACCAGCAGGACCCTCGGCTTCGTCCTCATGGGTACCTCCCGGGCTCATGCCGGGAGACTGGCAGCAACGCCCGGTCCGGGGAGGGGCCACCCGGCCCCGCCCGGCGGGGACCATCGCCCGCGCCGGGCCACGCGACCGTCAGGTGACGTTCACGTGGACGATCACGGGCGCGAGCCAGACGGGGTCGCTGCCCGGCGTCGTCGCCTGCGCGCGCAGCACGATGGTGCCTGAGCGCGCCGACCGGGAGGCCGCGATCTTCACCGAGGTCTGTTGCTGGGCGCCGGGCCCAACCGCGAGCGGCCCGTTGTTGGGGGTCACCGACAACCCGCTGCCGGATTCGACCGACACGGTCCAGGACACGGAGAGATTCGAGTCGACCACGCTCCGGATCCCGACCGCCAGCGGCTGCGACGCGCCCGCCGGCACCCTCAGCGTGCCGCTCGGCGCGGAGAAGGCAATGCCGGGAGCCTGACCCCCGACATAGGAGGGTGGCGTTCCCGCCGTTCCCCAGTCGGTGTCGGGTGAGCCGGAAAGTCCGAAGACAAAGGTCGAGCCCTCGGTCACGTCGGAGAGGGGGATCCACGGCGTCGACACCGCGGCACCGTCGACGGTCAGGCTCGTGACGTACGGAGTGTCGTCGGCCGCGTCCGCGGCCTGGATCGTCGTCACCGCGCCGTCGGGAAGGTGCAGGTCGATCTCGGTGAAGAGAGGGCTCCCGACGGCGAGGCCCGCGACGCCGGGAATCTCCGGGTACAGGCCCATCGCCGCCCAGACGTACCAGGAGGACATGGCGCCGAGGTCGTCGTTGCCGGGAATGCCGCTCGGACTGTCGGTGTAGAGCGTCGTGAGGATCCGGCGCACCACGTCCTGGGTGTTCCACGGCGACCCCGCGAAGTCGAACTCCCACGGTGCCTCGAGGTCGATCTCGTTCGCGCCGGTGTACGACGGCGACGTCCATCCGCCGGTCAGTGAGGAGAAGAAGGTCTGCAGTCTCGCGCCCATCGCGTCGTTCCCGCCCATGGCGAGCGAGAGCGTGGCGAGATTGTGCGGCACCATCCACGCGTACTGGTAGGCGTCGCCCTCACGGTAGCCCGTCACGCTCGAGGGTTTGAACCCCGCGGCGAACGAACCGTCGGACATGCGCGGTTGGAGGAACCCGGACGTGGGATTGAAGAGCCGCTGCCAGTTCTGGGCGCGGTGCATGAACAGGGACCAGGTGGACCACTCCCGAAGCGACGCGGCAAGGCGTGCCACGGCGAAGTCGTCGGTGGCGTACTCGAGCGTCGTCGCCGCCGAGCCCTTGAGGTCGGGGGAGGAGGTGGAGTACGCGACCCATCCGCGCTGGAGGTACGTTCCGAGCCCCGTCCGCTCGACGTAGCCGGCGGGTCCGGTGCCCGAGTGGCCGGCGTCGTACGCCATCCGTGAGAGCGCCGCGCCGGCCGGGAAGCCGCGTGCGCCGAAAGCGTACGCGCCGGCGATGATCGGGTCCGCCGAGTCGCCGTCCATGACGTCGGGCGTCATGCGCGCGATCGGCCACTTGGGCAGCCATCCGTTGCTCTGCGCGGCGTCGTTCAGCAACGACCGGACCATGTCGCTGACCCGCTGCGGGTACAACAGCGCCAGGAGGGGGATCTCGCTGCGGTAGACGTCCCAACCGGAGATGTTCGAATACTGCGGATGACCGGGGACGACCGTGTGCACCCTGCCGTCCATGCCGACGTACTGCCCGTCCGCGTCGCTGAAGACGCTCGGGAACAGCAGCGAGTGGTACAGCGCGGTGTAGAAGACGTCGCGCTCGGCGTCGGTTCCTCCCGTGACCTGGATGCGATTGAGAGCGGCGTTCCACGCGTTCGTCGCGGCCGTCTGAATGGTGGAGAACGACCATCCGGGGATCCCAGCGTGCAGGTTTCCGAAGGCGTTTTTCGGCCCCACGAACGAGATCGCCACCTTGGCCTGGATCGTCGCCGGGCTCGCGTGGATCCCGAAGTTGAGGAAGGCGCCGGTGTGCTGGCCCGACGCCGCGCGACCACCGTGTGCGATTCGCGATCCGTTCCACACGCTCCAAGAGACGAACGGGTGGTCGAACTGCGCCGCGAAGTGCACCGTGTACGCGCCCAGATGTCCGCAGAAGCGGCCGCTGGTCGTCGAGCCGTACACCTCGTTGTTGCCGACGACCGTCACGGACGAGGCCGTGTTGCCGTTGGCGCTCCTGCCGGCGGAGATCACCATGTGGGCCCCGGCGCCCGCCGGATAGGTGAACGCGCCGATTCCCGCGCGCACCGTGGTCGTCAGCCGCACGCCGATCCGCCAGCGGGACAACGTCACGGCGTACGAGCCGGGAGCGGCCTGTTCACTCGTGTGGCCGAACGAGGAGTCGTAAGGCGACATCCCGTTGGCCGGCGAGGCGCCGAGCGTGGCGGTCGTCGGAAGGAAGGGGAAGTCGCCGAAGATCCGGCACCCCGCCCCGGACAAATGTGTGAGGCTGAATCCGGTGATGGTGGAGTCGCCGTACGCGTACCCTCCGGGCGTGTTGGAGGTGGTGTCGGGGCTCCACTGCAGCATCCCGAAGGGAACGTCCGCTCCGGGGAAGGTGTTGCCGTTCGACGACGTCCCCGTGATCGGTGTGTGCGGCTCGACGCGGCGGTGACGAACGCTCACCAGCGGGTTGACGAACTTCGTCAGGTCGCGAAGCCCCGTCTGCGCGCTCGTTCCCGCGGCCGCCGGCGCGGTGCCGAGCGGCAGGACGAGCATCGCTGCCACGACGGCCGTCGAACACCACAGCGCAGCCAGGCGTCGCGCGGCCAACGGCTCCAACTCCCTCTCGTGCTCGGAATTGGATTATATCGGTCGTCTCGGCCTGAGCTTGAGCCGGTGAGGCGGGCCCGTCGGTCAGATGTAGGCGTTCCGGCGCAACCAGCGCATCGCCAGCGAGCCCCAGAGCGGGGGCAGATAGAACGTGACGAGGCGGTAGGCGATGGCGGTGGACATCGCGATGCTGTTGGGAATGCCGAGTGCGACGAGGCCGGCGGTGTAGCCGGCCTCGGCGACGCCCATCCCCCCGGGGACCGGCATGAACCCCGCGAACAGGCTCACGAACGTGTTCACCAGGATGAGTCCCGCGAGCGGCGTGTGATAGCCGAACGATCCCAGGCAGACGCCGAGGATGATCGCCTGGAGCGTCTGCGAGGCAAGGTTGCCCGCGAAGATGAGCAGGAGCTTCGAGGGGGAGCGGAGCACTCGGAGCGCCGACGCGCTCGCGGCCAGCTGCGCACGCAGGCTGGCGCGCAGACGCGGAATCGCGTCGCGCATCGCGTGGCGGAACCTCGGCACGACGAGACCGATCAGCAGGCCGACCAGCAGCAACGCGATCGTGAGTCCGATAAGGCCAATGCCGCCCGACGAGGAACCCGACGTCGTCGAGCTCGAGGACGAGCTCGACGACAGGCTGAGGTGCGCGAGCCCCGTGAGCGTGATCACGAGGATCAACGCGATCTGCACGACGAACCCGCAGACGCTGTCGATCGCGCCGATCGACACCGCGCCGCCGGGATCGACGCCGTTGCGTTCGAAGAATCGAACCTCGAGCGCGACCCGCGCCGCGGAGCTCGGCACCGCGAGTGCGATGAACTGGATCGAGTATTGGAGCATCAGAACGGGAACGAACCGAACGGGGCGGATCGAGGCGCCGATGGTGCCGAACGCCTGGGCGACCTGGATCGTCGGCGACATGAGCAGGGCGCCCAGCAACCACCATGGGTCGGCCTTCTTCAGATCGTCGATCAGCGTCTGCACGCCGATGTTGGCGATCGCGGCGATGACCGAGTACGCGACGATGCCGAGGAGCACCACCAGCGCAATCGATCCCCACGACACGCGGCGAAGCTTCTCGAGCGCCGGAGGCTCCGTCCCCACGGCCTCGGACGCGAGCTTGCGGAGGTGATCGAGCGACCAGTCCTGGTCGCGGACGGCATGCCGGGTGGCACGATCGAGCACGGCCGGCTGCAGGTACGGAAGGACCTCGCCCAGGCCGTCTGTGCCGAGGGCGTCGACGGCGGCCGATACCGCTCGTTCCTCACCCGCCGACAAGGCGGTCGTCACGAGCAGTTGCACGCGGTCCACCATGCGGTCCGCCCTCGATGAGGGGACGGTGGCCTCGGCGAA
Source organism: Actinomycetota bacterium (assembly GCA_035623615.1). Classification (GTDB taxonomy): domain Bacteria; phylum Actinomycetota; class UBA4738; order UBA4738; family UBA4738; genus DASPTB01. The sequence continues at coordinate 9,400 of DASPTB010000070.1, forward strand.
GTCGGCGATCGCCGGAGAGCCGTCGTCGCGGACCACGACGCGATAGCCGTCGAGCTGCCCGTGCGCGATGTCCAGGTCGTGGAGCGCACCGACCGCGCTCCACGCCGCGCGCAGATAGTCGTCGGCGACGGGCCCGGCATCTGCCAGCGGACGACCGGTCCGCTCGGCAACGAGGAGGGCGTCGTTCTCCTCCGCCTCACCGGCCGCCACGATCGGAAGCACCGGGACGCCGCCCCGCTGCGCGAAGAGCGTGACGAAGGCCTCGTGCTCCACCTGCTGGAGCCTCCCGGCGCTCATGTGCGGTGTCTGGCCGCGGCGCAACAGGGCCGTCCATGTCGAGGCGAGCAGCTGTCCGTCCCAGGCGTCCCGGCCGTAGATCTTCACGACGAGCGGGACTCCATCGGGCGTCGTGGCCGTGACGAGGGCCACGCCTCCGGGCTGCAGCGGGGCGTGTTGCAGGCCGGTCGCGGCGACACCGAGATCCTCGAGCGCGTCCGCGACCTGCTGGAGGGTCAGGCGGCCTCCGGGCGATCCGAAGAGCAGATGCACGATCGCCGCCGAGCCGGTGCCGATCAGGAAGCCGGCGAGCATCCCGATCGGAAGCGTCGTCCCGAGCGCGATGCCCGCCACCGCTCCGAACCCGATGACCCATCGACCCACGTGGCGAAGGGGTCGCGTCATGTGCGGCGAGGCGGTGACGACGACGGCGAGCGACATCGCGAGACGAACCGCCAGGTAGACGGGGGGAGGTCCGGAGGAGCCGATCGACTTCAGGCTGAGCGTCCAATCCGTGCCCGAGGCTCGGCCGGCCACCACCGCGAATCCAAGGGCCAGAGCAGCCGCGAGCAGCTCCTCGAAGAACAGCCGCCGCCGCCCACGAGTGAAGATCGCCAACCCCAACAGGACCAGCGACCAGCCGAGCAGCAGGTCGTAGCAGATCTCCCAGAACCACCCGATGAGTCCGGGGAGCGACTGGACGAAGTCGGTGATCGCCGTGTCCAGCTTCGTTGGCCCGGGTGCCGGAAACGCGAGGAGCAAGACGCCGGTGATGGACAGCGCCAGCAGGATGATGTCCGTGGGCCGTCGCGCCCGCGGAGCGCTGGCGGCCGAAGAAAAGATACGGACCGTGCGGAACCCGGAGCGAGGCCCAGTCGTGGCCGGGTGTTCCACATCCACCCGGTCCGGTGTCGGCGATTCCCCAGTCGCGGTGGCCGGCGGCTTCATCCCTCTTCGACGTCCACCACGGCCCTCCTCCGTGGATGACGATTGGAGGCACCGTAGCCTTTTGCGGGCGCGAGTTCCACGACCCGCCGCGTCTCAGACCTCGACCGTCGCCTCGATCCGGCCCTTCTTCACGGCCGCGGCCAGGGCCGCGTGATCGCGTTCGTTCTGGTCGGCGTAGCCTTCCGAGAACTCGGCGATTGCGCGGTCGAACGCGTCGCTCTTTCCGAGGTACGCCGCGATCGCGATCCGATCGCCCGAACGCGCGTGCGCCCGGGCGAGTGTCCAGCCGCACATCCCTCCGTAGACGCTCATCACCTGCGGCACCATCGCCTCGGGCGCCCACGAGCCCTTCCAGTCGCGGAGCTGGCGGACGTAGAAGTCGCGCGACACGCCGTCGAGGCCGGTGAACCGCTCCCACCCGAGAAAGATGTCGCTCGCGGCCTGCATGAGCCGCTGGCCCTCGACGACGCGCTGGCCGTGCTGGGCGTACCGGCTCTTGCCCACGTACGCCTCGAGGACCGACGCCTCGGCCTCCTTGGCCTGGAGGAACAACGGGTCTTGGTCGTCGCGGCCCAGCATCAGGATGATCCACGCCCGCGTTCCGACGCTGCCCACGCCCACGACCTTGCGGGCCAGGTGGCTGAAGCGGAACCCCTCCAGAAGGTGCCGCCGGTCTCCCAGGAGGGTCCTGCGGTACGCGCGGATCAGCCGGTGCACGGTTTCCTGGAACGCACTCGCCTGGTCGGCGGGCCACAGCTCCTCGATGGGGACGATGAGCGGGGGATCGCTCACGATACGGCGCTCGCCGTCGACGACGTGCGTCAGCTTCTCGAACGCCTGCATGCTGTCCCTGGTTCTGGCCTTGTCGACGATCTTCTCCGCTTCCCGCAGGTTCTTCTTGTCGAGCATCTCCCGAATCCGCGGAAGCCCTTGCTGGACGCGCAGATGGGCGTACCAGACGTCGAGGTCGCCCATCGCCGCGAACTGCGTCATGGCCGTTCGGTAGTTCTGCACGGCGTCGCGGACGATCTGGTTGCGTTCCTTCGCCGCGAACCCGTTGTTGCGCCCGGCGATGGCGAGGCTGGCGGCGAGCCGCTTGACGTCCCACTCCCAGGGGCCCGGCAAGGTCTCGTCGAAGTCGTTGATGTCGAACAGCAGCTCGCGCTCGGGCGACCCGAACACACCGAAGTTGGATACGTGCGCGTCGCCGCACGCCTGCACGATCAGCCCCGAGCGAGGCGTGTCCGAGAGGTCGGACGCCATGATGGTCGCGGCGCCTCGGTAGAAGGCGAATGGCGAGGCGAGCATCCGCCCGTAGCGAATGGGCACCAGGTCCGGCACGCGGGTCGTTGCCTGGGCCTCGAGCAGCGAGACCGGGTCCGGACGGACGGCCGGAGCGGTCCATCCGGCGTGCGCCTCGCGCGGCACTTCCTTGCGGGCTGCCTTCCCCCGCGCCGCCCGCTCCTTGGGGGTCAGGTGGGGGACCCTGTCAGGCTCCCGGGTCGTCGTCTGTCCGGCCCGCTCCGAGACCGTGGGGGCCGTCGCTTCGGGTTCCGTTTCCGTGCTCACGGCGCCTCCTCTCCTCCAGTGGGCCCAGGATAGGAACAGGAACCGGCCGGGGGCATCCCGCGATTGGGGTGAATTCGGCTCCCGGCATGGCCGGGCTGGCCTGCGCCCTCGGGCCACAAGGGTGGAATGTCGTAGACCGGTCGCCCTACAGCGTGCTACCGATTTGGGGGAAGGCCCTTCGGTGCCGATATCACTCCGGTGAAGCGGTACAGCCTCGTCGGGCGGTTCGCGCTCCTCAGCGCGGCCGCCATGATCGTGCTCGGCCTCGGACTCGGGAGGCTCGAGGCGAACCTGATCCGCCACCGCGGGCTCGAGAACGCCCAGGACTCCGCCGAGTTCGTCGCGCATGTGGGCCTCCAGTCGCAGCTCACTCCGCTCGACATCATCCAGGGCCTCACGCCCGAAGAGATATCCGACATGGACGAGGCCTTCCGCGAGGGCCTCCAGGACCACCGGATCGCCCGCATCAAGATCTGGTCGCCGACGGGCAAGATCGTGTACTCGGACGACCACTCGCTGATCGGGCGGACGTTCCCCATCGAGGACGAGCTGGGGGACGCCCTGAAAGGCAAGGTGTCCTCCGACATCAGCTCGCTGGACAACGCGGAGAACGTCGACGAGCGCAAGTTCGGGCAGCTCTTCGAGGTGTATCTGCCACTGCGGTTCGGCAACGAGCGCCCGGTCGGCGCCTTCGAGCTCTACGTCCCCTACAAGCCCATCGGGGCGGCAATCGCGAGCGACACGCGGCAACTCCTGCTGTTCACACTGGTCGCGCTGCTGCTGCTCTACGCCGCGCTGTTCCGCATCGTGTCGCAGGCGTCTCGCCGGCTGGACGAGCAGGCGTCGGAGCTGGAGCGACGGGCGGAGCGAAACGAGTGGCTCGCGCTGAACGACACCCTCACGGGCCTGCCCAACAGGACGTCGTTCCAGCGAGTCCTCGACGACAAGGTCGCGTCGGGCGACCCGATCGCCGCGGTCGTCATGGACCTCGACCGCTTCAAGGAGATCAACGACACGCTGGGACACGAAGTCGGTGACGCCGTTCTCCGAGAGGCGGCAGAGCGGCTGACGAGGTTCCGCGGCCCGGTCGCCGCGATCGCTCGCCTGGGAGGCGACGAGTTCGGTCTGGTGGTCGCCGGCGACGTCCCGCCCGCCGAGACCACCGTGCGGAGTCTGTCGGCGGCGTTCACCGAGCCGTTCCAGGTGCAGGGCATCTCGGTGGAGGTGATGCCGAGCTTCGGACTCGCCCACGCCCGCGAGTCGGGCGACGACAGCCGGTCGGTGCTGCGCCGAGCGGAGATCGCGATGTACGAGGCCAAGGCGCGGGCGTCGAGAGTGGAGAGCTACTCGGACGCGATGGAGCGCTCCTCGACGCAACGGCTCGTCCTGGCCGGCGAGCTTCGCCGCGCCATCGAGCGTGGGGAGCTTCGGCTGCGGTTCCAGCCGAAGGTCCTGCTTCCGTCGGGGGCGGTCGTCGGCGTCGAGGCACTCGTCAGGTGGCAGCACCCGACCAGGGGCCTGCTCGAGCCGCAGGAGTTCATCCCGGTCGCGGAGAGCTCGGGTTTGATCCGCCAGCTCACCACGTGGGTGCTCGAGCAAGCGCTTCCGTTGCAGCGCCGGCTCGCCGATTCGGGGGCGGCCACGCTCACCATGTCGGTGAACGTGTCGGCGCGAAGCCTGAGTGACCCGCGGCTGCCCGAGGAGGTCGCGCGCGAGATCGCGACCGCTCGCGTGGATCCCGCCCGCGTGATCCTGGAAGTGACCGAGACGTCGATGGTGGAGGAGGGCGAGCACGTCTTCCGCGCGCTCGACGAATTGACGAGGATGGGGGTGACGCTGTCGGTCGACGACTTCGGCACGGGGTACTCGTCGCTCTCCTACATCCAGCGCCTTCCCGTCGGCGAGGTGAAGATCGACCGCGGCTTCGTCATGGGCGTCGAGAACAACCCGGGTAACCGGGCGATCGTCCGCGCGGCGATCGACGTGGCGAGCGTGTTCGACCTGGCCGTGGTCGCCGAGGGAGTCGAGAACGAAACGTCGGCCCAGATCCTGGCCGACCTCGGATGCCATGCCGCGCAGGGGTTCCACTTCGCGCAGCCGATGGACGAGGAGGAGCTCCTCCGGTGGCTGGGGACGGCGACGGTCGGGCTACCGTTCGCGAGCTGACGCCTCGGGGACGGCTGCGGGGGCGTGGGCTTGGCGCAGCCCCCAGTCGTAGACGACCGAGGTCGCCAGCAGGATGTCGTAGAGCGACTTGTTCTTTCTGCTGACAAGGACCCACACGAAGCCGATCGGGAACACGACATAGAGGACCGCCCGGGCGAGCGCGCGACCTGCCTTGAGCTGCGCCCCCGACGAGGTGTGGACGCTCAGTCCGGCCATGCGCTTTCCCACACTGCGACCGGTCCCGCTCCAGCCGATCGTCAGGTACACAATCGCTAGGAGACAGATCGTCAATCCCGACTCCCAGGTGGGCGGCTCGGGCAGGTGCCAGCCGCGGAGGGGGTGGGCGATGAACCGAGCCAGGCTGATGAACAAGAGGAACCCGACCCATGTGATGGCCAGCACGACCATGTCGATGATGTTGGCGGCGAGGCGCGTGACGAACCCCGCCGTCTGACCCTGGATCGCCCGGGCTTCCTCGGGCCGGACTCCCGCGGTCACGGTCGAGGTTCCCGGGATGATGCGTCGGCCGCCTCCGGGCCGTCGGGTGAATGTGCCTCACCGTTGCGGCGCAAGAGGATCCGGTTCATCAGCTGGGCGACGAAGCGGTCGGCGTTCATGCCGCCGACGCGGAGGGCGTCCACGGCCTCGACGGTGACCGTGCTGCTCGACTCGCGGATGAGCTCGCCGAGCTCGAGCTCGTCGATCACGCGCATGGCGACGGCGGTGAGGTCAAGCTGGTCGAGGACGCGCTGCGAGATCGCGGTCAGGTCGAGCTGATCGAGCACGCCCTGGGTGATGGCCGCGAGGTCGAGCCGCCCCAAGATGCGCTCGATGTCGATGCGCTCCGCGATGGCGTTGAGGTCGAGCCGACCGACGATCTCGTTCAGGTCCAGGCGGTCGATGATCTGTCCGATGTCGACCTGCTCGACGATGCCGTCGAGGTCGACACGCGTGACGACGCCGGGAACGACCTGCGCGGCGACATTCAGCCCGTAGTCCATGGCGGCCGTCACGCTGGTGCGCAGGGCCGCTCCGCCGCGCTCGCCGAGCGACGTCACCTCTTCCCGGAAGCGGTCGACTGCCTCGGGGACCGGCTGGTGCTGCATGACGACGGCCGCGCCGCGCTCGGCCGCCGTGGCCGCGGCCGCCGCCACGCCGACGAGGCGTCGCGTGACCTCGGCGCCGACCCCGACTACCGCGAGCGCCATCTCGGCGGCGTTCGGCATGTCGGGCCACGACGCGGTGGCGGCGTCGTCGGACCCCCTCGACTCGTTCGGCCCGCCCGGGTTCGACTGCGCCGGTTCCGACCGCGCTTGCGGCGTCGAGCCGTGTGAGGCCGCCGCCGCCCCGGTGCTTGCGCCGTCGCCGGGTGGGTCGCTCTCGGTCCCCAGACGCAGGAGGCCCCGGCCGACCGCCCCGAGCACGACCGCGGCCGACCCGAGCACGAGGTGAGTGGCCCGTCCGACCGGGTCGAACGGCCGGTGCGCCGCCGGCCCGCCGGCCTCAGGGGCGCGCTTTGAGTCGTCGTCGGGAGCCATCCGCCATGGATGGTACCCCGAGCGCGTCCGAGGGGGTACGGCCGACTCGGCGGGCTACTGCTTCTGGGCGTGCCGCATCCCGAATGCCAGCGCGATCTCGCTGAAGCCTCGGAACAGCGCCATGAACCCGACCCACAGCAGGATCAACGCCGCCCGCGCGGGGAAGTACTGCTGCGAGGCCCAGAACGCCAGCAGGATCTCCAGGATCCCCGCGGTCAGGCCGAGCCACCACACGTCGTTCTCGTGCTTGGTGGCGACCGCGACCATGATGTCGAGTGTCCCCTTGAAGAGCAGCAGGAAGCCCAGGATCGAGGCGAGCGCCCAGAACGCGTTCTGTGGATGGATGAACGCGTACAGGCTGCCGACGAAGAAGATGACGGCCATCACGTAATGCAGCCATTTCCAGCTGTCGACGACCGCGCCCGCCATCGCCTCGTTGACTCCCGCGAACAGGAACAGGCAGCCGAGCAGGACGCCGACCGCCGTGATGGACGAGATGTCGAAGCGCAGCACGATCAGGGCGATCAGGAACCACGCGATCCCGGTGATCAGGAACAGCCACCACGGCGGAGCCGATGCCGCCGCGGAGCGCGCGTCTGCCTGTCGTTCGACCATGGGTTCCCCTTTCGTGGAGCGACTTGGTGTCCGTCGTCTGGGGCCTGGGATGTCCGCCCGAAGGGTCGTCGGCAGAAGTCTAGGTGCCGTCGGGGGGTGGGGCAATCACCTCTCGCGCAATGGGAATGGTTGGCTGCGGCCCGTCAGGTCCGGCCGCGAGATCGGCCTCGGACTGCCCCCCAGATCGCCAGAACGACGATCGCTCCGACGATCGTGCCGATGATTCCGCTCGGCCGCAGGCGAAGGCCGTCCCCGGAAAGGAGGCTGAAGAGAAGGCCGCCCACGAACGACCCGATGAGGCCCGCCACCAGCGCCTCTCCCCAGTTGCCCGTGCCGCGGCCGAGGATCATCTGGGCGACCCAGCCGGCGGCCATGCCGAGGACGATGATGGCGAGGATCAGCACGCGGCGCAGTCTAGCATCGGGGGGAGAGTTTCCTTCCGCGATCGGAGGTGGGGATGACGGACGCGAAGGGCGCGCGGCACCACGATCAGGATCGCGTTCCCCGGAAGGCCTACGAGCGCGAGCTCCTGCGGCTCCAGGAAGAGCTCGTGAAGATGTCCGAGTGGGTGAAGGATGTCGGCGCGCGGGTGATCGTGGTCTTCGAAGGACGTGATGCCGCCGGCAAGGGCGGCGTCATCAAGCGGATCACCGAGCACGTGAACCCGCGCATCGTTCGCCACGTCGCCCTCCCCGCGCCCACGGACCGGCAGCGAACGGAGTGGTACTTCCAACGCTTCGTTGCCGAGCTGCCCGCGGGCGGCGAGGTGGCGCTCTTCGACCGGAGCTGGTACAACCGCGCGGGCATCGAGAAGGTGCTCGGATTCTGCACCCCTGAGCAGCACCGGGCGTTCCTGCAGCAGTGCCCCACGTTCGAACGGCTCCTGATCGACGACGGGATCCTGCTCACCAAGTACTGGTTCTCGGTGAGTGACGAGGAACAGGCCCGTCGGCTGGAGGCAAGGATCACGGATCCAATGCGTCAGTGGAAGCTCTCGTCCACCGACATGACGTCCCGCACGAACTGGGTGGATTACTCGCGCGCCAAGGACGAGATGTTCATCCACACTGACACGCAGGACGCGCCGTGGTTCGTGGTGGAAGCCGACGACAAACGAAGCGCGCGCGTCAACTGCATCGCGCATCTCCTCACGCGGATCCCCTACGTCGAGGAGCCCCCCGAGCGAATCGAGCTCGCGGCCCGGCAGAGCGACGACGGATACATCCGCCCCGACCAGAGCATCTACACGTACGTCCCGGATCACGCCGCCTCGCTCACCTGACCTCGGCGACCGGGCGGCGACGAACGCAACCTCCACGGCGGCGACGACGCCTGTTGATAGTGTTGACTGGTGAGTCAGGGGGAATCGAGTCCGGCCTCGCAGGCTACGGTTCTCATCGTCGAGGACGCGCCGGAGTTCCGCGATCTGCTGGTGCCGCTCCTGCAGCAGGAGGGGTTCAAGGTCGAGACCGCCGCCGACGGGGAGTCGGCCGTCGAGCTGGCCCGGAGCCTCGCCCCGACCGTCATCGTCCTCGACATCGGCCTCCCGAAGCTCGACGGCGTGGAGGCGTGCCGACGAATCCGGACGTTCAGCGATGCCTACATCGTGATGCTGACGGCGAAGGCCGATGAGGTCGACAAGCTGATCGGGCTCTCCGTCGGTGCCGACGACTACATGACCAAGCCGTTCTCTCCGCGCGAGCTGCTCGCCCGGATTCGCGCAATGCTCCGGCGCCCTCGCGGCGGAACGAGCGGCGAGGGCGCGAGGGTCGTGGGCGAGCTTCGCATCGATCCCCTTGCGAGAGAGGTATTTCGGGGTGACCGGAAGATCGACCTGACCCGGATCGAGTTCGATCTGCTCGATGTGCTCTCGTCGAACCCGCGCATGGCCTTCAGTCGTTCCGTGCTGCTCGAGCGCGTGTGGGGTCCGGACTGGTACGGCGACGACCACGTGGTGGACGTCCACGTTTCGAACCTACGACGCAAGATCGGCGACGACCCGTCATCCCCTCGCTACGTCCGAACGGTTCGTGGCGTCGGATATCGCATGGGCGACGGGAGCTGAGGGCGGGCCGGCCCTTCCCGCCAATCGATCAGGCCACGGCGCGGCGACGGTCCCGCCAGGGACCAAGGGCCGTCTGCACGTTCTCCGCCTCGTGGCGGATCGCCGCGACGAGATCGTCGCGGTCCTCGCCTGCTTCGTCGGCCGCTGACTCGAGGTCCGCGCACAGCCGAGCCAGCCGCGCCGCCCCCAGCATCGCGCTCGTCGACTTGAGCGTGTGGGCGACGAACCGGAGGCCGGCTCCGTCACCCGCCGACGAGGACGCTTCGAGCGACTCGAGCCGAACGGACAGTTGGGACAGGAAGGTGTCGACGAAGCTCGCGACGAACTCGTCGTCGCCGAGCGACGACCGGAAGGCTTCGAACGTCGCCGGGTCCACGGCCGAGCCGGCGCCGTCGTCCCGGACACCTCCCGAATCCTCGACGGCGGGCCTTCCCGACCCCGGCTCATCTCCGGACAGCCAGCGCGACACCATTCGGTGGAGGTCGTCCATCATCACGGGCTTGCACAGGTAGTCGTCCATCCCCGCCATGAGGCACGCCGAGCGGTCCCCGTCCATGGCTCCGGCCGTCATCGCGACGATGATCACCCGGCCCACGCCGGCCTCACGCTCGGCCTCGCGGATCCGCCTCGTGGCGGCGAAGCCGTCCAGCCGAGGCATGTTGCAGTCCATGAAGACCAGGTCGTATGGCCTCGCGGCGACGGCCGCTACGGCCTCCTCCCCGTCCGCCACGGCGTCTGCCCGCACGCCGAGCCGCTCGAGCTGCTTCAGCGCGAGCAGACGATTTGCTTCGTTGTCCTCGGCGACGAGGACATGGCGCGTCGGCATCGGTGTCCCTCCGGGCACCATCCATCGGGCGCCCTGCCTCCGTTATCGGCAGTGCCGGGCGCGAGCATGAAGCGCCGGTCGGATAGGGCCGAGCCGGTCGAAACGTTCACTCGAGGGCCACAGTCAACCGTTCTCCGGACGAGCCCGATAACTGGGAACAGGCGGGCCAGGGCGGTAGCCCGCGGAAAGGGCCGACCACGGTGCGGGAGCGGGACGACCAGGAAGCGAGCCCGGCGGGAGATCCCGCCGGGGAACTCGGCGACGCGTCCGAGGGTTGGTACCGGACGGTGGTCGAGGCGTTGCACGAAGGGATCCTCGTGCGCACCCGCGACCACCGGGTCATCGCCTGCAACGCTGCGGCGTCGCGCATCCTGGGCCAGCCGGAGGAGGCGATCGTCGGGGCGCAGACGGCGTGGCCCGAGCTGCGAATGCTTCGGGAGGACGGGTCGCCGTTCCCGCCGGAGGAGCTGCCTTCGAAGGTGACGCTCCGCACCGGCCGGCCGTGCCACGACGTGGTGGTGGGGCTCCAGCAGGCGTCGGGCGAGACACAGTGGCTGTCGTTCAGCGCGCATCCGCTCGTGCGGCCGGGAGAGACGGAGCCGTTCGCGGCCGTGGTCTCCTTCGGAGACGTCACCGAGCGTCACGACACCGCACGTGCCCTGGCGGAGGCGGAAGCCAGGTTCCGCACGCTCGTCGAGCACATGCCGGCAGTCGTCCACATCTCCGCTTTGGACGAGACGGCGTCGACCATCTACATGAGCCCGCAGGCGGAGGGGTTGCTCGGCTACGCTCCGGAGGAATGGCTGGCCGACCCCGAGCTGTGGGTCAAGGTGCTCCACCCCGACGACCGCGAGGAGACGCTCGGCCTGAACCTGCAGCATCTCACGGGCCGTCCGATGTCGATGGAGTACCGCATGATCGCGCGCGACGGCCGCGTGGTGTGGGTCCGTGAGGACGTCGTCGTGATCCGCGATCCGCAGGGCAAGCCGGCGTTCTCGCAGGGGGTGTGGCTCGACATCACCGAGAAGAAGCGCCGGGAGGAGGAGGTCCGGCGACTGAACGTGGCGCTCGAGGCACGCGTCGCCGAGCGCACCCAGCAGCTGCAGACTGCCGCGGGCGATCTGCTCGTGGCGAAAGAGGAGGCGGAGCGCGCCAACCTCGCCAAGAGCGAGTTCCTCTCTCGAATGAGCCACGAGCTTCGGACGCCACTGAACGCCGTGCTCGGGTTCGCGCAGCTGCTTCAGTTGGAGGGACTTTCGCCCGAGCACCACGACAGCGTCGAGCAGATCATCAAGGGCGGACAACACCTGCTGGGCCTGATCAACGAGGTCCTCGACATCGGTCGGATCGAGACCGGAGGTCTGGCGCTGAGCGTCGAGTCGGTGGTCGTCCGCGAGGTCATCGAGTCGGCGGCGGACCTGGTGCGTCCGATGGCGTCCGACCGCTGCGTGTCGGTCGTGGTCGACGGCGAGGGCAACGCCACGGTGATGACCGACCGCGAGCGATTGCAGCAGGTGCTGCTGAACCTGCTGTCGAACGCCGTGAAGTACAACCGGGACAGCGGGACCGTTACGGTTTCGTGGGAGATGGCCGTCGACGGCCGGGTGTCCATCGACGTGACCGACACGGGCATCGGGATCGCCCCCGAGCAGATGGGTCGCCTCTTCACTCCGTTCGAGCGGCTCGGGGCGGAGCTGACGGGGGTCGAGGGAACCGGGCTCGGCCTGATCCTTGTTCGCAGGCTGGTCGAGGCACTGGGCGGGACCGTCTCGGTGCGAAGCGAGCAGGGGGTGGGCAGCACCTTCCGTGTGGAGCTCGCGTGGGCGGGCCCGGCGGCGGTGGTTCCTGCGCCGATCCCCGCGGCGTTCGCCGGCGCGGACCGTCGCGCGAGTGGGCGATCGGGCGTCGAGCGGACCCCCACCGTGCTCTACATCGAGGACGACCTGGCGAACCTCGCCCTGGTGGAGCGGATCCTCGGGTCGCGACCCGACGTGCAGCTCGTGGTGGCCATGCAGGGACGCATGGGGCTCGATCTCGCGCGCGACCATCACCCAAACCTGATCTTGCTCGACGTGAACCTTCCCGATCTCTCCGGGCTGGAGGTCCTCGAACGTCTGCGGGAGGACGACCGGACCGCGGGCATCCCGGTCCTGGTGATCAGCGCCGACGCGAGCTCGTCGCAACGCCGGCTGATGCTCGAGGCGGGCGCACACGACTACCTCACGAAGCCCCTCGACGTCCGGCGACTGGTCGGGTTGCTCGAGGACGTGCTCGGGTCGCGCCTGGCCCCGGCCGACGAAGCCGTCTGATCTGCCGCCTCGCGGTCCCTCTTCGTGGACCCGCGCTCAGGTCCTCGGATCTCGATCCGCCACCTCGACCACGCGACGGCCCACCTCTTGGGGGAAGGGGTGATGGTCGTCGACCATGCGGAGGCCGACCGCCGCGTGGTCCACTCCGCCGTCGGGAGCAAGGGCGGTGTGCCCGACGGAACGGAGCGTGGTGGCGTCGTCCCGAGCCGATGGCACGGGAACGTGTTTGGGTCCGGCGGGGGAGCGTGGCGCCCCCGCAATCCAGGCCGCGATCAAGCCGAACGCGTGACGGACGTCGTCGACGGTCGCGAGCGGCTCGGGACAGCCCCGCGGAACGTCCGCGTCGGCGTACTCGCCGGTGCGAACTCGAATCGCCGACATGCCGGCCGCCGCCGGCCCGGCGACGTCCTTCTCGGGCCGGTCTCCGACGTGGACGGCGCCCGCGGCCTCGACGCCGAGCAGGTCCAGCGCACGAAGGAACGGCGCCGGATGGGGCTTCCTGCGATCGCGGCCGAGCTCGTCGGACAGGACGACCGCGTCGAATCCGCGCTCCAGCCCGAGCGCGCGCAGCTTCGCCACTTGGATCTGCGGGTCCCCGTCGGTGACGCAGGCGACTGGGACGAGGGCGCGCAGCCTGTCGAGCGCTTCCAATGTGCCGGGGTACGCCGGCAACGCAGGCGGGGCGTACGAACGAAAGGCCGCCACGAGCGCCGGCACCGACGAGGCGGGCCCGCCGGCCTGCGCAACGGCGCGGTCGATGATGCCTCCACGGTCGGATCCGCGCGCGCACTCCGCGAGGAGTGCCGCGAGGAGCGGACCGCGGTCGATGCCCGCGTCCCGCCCCGCGTCGGCGACGGCTTCCCACGCCCCGTCCAGGAAGACCGCTTGCGGATAGAGCGTGTCGTCGAGGTCCACGGTGACGGCGGTGACGATCGCCGGGTGGCTCATGCCGGCACCGCCCGGACCCGCGCGGTTGCATCCCCGTGCGGGAACGCCTCGGGAAGCTCGTTTGTGAGCGCCGGCTCCGCGGGGGGGAGCAGGCGGAGGATCGCCGGGTCTGCGAGCGCCCCCACGACCCGGGCGGCGGTGTCGCCGTCCCCGTACGGGCACGATAGCGCCGCGATGCGCCGCTGCTCGGATTCCCCGGCGAGCGTCCGGACGGCGGCCAGCGCGCGGCCGGCGTCGAGTCCGGTCAGGATGACGCCGCCGTCCGCGACCGACTCCCACCTCGGGGTCGTCGCCCGCAGGACCACTCCAGGGACCCCGAAGAAGCTCGCCTCCTCCTGGAGGCCGCCCGAGTCCGTCACGACGACTCGGCTCGCGGCGAGCGCGCGAAGGAGGTCGCCGTAAGGAACCGGCTCGAGGAGCTCCACGCCCGGGGCCGACGCCACGGTCTCCAGCAATCCGGCCGCCTCCAGACGGGAGCGCGTGCGCGGGTGGGCGGGAAAGGTGACGGGGGCGAACTCGCGTCCCAGGCGCCGGATAAGCGAGACGAGCTCGGCGAGGCGCTCGGCATCGTCGACGTTGGTCGCGCGGTGCGCCGTCAACAGCACGCCGCGCCGTTCCTGAACGGGGACCCGCTCGACCCCGCTCGCGACGAGTGCGTCGATGACGGGGTTGCCGACG
>DASPTB010000249.1:0-5812 GCA_035623615.1 Actinomycetota bacterium
ATCGACAGGCGGGCGCCGAACAGCGTGGCGAGCACGATCATCAGCGGGACGTCGGGGATCACCAGGAAGTAGTCGGTGATCCGCATCAGCGTGATGTCGGTTCCGCCGCCGAAGTAGCCCGCGATGATGCCGATCCCGCCCCCGAGCACCATCGCGACGAACGTGGCGCAAAACCCGACGATCAGCGAGATGCGGCCGCCCTGGATCAGCAGCGACGTCATGTCGATCCCGCCGTCGTCGCAACCCAGCCAGTGCTTGGTCGAGGGCGGGCAGAACACCGCGCCGGACTGCTGGTGGACGCTGTACGGCTCGAGCCACGGGGCGAAGATCCCCAGGATCACGAAGAACAGGATCACGCCGAGACCGATCTTCGCCTGCGTGCTCCCCTTGATGATGTCCCAGAACCAGTTGCCCTTCTTTCTCGGCGGCGGAAGGGAGAGGTTCTCGGTATCGACTGCCTGGATTGCCTGGCTCATTCCTTGATCCTTGGGTCGAGGCGGAAGTACAGCAGGTCGGCGATGAAGTTGAAGAAGACGACGGACACGGTGAGGATCAGGAACGCGCCTTGCAGCATCGGGTAGTCACGGGCCTCGATCGAGTCGTAAACAGCGAGGCCGATCCCCGGCCAGGAGAACACGGCCTCCACCAGGATCGCGCCGGCCACGATGTAGCCGAGCGACAACGCGATCAGTGTCGTCGTCGGGAGCATCGCGTTGCGCAGGGCGTAGCGGCGCACGATCGTCCGCTGGGGCAATCCCTTGGCGCGGGCGGTCAGCACGTAGTCCTCTCCGAGCGTCTCGAGCATGGCCGAGCGGACGATCAGCGTGTACTCGCCGTACAGCGTGAGCGCGATCGTCAGCGAGGGCAGGATCATGTGCGACATGACGTCCTTGAAGTGCTCCCACGGCGTGGGGTTCAGCAGGAAGTCGTTCGACATCCCGTGGCTCGGCAGGTAGCTCGCGAAGAGGATCAAGATGACGAGGGCAAGCCACTGTGTGGGGAACGCGTAGAAGGCGATCGCGATGTTCGTGCTCACCTGGTCGAGCTTCGTGCCCCGCCGCCAGGCCGAGATGATGCCCGTGATCATCCCGACGATGATCGAGACCACCGTGCCGAGGAGCACCATCGGGATCGTGTTCGCCAGGTCGGTCTTCAAGTTGTCCCAGACGGGCTGCTGGTTGGCGAAGGAGATGCCCCAGTTCCCCCTGAAGAGGTTCTGCAGATAGATGACGTACTGCTGCCACTTCGGCTTGTCGAGGCCGAACTCGACCTCCAGGGCGTGGCGAAGGGCAGGAGTCGCGTGCGGCACGCGGGAGAGGTTGGTCACCGCGGTGCCGGGGAGCAGTCGGAAGAGCACGAAGTTGAGGGTGATGGCAACGAAGATCGTGGCGATCGCGAACGCGGCCCGCTTGATGACGTAGTCGGCTCCGCGCATCTCCGCCCCTTCGGTCCGCCCGCTGCCCGCCCGCCGGGTGCCCCCCTACACCTGGTGAACCGAGACCATACTCTCCTTCGACAGAGGATTGAAGATGCCCTGGTTCGTCTCGATGAACCCGGTCCAGTTGGTGTTCCAGGCGTCCATCTGGTCCTGGTAGTTGATGACGATGTACGGCCGGTCGTTGTAGATCTGCTGCTGCATCTTGTAGACGATCTGCTGGCGCGTCTTGGGATCGACGGCGGCGCTCTGCTGTGCGTACAGGGCGTCGTACGCCTTGTTGCAGTAGCCCGTGTCGCTCCAGTTGCCGTACTGGACGCAAGTCAGCACCGACAGGATGAAGTCCGGGTCCTCCTCGGGAACCCAGTCCCACATCGCGAGGTCGAAGTTCTCGTACTTCCAGTTCGGGGCCCCGATGGCGTTGAACGCCGCGGTGTCGTCCATCGGCTTCTGGATCAGGTTCACGCCGATCTGGCGGAAGTCGTTCTGCATGATCGCGAAGGCGCGGTCGCCGGTGCCCTGCTCGTCGTGCGGGAAGATCACCGTGTACGACATGGGGTGGCCGTCGGCGACGCGGATTCCGCCGGACCCCTTCGTGTAGCCGAGCGAGTCGAGGATCGCGTTGGCCTTGGCGAGGTCGAACGGCAGCGGCTTGATGGCGGAGTCGTGCCAGGCGCCGGTGCCCGGCGGCACGATGGTCGTCCCGGGCTGCGCGTAGCCGAGCCACGCCGTCTTCACGATCTGGTTGCGGTCGATCGCGTATTCGAACGCCTCCCGCACCTGTGGGTTGAGAAGCTCCTTGTTCTTTGGCTTGTTCGGGTTGGAGTTGAAGATGAAGTCGTGGAACTCGAGGCCGTCGACGATCGCGACGTGGACACCGGCCGCGTGCAGGTCGGAGACGCTCGTGACCGGGACGCTCTCCGCCGCGTCGAGCTGCCCGTTCTTCAGTGCGGTGATCATGGCGTCGTCGCTGTCGAAGTACTGCAGGCCGAACTCGTCGACGTGTGCCGGCGTCCCGTAATAGTTGGGGTTCTTCTCGAAGACCGCGACCTGCTTCGGGACGTACTTCACCATCATGAAGGGGCCGCCGCTCACCAGCGGTTTCCCGTTCGCCGGGACGTTCGGGAACGTCTTCAGGTCCTTGCCGTCGCCGGTGGCGAACTTGCTCCACACCTGCGGGGGAAGGATCGGCATCTCCTGCAGGTTCGGCAGCGCCACGGCAGAAGGTCTCTTGTAGGTGATGACCAGCGTGTTGGGGTCGGTGGCGACGACGGACTTCACGTGGGAGAAGGTCCCCGAGTCGGCCGCGGTCGGGCCCTTCTCGTATTTGATGACCATGTTGAAGGTCCACGCCGCGTCGTCGGCGGTGAGGGGCTGGCCGTCCGACCACTTGGCGTTGGGGCGCGTGTGGAAGGTCCACGTCAACCCGTCGGGTGACTCCTCCCACGAGGTCGCGAAGTCGGGCGCGAACTGCATCGTCTTCGTGTCGTACTGGACCAGGTAGGGGTAGATGTACTCGAAGACGGAGTAGGAGTCGGCCGAAAAGGCCACGAAGGGGTTCATCGAGTCGAGGCCGGTGGCGGTCCCCAGGCGGAGGGTTCCGCCCTCCTTCACCGAGCTGCCGCTCGAGGAGCTGCTCCCCCCCGATGACCCTCCACTGCACGCCGCGGTCACCAGCGCCAGCGCGGCGAGCGCCGCGATCGTCCGTGCCCTTCCCCTCATGTCGTATCCCTCTCCCGTCGCTGATTCATCCGTCGTTCTCGTTCTCTTCTACGCAGGCCCCCGCAGGGCCGGTTCATCGATCGTGAGCGACCGGGCATCGGCGTCCAGGGTGGCGCGAACGCCGAGCGGGAGCGCCGCCTGGTGCTTCCCGTGCCCGAGTGGCAGCTTGTACAGGACCGGGACGCCGAGCGGCTCGAGCTGCTCCTCGAGGACGTCCTCGATCGACTTGGTCCGGGGCCACTCGGGGCGCTCCTCGCGCCAGTCGCAGAGCTCCAGGTCGCCGACGACCACGCCGAGCACCCCGTCGAGCTTGCCGGCCTGCCGGAGCTGGGTGAGGTTTCCGTCGACGTACCAGGCGGGCGCGTCGTACTCCTCGAAGAAGAAGATCGAGCCGTCGAGGTCGATCTCCCACGGGGTTCCCATCGTCTGCATGAGCAGCCACAGGCAGCCGCCGGCGATCGGGCCGCTCGCGCGGCCCCCCCGGATGGGCCGCGTGTAGGGGTCGTCGGGGTCCTTCGGGACCTCCCCGGCGCCGTCGCCGACGAGCACCTCGAGGAGGCGGTTCCGCGAGAAGTCGGAGGTGTCCTTGTCGCCCATGCCCGTCAGTCCGTACCCGTAGATGGTGGCGAGGCCCGCCCGCTGGCGGATGGCGACGTGCAGCGCGGTGATGTCCGAGTAGCCGACAAAGGGCTTGGGGTGCTCCGCGATCGCGTCGAAGTCGACATGGGGGATGAGCTGGGCGGACCCGTACCCACCGCGGAGGCACTGCACGACGTCCACCTCGGGATCGAGGAACATCGCCATGAGGTCGCGCGCCCGGGACTTCGGGTCGCCGGCCACGTAGTCGTCGCGGTCGAACGCGCCGTCGGCGAGCCTCACCCGGTAGCCGCGCGACTCCCACCACTCGACGCCGCGCAGCGTCTCCGAGCGGTTCTCGTAGGGGCTCGCCGGGGCGGGGACGCCGATCGTCCCGCCGGGCCGAAGCGGCGTCCCGAACCTGGTCGCGGGCTGGGCCATCGAATCGTCTCTTACGGGGCCTCGGGCGTCTCGCGCGGCTCGCGCCGGCTGGGGAGCGGGCGGGCTCGGAGCTCCCGGACGTAGCCGGCGATCTCCGAGACGGCGGCATCGAGCAGGGTCTTCCCCTTCTCGGCGGTCGCCAGGGTCGGCCGGCCGTGGACGCCCGTCCGGCTGAACGACGACCACCAGGGCATGAGCTTGAGCGAACCGTCGGTCCAGTCCATCCAGGCGTGCTCGGACTGGACCGTGGGGATCTCGTCGACGGCCTTCGACATGTCGACGGCATCCGGATCGATGGCGAGATAGATCGAGGTCTCGAGCTCGCACGCGTGCCCCATCCCACCCCGCTCCGACTCCCGCACCTCTTCCACGACGGCGAGTCCCTCGGGGCTGCCGAGGTAGAAGCAGGCCGCCGACAGGACGCCGGGGTGCTCGAGGCCCACGAGGCGGGCGGCCATCTCGACCAGGTTCTGGTTGGAGCCGTGGCCGTTCACGTACAGCATCCGGTGGAAACCGTGGCGGGCGAGCGACGTCCCCACGTCGGTGCAGTAGCGGGTGAAGGTGTCCCACCCGATCGTGATCGGGCCCGGAAAGTCCATATGGTGCGGCGAGTAGCCGTGCGGGATCGCCGGGAGCAGCACGGTCTCGTCGGCGAGATCCGCCGCAACGCGCCGGCAGATCTCCTTCGTGATGCGGAGGTCGGCGTCGATGGGCAGATGGGGGCCGTGGTCCTCCAGCGTGGCGACCGGGATGACGGCGACCCGGTCCTCGCCGGCGGCGGCCCGA
This sequence comes from Actinomycetota bacterium, assembly GCA_035623615.1. Taxonomy (GTDB): domain Bacteria; phylum Actinomycetota; class UBA4738; order UBA4738; family UBA4738; genus DASPTB01. Next base: position 4,961 of record DASPTB010000249.1, read on the forward strand.
ACCTGCGGCCAGGTGAGTCGTTCGTACAGCAGCGGTTCGCTCGGCATGGCGGTTTCGGACGCTCCCTCTCCGGATCGGTGCGCCATTGTCGTCCGGAGGCGGGCGGTTCGCCACCCCCGGTTGGACGAACCGGTGGGGGAGCCCCCCACCGAGTCGGACAAGGCCGGCGGGAGGGCCGCCCACATATGGAGGGAATCCCGCTACCCTGGCCCGGATGGCTTCGGACCCCGCCGCATCGGCTTCCGCCGGCCGCCCCGCCACGATCGCCGACCTCCGCGCGTCCGGGTTCGCCGACCGGACGGTGAAAGAGGAGCTCCGGGAAAACCTGCTCGCCGGCCTTTCCGATGGCCGGTCGATGTTCCCGTCGATCGTCGGCTACGACGAGTCGGTCATCCCCGCTCTGGAGCGGGGCATCCTCGCGGGCCACGACATCGTGTTCCTCGGGGAGCGTGGGCAGGCGAAAACGCGGCTCATCCGCCACCTGGTGAATCTCCTCGACGACACGATGCCCGTGATCGCGGGATGCGAGGTGAACGATCATCCGTTCCGGCCGATCTGCGCCCGGTGCCGCCGGCTGGTCGCCGACGAGGGTGACGCCGCCGCGCTCGATTGGGTTCCGCGCGATCGCCGGTACGCCGAGAAGCTGGCGACCCCCGACACGAGTGTCGGTGACCTCATCGGCGACGTGGACCCGATTCGGGTCGCCGAAGGCCACTACCTGTCGGACGAGCTGACCATCCACTACGGCCTCATTCCCCGGACCAACCGCGGGATCGTGGCGATCAACGAGCTCCCCGACCTGCCCGAGCGGATCCAGGTCGCGCTGTTCAACATCCTCGAGGAGCGCGACGT
>DASPTB010000250.1:0-5736 GCA_035623615.1 Actinomycetota bacterium
ACCGTTTCGGTGGCTATGGCGGAGGGGAGACACCCGGTCCCATTCCGAACCCGGAAGTTAAGCCCTCCAGCGCCGATGGTACTGCCCTGGAGACGGGGTGGGAGAGTAGGTCGCCGCCGAGACTCGTTGACGAAGGGCCCCTCAGGGGGCCCTTCGTCGTTCCCGGTAGGGTGATCACCGTGGCCGTTCCTCCGAAGAAGCGCGGTGGTTCGTCGCGCGGTGGTTCGTCGCGCGGTGGCGCTTCACACGGCCGCCGGCGGGACGACGGCGGCGGGCGGCCGGCGCGCAAGGGCGCCGATGCAGACGCGCCCTCCCGCGCCGGTGCGTCCTCGCACGAGGGGCGCGCGAGCTCGGGGCGGAGTCAGTCCGGCCGCAGCTCCGCCGGTCGGAGCGCCGCCGGCCGCCCCTCCGGTGTGCAGCGCCGCCGACATGGAGCCGCTCATCGAACAGCCGCGTACGGCAGGGCAGGACACGACGCAGCCGGCCGGCGCTCCTCTGCCGCCGGTTCGTCGGGCCGTCACGGCGCAGACAGAACCATGCCGGCACGCGCGCCTCGCGAACAAGGGACGCGAGGCGCGAAGGGCCCCCGGGACCCTCTCGTGGAAGAGGTGCGCGGGGCGGCGCCGCGAGCCAAGCAGGCCGCCGCGGTTGAGTGCTTCGAGCGGGCGCGAGAGCTGCTGCAGAAGGGCCGCGACGGCGCCGCCGCCCAGGCGGCCGAGGAGGCGAAGCGCCTGGCCCCCAGATCGATCTCCGTCCGCGAGGTTCTCGGCGTCGCCCTCTACCGCGCGGGGCGATACCGCGACGCCCTTCGTGAGCTGCAGGCGTACCGTCGCATCAGCGGCCGTCTCGACGAGAACCACCTCATCGCGGACTCCTACCGGGGGCTGGGCATGCCGGAAAAGGCGGTCCCGGTCGCGCGCGAGGCGGTCGGCGGCAAGCTTCCCGACGAGACCAGGGCGGAGGCGGCGATCGTCGGGGCCGCCGCGCTCGCGGACCTCGGCAGATTCGAGGAAGCCCTCTCGCTCTTGCACCGATTCCCCTCGCGCCGGAACGTCGGGCACCCGTGGGAGCTGCGGCTCTGGTACGTGACGGGCGACGTGCTCGAGCGGGCGGGGCGCCCCGCCGACGCCGCGGAGGAGTTTCGTCGCATCGTCCGATACGACGCCGACGCGTTCGACGCCGCAGAGCGGCTCGCCGCGCTGAACTGACGTCCAGCCGCTAAGGAGCGGAGCCCGACTCCTCCGATTCTCGCTCCCATCGCTTGCGCCAGTACCGGATCAGGCCCGCGGCGTTCACCCGGTAGCTCGCGAGCATGTCGTACCGCGCCATGTCGGCGCCCGGGCCCGCGTCCTCGAGGACGTCGTTCGTCCCACGCTCCTCGAGCAGCCGCGCGATCTCGTCGAGATCCTTGGACGAGCGGAGGGCGGTCCCGACAACGCCGGCCCACCCCCTCATCCGAGCGATCGACAGGTCGCACATCGCGTCCACCTCCGGCACCGGCCCGTAGTGCGAGAGGAACAGGACCGACCGGGCGCGGCGGCGAATCCGCTCGATGCTTCGCAGCGCCACCTCGACGTCGATGTCCGGTGGTGGGGTCGCCGGCCGGAGCACGCCGACATCCGGGAGGTGGATCCCGAGAGCGTCGCCGACGAACACGCCTCCCGTCTCGGAGTCGACGAGCGCCACGTGATGCGAGGCGTGGCCGGGCGTGTACAGCACATCCAGCGAGCGACCTCCGAGACGGATCACGTCGCCGTCGGAGATCGATCGAATGCGCTCCGCGGGAGCGGGTTCCACGTCACCGAAGTAGGCGTGCGTCGTCTCCTCCCCGTAGACCCGAGCCGTGCTCGACACCAGCCGGGTCGGATCCACCATGTGCGGGGCGCCGCGCTCGTGGACCCAGATGGTGGCACCGGGGTGGCGCCGGGCGAGCGTGCCCACGCCGCCCGCGTGATCGAGATGGATGTGCGTGACGACGACGTGGGCGAGGTCCGCGGGTCCGATCCCGAGACGCTCCAGGCCCTCGATGACGGCGGTCGACGACGTGCTCGGTCCCGTCTCGACCAGCGCCGGTTCGTCACCCCGAAGGAGGTACGCGGAGGTCACGAGGTCTTGCCCGATCATCTTCGTGTCAATGGGAACGACGCTCGGATCCACCGCGGCAGTCTACGCCGAGACATCGAGCGACACGGGTGATCGCCGCCACCCACAACCAGCAATGTCGTACCCCTCCGCTACGATTCGGACGCAGGAGAAGGGGGGACACATGGTGTCGGTCAACGTCGTCGTACTGGCCGGACGGTTGTCGGATTCACCGGAGCTGAAGACGATGCCGTCCGGCGATCAGGTCGCCAGGTTCCGCCTCTCGATCCCGGAAGAGAACCGGCGCCTTCTCCCTCTCCCGGTGACGGCCTGGGATCGCCTTCCTCGGCGTGCGTCCGAGGCGCTCGTCAAGGGCGACGCGGTGCTGGTGCGCGGCCACTTGATCCGGCGTTTCTACCGCGACGGTGGTGGTGGTCGCTCGGTGACCGAAGTGGTTGCGACGGAGGTGAAGAAGCTGGAGGAGGCCAACTGAACATGTGTTCCGTCATGCGTCTGTTGGGTTGCCCGCCCGGCGCGCGGCGACGGGGTCCCGAGAGGATTCGTGCGGGCGGATGACCATGCCGGTCCTTGGTTTGGGCCAGAAGTACGTCGACTTCTCGGGGAGACGGTCACCTGAGACCACGGTCGATCGGACGCGGGCGACGGTTGTCGGCGGAAGGAAGAACGCGCCTGCCGCTCCGCCGCGGACTCGCTCCTCCGCTTCGGCGGCGTCGGGGACATAGCGAAGGTGATCCTCCGGAAGACCATCCAGGATCTGCGCGTGCAACGCGCTGACGGCGGGTGGGTGCCCGTCCAGATCGATCAAACGATGGGCGAGTTCGCCGTCCTCGTGGCTGGCCATGCCGACCACCAGTCCGTCGTCCCGCACGCCGGCCAGAACCTCCTGGAGGTCGCGAACGCGCCGGCCCGGGGGTGACGGCCGGACCACGCTGCTGACCACGCGATGGAACGGAAGAACAAGGGGATGCTCCGTCGCGGCGTCGACGATGAGCATCATCACCTGGTCCCAGGGGCCGCTCCCGGCCGAGGGGCGCATGAGGTCGCGGTAGGCGAGGGCGACCGCGTACCGGTGGTGACCGTCCGCGATCATCACCGACTCGGTCCTCAGCAGGGCTGCGACCTCCTCCGCCAGATCCGGTGCGGCCCAGAGCGAATGAGCCGTCCCCGCCTCGTCGAGCACGTGGCGAACGGGAGGCGCGATCATCACCGCGTCCAGCAGGGTGGCCAACGCCGGGGAGGGACCGTCGAAGACGGCGTAGATCGGCGACAGGTTCGCGTGGACGTTCTTCAGGAGCTCGAGCCGGTCCTCGACCGGTCCGAGCAGCGTGCGCTCGTGGGGGATGATGCTGCCACCGAGCGGCTCCAGATCCACGGCCGCGATCACGCCGCGGACGCGTCGCTGCTCGCCGTTGTGGACGAACCGCATCTCGTACGGGTACAGGGAAGGCGCGTCGCTGGGCGAGAACACGCCGAGACGCCGCCACTCCGCGAGCAGCTGACCCGCTCGCGCGTGCCGCAGGGCAGGGTCGTGGCCCGCTGAGCTGCTCCCGAGGTCCAAGCGAACGATGTTGTACGAGCTCGCTTGGCGAAGGCGCCGCGCTTCGCCGGGGGATACCTGATCGTACGGAGGCGCCGTCAGCACCTCCATGTCGCCGGCCACGGACGGGTCGTAGAGCAGTCCCCGGAACGGGCGCACGGTCGGCACGGCGGCAACCTTAGGGCATAATCGTCGCACGCGCGTGGGAACGTCTCCATCTCCTCCGGGCACGACGGCGTACGACCTGCTGATGCGGGCGCGTGCCTTCATGGACGGCGGGCACCCGCACCAAGCGGCCCTGCTGCTCGATCGTGCCAAGCTCCTCGAACCCGAGAAGGGCTCCATTCGCGAGACGCTCGGACGGGCGCTCTACCTCGCAGGACAGAACGCACGGGCTCGGCGCGAGTTCGCGAAGGCCGTTCAGATCGACCCCGTCAACGACTACGCGCACTTCGGTCTGGCGCTGTCGTGCGCAAAGACGGGTCAGCGAACCCGGGCCATCGCGCACCTGAAGCTCGCCGTGGCGATGCGGCCCGACGCGGAGGTCTACCGTCGCGCCCTCGAGCGGCTGGGCGCATGACGACGGGCCGGCGCCGTGGCACCTGAAGGCACCTCATCGATCCCGTCCGAGCCGCTGCACCGCGGATACGACGCCCTGCTGTTCGACCTCGACGGCGTCCTGTACCGGGCGGACGAACCCGTTCCCGGCGCCGCGGACGCGCTCTCCGGGCTGCGCACTGCCGGCGCGACGATCAGGTTCCTCACCAACAACTCGGCGAGGACGCCGCTTCAGATCGCGGAGCGCTTGGCCCGCATGGGCATCCACGCCCAACCGTCCGAGATCCTCACGTCGGGTTTGGCGACCGCCGCTCTCCTCCACCGCGAGGGGATCACCGGCACCGCCTTCGTGGTGGGGGAGCGTGGCGTCCGGGACGCGCTCGAGACTGCCGGCATCGAGGTGGTGGACGGGAGTCCCGCCCGCACCGACCTCGTCGTCGTTGGGTGGGACCGCGAACTCACCTACGACAAGCTCCGGATCGCCGCACTGTTGGTCCAGCGGGGCGCGCGGCTCGTCGCCACCAACGCCGACGTCACGTACCCCGCTCCGGACGGGTTGTGGCCCGGCGCCGGGTCGATCCTCGCCGCGGTCGTGGCCGCCACGGGCGCGACGCCAACTGTCGTCGGCAAGCCGTCGCGACCCCTGTTCCAGGCCGCCGCCGAGGAAACGGGCGCCTCCCGGCCGTTGGTCGTGGGTGATCGGCTGGACACGGACATCGCCGGAGCTTCCGGGGTGGGATGGGACTCGTTTCTCGTCACGACCGGTGCGTCCCGCCTGCCGGACCTGCTCGACGCCGCGACGATCCCGACGTTCGTCGCCGCGTCGCTCGGAGCCCTGCTCGAGCCGAGGCTTGCCGCGCGCCCACGGCCGGCGACCCACGATGACGTCACCGACGTGTCGGAGCTGCTTCGGGCGGCCGGGCTCTCGCCCGACGGCCTCGCCGAGCGGGTCGAGGCGAGCGCCACGACGGTGCTCGCCGGACCGGAAGGGTCCCCCGGACCCCCAACCGCGGTCGCCGGAGTACTGGACATCGGCGACGGTTTCGGCGTGCTGCGCGGGGTAGCAGTCGCCGAGCCGTTCCGAGGACAGGGGTTGGGCACGCTCGTGGTCGCGGCGGCGACCCGCCTGGCCGCCGACCGAGGGATCCGGCGGCTCGTGCTGTTCACCGACCGCGGCGGCGGTTTCTTCGGCGAACTGGGCTTCGCGCCCGTCGACCGCGCGGAGGTGCCGCCAGCGGTCCTGTCGGCCCCCGAGATCGCGGCCCATTGTGCCGGCTGCACGCTCGTCATGACGCGGTCGATCGAGCCCGGCGCTCCGGAGTCGCGGCCCGGTCAGTCCTCGCCGGCGTCCGGGCGTGGCGGGCCACCGAACCCGGGCGGTTGACCACCGAACCCGGGCGGTTGACCACCGAAGCCCGGCGGGGGACCACCCAAGCCCGGCGGGGGACCGGGTCCGCCCGATCGCCGGCCCCATCCCCCGTGACCCAACTGGTCGGGACGCGGCGGCGGCGGCGGCCTCCTGAACCCCTCCTTCGGGA
>DASPTB010000252.1:0-2405 GCA_035623615.1 Actinomycetota bacterium
GACATGAGAGGTCGGCTTCGAATCTCCGGCGCGCTCGTCGCCATCGCACTGCTGGGCGCCGCCTGTGGCGGCGGCTCGAGCGGCGGATCGGGCGGCAGCTCCGGCTCGACCGTCAAAGAGGGCGGGACGCTCAGGATCGGCACGGACAGCACGATCGACTCCCTCAACCCCTTCGTCGCCTTTCAGGCAAACGCCATCCTCGTCTTCACCTACGAGTATCCGTACCTGACGATGTACGACGCGCACAACAACATCATCCCTTCCTTTGCGAAAAGCTGGTCGACCTCTTCCGACGGCCTCACCCTGACCTTCCACCTCACCCCGAACGCGAAGTGGTCCGACGGGCAGCCACTGACCGCGAGCGATGTGGCCTGGACGTACAACACGGTCGTCAAGTTTCAGAACGGTCCGACCTCGTACTACGACACGAACGTCACGGACCTGAAGACGGTCACCGCGACCGACCCCAACACGGTCACGTTCACGTACTCGCAGGCACAGGCCAACTCGATCTCGCAGCTGTCCGTGATCCCGATCCTCCCCGAGCACGTCTGGGGACCCCTCGCGCAGGGCAACGGGAAGAACCTCAAGACGTACCAGAACGCGCCTTCGGCGTCGAAGCCGGTGGTGTCGGGCGGTCCGTTCCAGCTCGTGAAGTACACCAAGGACGAGATCGCCCTCATGCAGCGCAACCCGACCTACTGGGGAACCAAGCCGCACATCGACGCGTTCGGGATCCAGATCTACTCCAACGACGACGCGATGACCACCGCGCTCAAGAACGGAGAGCTCGACGTCATCGAGGGCGTCCCGACCACCGACGTGAAGACCGTGCAGCAGGCCGGCTTCTCGCTGAAGACGACGCCGGGGCTGTTCTTCTACGACTTCATCATCAACTCCAACCCGGCGAAGACGGTCAACAAGGAACTGCTCAATCCCCAGGTGAAGCAGGCCTTCGAGTACGCCATCGACCGGGAGCAGATCATCAAGGTCGTGCTCCTCGGCTATGGGGAGCCCGGGGACAGCATCATCCCGCCCTCGGACGGACATTGGCACGATCCCTCGATCAAGCCGTTACCGTTCGATCTCGCGAAGGCGAACTCGATCCTCGACTCGCTCGGCTACGAGAAGGCCTCGAACGGGTACCGGGTCGCGGACGGGCACGAGATGTCGTACTCGGTCCTCGTGCCGACGTCGCGTCAGGCCGAGCTGTCGCGAACGTTCCAGATCCTGCAGCCGGACTTCCAGCAGATCGGCGTGAAGCTGACGCTGAAGGTCCTGGACCCGGGGGCCGACTTCGCCGCCATCACGGCGCCGAACAACCAGTACAAGACCTTCGACCTGGCGATGTGGGACTGGTACACGGCGCCCGACCCGGCCGAGATCCTGTCGGTGCTGACGAAGTCGCAGTGGGGAAGCAACAGCGACACGGGATACAACAACCCCGCGTACGACGCGCTCTACAACCAGCAGCAGTCGGCGACGAACCCGACGAAGCGCCAGCAGATCGTCTACCAGATGCAGCAAATGATCTTCAACGACCGCCCGTACATCATCCTCAACTACCCGGACATCATCGACGCGTACAACTCGAAGGCGTGGACCGGGTTCTACCTCGAGGACGGGTACGGCATCATCCTGACGAGCGGAACGCAGAGCCTGACGCAGGTCCACCAGGTCTGACGGGAAAGCTCCGCGGGAGCGACCGATAGGGCCGGGCGCCGATCAGGCGCCCGGCCCTTCGGTTTCCGTGTGGTCGTAGTACTCGTAGCCCGACATGGGCTTGCCGCTCTTCGACTTCCATTCTCGCTCGTCGGCGGGGAGCTTGCCGAGCGCCCGCGCCATCGCGCGCACGTGCCCGGCCACCGAGCCACAGCACGACCCGATGTAGCGGACCCCCGCGTCGCGCGCGGCGACGGCGAATGCGGCCATGTCGCCGCGATTCACCTGCATCGAGTCGAGCGCGTACGGAAAGTTCTCCCACGACGTGAAGTCGGGCCGCTGGGCGGTCGTCCGATATCCGACGGGCTGCGCCGCGACCGGCGTCGACACGGCGGCCGCCATCTCGGCGGCGATCGGCAGCATCTGCTCGGGCCCGTTCAGGCAGTTCACGCCCACGACGTCGGCACCGGCATCGGCGAGCCTGCGGGCGCACTCCCCCGGCCCGTCGCCCTCGTAGGCTCTGGGCTCGGGCTGCTCGAACGACATCGTCACCATCACGGGGAGGCCGGTCGCCTTCGCCCGCTCGACGAACAGCAGCGCCTCGCCGAGCCAGCCGAACGTCTCGCCGATCCAGAAGTCGGGCGGCCCGGCGTCGAGCTGGTCGCGCAGCTGACGGTCGAAGAGCTCCCGCGTGTGGTCGGACGAGCCCGGGTCGGCGGGATCGTACGCCCACGTCAGCGAGA
>DASPTB010000112.1:0-6771 GCA_035623615.1 Actinomycetota bacterium
CCGATCATGATCCATCCGATCGCGTTGTCCGGTCGGCGTGAGGCGATGAGCGCACCGACGATCGAGAAGCCGATGCCGGCGCACACCGAGATGCCGGTGCTCGTGATGAGCAGGTTCGGGCTCCGCGGGACGGTGACGACGAGGACGAGGATCGCGACGGCGCCGGCCGCCGCGAGCAGACCGAGCGTCCATGCGAGGATCACGGACGGGAGGTGACTCATGCCAGCTGCCGTTCGCCCACGGGCACGTGTCCCGTCACCGTCGTCCCCTCGCCGGGCGCCGAGACCACCTCGAGCGCGCCGCCGAGCGCGTCGAGCCGGTCCCGCATCGCCTGCAGCCCGCTTCCCTCGCCGGTGGTCTCCGGGTCGAAGCCGCCGCCGTCGTCGGTCACCTGGAATCGGAGGTCGCCGTTCGCGGCGGAGAGCCGCACGGACGCCCTGACCGCCCCCGCGTGTCCGGCGACGTTCTGCAGCGCCTCCAGGGCGCAGAAGTACAGTGTCGCCTCGACCTCCTCCGAGTAGCGGCCGACGCCGTCCGCGTCGACGGCGACGGGAACGGCGGACTTCCGAGCCTGTGCCTCCAGAGCTGCCGGCAGACCCTTGTCGGCAAGCAACGGCGGGTAGATACCGCGGGCGACCTCCCGCAGGTTCTCCAGAGCCTGCTGCGTGCGCGCGCGGGCGTCCTCCAGCAGCGCCGCCGATCTCTGAGCGCCCGCCGTGCCTGCCAGCGACGAAGCGAGCTTGGCTCGTATCGCCAGGGCGACGAGCTGCTGCTGGGCGCCGTCGTGGATGTTGCGCTCCAGCGCGCGCCGCTCCCGGTCCTGGGCGGCAACCAGGCGCGCGCGAGACGCCTTGAGGTCCTCGATGAGCTGCACGTTGCGAAGGACGTGACCCGTCTGCGACGCGAAGTCCCGGATCAACTCCCGCTTCGGCGGTGTCAAGGGGTCGGCGGGCGCCATCCGCACGGTCACCTCGCCGAGCGTCGTCCCCTGATACACGACGGGGAATCCCGCAACGCCCGGGCCGTCCGCGTCCGCGCGTGCCGGGACGCGCGCGAGCGTCCGGGAGGCGGGAGATGGGAAGGAGGCGACCGGCACCAGATCGGTGCCCAGCCGGAGCCAGATGCCCGCCTCCGTCGCTCCGGTTCCCTCGGCCAGCAGGCGGGCCATGTGCGGCAGGACATCCTCGGTCGAGAACGCGTCCCCCATCCGCTCGGACAGCCCCGCGAGCACCTCGTAGGGGGTGGCACGCTTGCCGTAGACGAGGCGATCCGCAAAGCGCCGCGCCCGGTCTCGCGCCGGCTGGAAGAGGATGGCCATCGCCACGGCAGCGACCAGCGAGAGCTGCGTGCTGCCGCGCAGCCCTGCGGCGGTGCCGATGCCCGCCACGATGACCGCGTAGACGGCGGTCACGAACAGCGCCAGTGCGCCGACGACCACCGTCTTGCGCACGACGATGTCGAGGTCGTACAGGTGATACCTGAGGATGGCGACCGCACACGCGACGGGGATGCCGATCGCCAGCGTGAAGAACATCGAAGAGAACAACAGGTTCCCCACGAGGTTGCCGATGCCGTTGTCGCCGAGGATCGGCCCGAGCACGGCCGCCAGGGCGAGCTGCACCAGGAATGCGACGCCGACCAGGGCCAACCACTTGATCTGCTGTCGCTCGTCCCCCCGCCGGGTCCGGAAGCGAACGACCAGGGAAGCACCGGTGAGGAAGGCGGCCGCCACGCTCACGAGCCCGGCGAGGATGGTCACCGTGTGCAGGGGGCCGGCGAGCGCGCTCACCCCCAGTGGGTTGGTCACGTCGATCGAATTCAGGTACGCGAAGGCGCCCGTCATCCTGCCCGGCGTGAGCGCGAAGGCGATCGTGGTCAGCGCCGGCGCGCCGATCGCGATCCACAGGACAGGACGCCAGCGCCGCGACGGGATGCGGCCGTCCGGGAAGAGCAGGAACAATGGGATGAACATGCACAGGGTCGGAACGATCGCCCATCGGTCGATCCACGCGGCGAATCTCCCAAGCGGGACGGTCCCGTGGCGGGTCACGAGCGCGAACGTCGCGTAGTCGCCGACGAAGAACGCGAACGAGGCCATCATCGGGATCGCGATCAGCAGCCATCCGATCGTGTTGCGGGGCTGGTTGACGACGATCAGGTACCCCGCCGCCGCGAAGACGATCACGCAGACGAACGCGGAGACGGTGAGGACAACGTCGAGCACGCCCTGCTCGGCGATCGTTCCCGTGACGATCCCGAGCACGATGTGGCCGGCCTCGAAGAGGACGGACGCCGCGATGAGCGAAATCGCGAGCCGTTTCGACGCAGCCGCACTCACTGGGCCGGCTCTCCGGACGCGGAGGCGAGCGCGAGAGAGCGTGCTTCACTGGGGCTTGCGTGCGGCAGGGGGACCGTTCCGATCACGGTCGTCCCCTCGCCCGGCGCCGAGCGAACCTCCAGCGAGCCGCCGACGGTCGAGAGCCGGTCGGAGATTCCCTGCAGTCCCGTCCCGTACCCCGCGACGGCCGGGTCGAACCCCCGGCCGTCGTCGCGAACCTCGAACGCGACTGCCCCGTCACCGGTGGCGACCCGCACCCACACCATCGAGGGATCCGCGTACTTGGATGCGTTCTGCAGCGCCTCCAGCGCGCAGAAGTAGACGGTGGCCTCGATCTCGATCGGGAACCGAGCTGCCACGTCCCCGTCGACCACGACCGGCACCGGCGACGTGCCGGCCTGCGCCTCGAGCGCTCTGACGATGCCTTCCTGTTCGAGGACCGCCGGATATACGCCCCGGGCGAGGTCGCGCAGGTTCTCGAGGGCGCTGCGCGCGTCCGTTCGGAGGTCGTGCACCGCGTGCGCGATCGGCGCCGCACCTTCGGCGGCGGCGACGGCTTCCGTCTCCTCGAGGCTCTGGTCCAGCCCGACCAGGTGGCGCTCCGCTCCGTCTCGCAGGACCCGCTGGATGCGTCTGCGTTCCTGGTCCTGCGCCGAGACGATGCGCTGGCGCGAGGCGCGCAGGTCCTCGACCAGGCCCACGTTGCGAAGCACGAGGCCGGCCTGCGCGGCCAGGTCGCGAACGAGCTTGGTCCTCGGCTCCGTCAGAGGATCCGCGGGATCCTCGTCGAGCGCGATCGCGCCGAGCAGCGCTCCGCCGTGCCGCACGGGAAAGAGCCGGGTCGCCTCGATCTCCGGCAGCTCGTCCCGCCCGGCCGGAATCGGCTCGGGAGTCCCGTCTTCCTCGGGCCACGACGCGGACGGGACGAAGGTCGACCCCACGCGGAGCCACACGCGAACGCGTCGCGATCCGGTTCCCCGCCCCACGACCTCGGCGATCCGAGGCAGGATCTCGTCGGTCGCGCCCGTTCCTGCCGCCTGCTGCGAGAACTCCGTCAGCACCTCGTACGGCGTGGCGCGCTTGCCGTACACGAGGCGGTCCGCCAGCTGCCGCGCCCGCTCCCGCACGGGCTGGAACGCAACGGCGACGACGATCGCGGCTCCGAACGCGAGGGCAGGAGTGTGCGCGCCGGCCAGCGTGCCCAGGCCCGCCACGACCGCCGCGTAAACGAGCGTCACGAACAGCGCCAGGAGACCGAACACCAGGGTCTTGCGGATCACGACGTCGATGTCGTACAGGCGATAGCGGAGGATCGCGACGGCGATCGAGGAGACCAGGGCGATCGGCACGATCGTCCAGGCGGCGTTGAGGACCCACGAGTCCCAGGAACTGGGAAGCAGCCCCGGAACGATCCAGAGCAGGAGCGGACCCACGACGGCCACGTACACGAACCACTTGAGCTGCTCGCGCTCGTCGCCGCGGCTGCGGATGAGGCGGACGACCAGTTGCGCCACGGCGCCGCCGATGGCGAGGAAGGTGACGGCGTCTCCGAGCGCGACCAGGGCGGCCAGCGCGGGGGTGGGGTGGTCGATGCCGACGGGGTTGTGGATCGTGTCGAGGTTGCTGTTGAAGGTGGGCCCGCCGAACGCCGTCACACCGAATGCCGTGACCCCGGCGATCGCCACCGCCCACCAGAGCCACCGCCACCGGGGCGAGAGCAGGTGTCCGGTCGGGTACGCGACGAGGACGACGAGGATCGCGAAAACCGCACCCGCCTGCAGGACGCTGGAGACCCACGCGGCGGCCCCGGTCAGGGGCAGCGGCTCGACGCGGCCGAACGTCGAGTACGTCGCGTATTCGCCCAGCGCGATCATTCCGCTCATGGCCACTCCGATCCCCAGCAGCAGGCGCCCGACGGTCTCGGCCGGCCGCCGCAGGCAGATCAAGCAGCCGACCGCGAGCGTCGGGGCGGCAACGAGGAGCAGCGGCCATGGGTAGGCGGGAGCGGGGCGGACGGCGAGCATCATGACGGCGGTGCCGATCAGGAGCGCCGTGCCCGCGCAGACGAGGCCGGCCACGACCGCGGTCCAGCGCTTGGATGCCGGGCGGGCAGCGGCGCGTTCTTCCGCGGCGACGCTCATGGCGCGGACTCGAGCGCTCGAGCCGGGAGCCGGCCCGTGATCGTCGTTCCGGCGCCGAGCTGCGTGTGCACGACGAGCGTCCCGTCCAGCGCCTCGAGGCGGTCGCTCATCGCCTGCAGGCTTGGCCCGAACCCGGTCGTGGCGGGGTCGAAGCCGCCTCCGTTGTCGGCGACCTCGAACGACAGGTCCCTGTTCGAGGCGCTCAGCCGGATGCGAGCCGACGAGGCATCCGCGTAACGGGCGACGTTCTGCAGCGCCTGGACCGCGCAGAAGTACACGGTCGACTCGACCTCCTGCGCGTAGCGTGCGACACCGTCGGACTCCACGCCGATCGGGAGAGGCGACTTGCGCGCCTGCCCTTCGAGTGCCGCCGTGAGTCCCTTGTCGGCAAGGAGCGGTGGATAGATCCCGCGCGCGACCTCGCGGAGGCTCTCCAGGGCGGTGGTCGCCGTGGTTTGGACGCCCTGCAGAAGCTCCCGAGCGGCAGCCTCGTCCCGGTCCAGCGCGGCGGACACGTGGTCGAGCGCCGCCGACACCTCGGCCAGGTTCCGTTCGGCGCCCTCGTGGATGCGCCGCTCGACGCGCCGGCGTTCATCGTCCCGCGCGGTGACCAATCGGTGCCGGGACGCGCGAATATCCTCGAGCCTCGCCACGAGCTGGTCGGTCAGCCCGACGTTGCGTAGGACGGGGCCGGCCTGGGCGGCGAGGTCGGCGATGAGCTTGTCCTCCAGGGGCGTGACGGCCTCGCCGCGTTTCTTCGCGATCGACAGCGCCCCCAGAAGCCCCTCGTCGTGCAGGACGGCGACGACGCGGTCCGCTCCGGCGATCGTGGGAAGGTCGCCGTCTCGGATCGCCGTGGTTTCGCATGACGAGGCGTCCGCCGGCCACGACGCGGCGGCGTGCAGCTCGTCGCCGTCGCGCAGCCACACGTCCGCCCGGGACGCGCCCGTCGCCTCCGCCAGGACTTTGGCCATCCGCGGCAGGAGATCCTCGGTCGCGTAGGTCGAGGACATGCGATCCGACAGCGCCGACAGCGCCTCGTACGGCGTTGCCCGCTTTCCGTAGACGAGACGGTTGGCGAAGCGCTGCACGCGCTCCCGGACCGGCTGGAAGGCCAGAGCGACGACCGCCGTCGCCAGGATGGACAGGCCCAGGTTGGGCTTGCCCTCCGAGTTCACCAGCGCGCCGATCCCCACCACGATCGCCACGTAAACGGCCGTGATGAACACGGCGAGCGCCGCGTACACGACGGTTCTTCGGATGACGACGTCGATGTCGTAGAGGTGGTGCTTGAGAATCGCAAGTCCCACCGCTGCCGGGATGCCGATGACGAAGCAGAGGAGAAAGCCGCCCCACAGGATCGCGGCGGCGATTCCCGCAGCGACGCCGTTCAGCTTGCTCGCGGGAACGATTGCGACCGTCAGTCCCGACAGCAGCAGAAGCCCCACTCCGACGATACCGACGTAGGCCAGCCACCGGATCTGCTCGCGCTCGTCCCCCGTGGCTCGCCGGGACCGAACGGTGACGGCCACGATGCTGGCGATGCCGGACGCGAGCAGCCCCCAGGAGCCGATCCAGACGATCGCCTCCGTGATCGAACGCGGGCCGATGCCGATGGGGTTCGTCAGGGAGGTCGGGTTGTTCGTGTCCATCGAGCCGGCCCGGAACACGAGCCCGAGAATCGAGCAGGCCGCCGAGGCGAGCAGGACCCACAGAGCGACCCTCCACCGACGGGAGGGGAGGCGGGCGGTCGGGTAGACGAGGATCATGAGGATGATCGCCGCTGCCGCGACCGAGTCGGCGACCTGATTGGTGAGGGCGGCCCACGCGGCGCCGGGCAGCGGCGCGGCCGCGATGGAGGAGCGGTACAGGTACGCCTCGGAGAGGGATTCCGCCAGCGCGGACACGGCGACCAGTTGCAGCAGCCATCCGATGCGGTTGCCCGTCCGTCTGGCGATGACGGCGCCGACTCCCGCGTACACGAGGGTCGTGAGGGGGACCGGTCCCTGATCGGGCCAGCTGATGGCGGACGCGAGCACGCTCAGCGCGGCGATCACGATGAACACGATGAGAGGAAGGACGGGCCGTCGCGCGGCACTCACGTCGCCATCTCCTGCTCGCGCACGGGGACCCGCCCGGTCACGGTCGTTCCCTCGCCCGGGGCCGATCGCACATCCAGGTCGCCGTCCACCGAGCCGAGCCTGTCGGCGATGCCCTGCAGTCCCGTCCCGTACCCCCTCGCGCCCGGGTCGAAGCCCCTGCCGTCGTCGGACACCGAGAACTCGAGGTGCC
>DASPTB010000113.1:0-2181 GCA_035623615.1 Actinomycetota bacterium
CCGTTCGTAGTCGTCTTCCGAGACTTCCCGCTCGGGCATTCCCAGCTTCTTCCGGGCTCTCCGGTCGACCGCTCCACGACGGTAGAAGTGGGACAGCTCGTGCCGGGCCACGCCGTACAGCCAGCCGGCTCCTCCGTGGCCTCGGTCGGCGAACCGGTGCCGCGACGAAAACGCCTTCGCGAAGGTCTCCGCGGTCAGCTCCGCGGCCGACTCGGGGTCGAGGGTGCGCCGCGCGAAGAACCGCAGCAGCTCCGCCGCGTGGCGCTCGTAGAACGTCCCGAACGCCTCCGGACTCCTCCTCGACAGGAGGAGCAGCTCGGCGTCGGCGAGACCTTCGTAGGCGGAGCGGTCCTCGCTCATTCGTCTCTCCAATGCCGCGAACCCTCGTACGTGTGACGCTCGAGGAGACCGTTTGGTTCACCCGGGGCGACGTGGGTCAGCCCAGGCGTACGCGAGGGTCGATGAGGGCGTAGCAGATGTCCACTACGACGTTCGCGAGGGTGATGGCGAACGAGGCGATCAGGGTGACCGCCAGGATGACGGGGAGGTCGCCGTTGTAGACGGACGTCACCGCCCACTGCCCGATGCCCTGCAGATTGAAGACTGTCTCGACGATGATGGCGCCGCCGAACAGCAGGCCCAGGTCCATGCCGAACATCGTCACGATGGGCACGAGGCTCGCGCGCACGCCGTGCTTCAGGACGACCGTCCGCTCGGGGAGGCCCTTCGCGCGGGCCGTGCGGATGAAGTCTTCGTCCATGGTCTCGAGCAGGCTCCCGCGCATCATGCGCGCGTACCACGCGGCCTCCAAGAGGGCGAGCACGACCCACGGCATGATCATGTGGTTGAGCCACGTGAAGAAGCCGTACTGGGTCGCCGCGTAGTAGCCGGATCCGGCCGCCCAGCCCAGCTTGAACCAGAAGAGCCAGAGGAACATCAGCCCGAGCCAGAAGACGGGCGCCGACACGAAGAACAGCGCGAAGCCCATTCCCATCCGGTCCTGCCACTTGCCGCGCTTGACGGCCGACGCGATCCCGATCGGGATGCCGAGCGCCAGCCAGATGAACGCCGATCCGATCGCGAGCGTGGCCGTCACGACGAGCCGCCCGCCGAGCTGGGACTTCACCGAGGCCCGCGTGACGAACGAGAACCCGAGCCCCGGCCAGCCGTACTGATCGCCGAGGAACACGTGCTTCACGTACAGGAGGTACTGCTCCCAGGCGGGGCGGTCGAGGCCGAACTGCTTCTTGATCTCGGCCACGACGGTCGGTGTCGGCACCTTCCCGGCGAACAGGATCGCGGGGTTCACCGGCGGCATGACGAAGAAGATGACGTACGTGATGGCGGTGATGACGAACAGCACGAACACCAGCCAGAGGAGCCGCCGCACGATGTACGCGCCCATCGCCTCAGTTCCTCCTTCGCGGCGAGAGCGCGTCGCGCAACCCGTCGCCGACGAGGTTGAACGCGAGGGTCGCGACCACCAGGAAGATCCCGGGGAACAGCATCATCCACCACGCATAGGTGAACAGGTTGCCGTTGGTCGCGTCCGAGAGCATGCGGCCCCAGGAGGGCGTCGATTGCGGAACGCCGACGCCGAGATACGAGAGCGCCGCCTCGAACAGGATGTTCCCCGGGATCGTGAGCGTCGCGTAGACGATGATCGGCGCAACCAGGTTCGGCAAGATCTCCGAGAACATGATGCGCCGGTCGCTCGAGCCGAGGGCACGGGCAGCGTCCACGAACTCCCGCTCGCGGAGCGAGATGACCTCGCCGCGCACGATCCGAGCGATGTAGGGCCATGTGAACAGCGCGATGATGCCGATGACGAGCGTCATGCCGGGCTGCAGCAGCCCGCCGAGGCATCCCTGCGGCGACGCGGCGCAGACCGTCGACAGGCCGATCGCGAACAGCAGCAGCGGGAGCGACAGCAGGATGTCGATCAGGCGCGAGACCGCCGTGTCGAACCCCCCGCCGAGGTAGCCGCCGGCGACCCCGATGACGACCCCGAGCACGGTGGCGATGAACGTTCCCAGCAGGGCCACGAGCAGCGACGTCCGCGCGCCGTAGACGACGCGGACGAGGACGTCGCGTCCCACCTGGTCGGCGCCGAACCAGAACCCGGGCCGGGGCCCCTTGGGAAGGCCGAGGGGAGTGACCATCTGCGGGAACAGTTCGTTC
>DASPTB010000114.1:0-3520 GCA_035623615.1 Actinomycetota bacterium
CTCATCTTCGGGTGCCTGACGGGGATCGCGGCCTTCTTCGGAGTCCTGCTGAACGTTTCCTTCGGACTGGCCGGGATCGCCGGGGTCAACCCCGAGATGGTCGTGCTGGGGATGCTGCTCATCCTCGCCTGGAGGAACGCGGGCTACATCGGCCTCGACCGGTGGGTTCTCCCCGCCCTCGGAACTCCGTGGCAGAAGGGGAAGGTGTTCGATCACCCGGTGGCGGCGACGCCCGCCTGACGAACGACGCGGCCTGCGGCCGACGGCCGCACCGCCGGAACCCCGGCGCCCGATCGGGCGCCGGGGTTCTCTCGTCGGAAGCCTCGTTAGCATGGCGCCGTCACGGCCGGCGATCGGAGGGAGGGGACCATGAGCGAGGAGGAGACCCTGCGGGTGGTGGGTGAGTTCAACCGGGCGTGGGGCGATCACGATCTGGCCGCCGCCCTGTCGCTGGTGACCGAGGACTGCGTGTTCGAGAACACGTCTCCGGCACCCGACGGGCTGGTGTTCCGTGGGCGCGACGAGGTCGCCGGGGCGTGGAAGGAGATCTTCGACAACACGCAGAGCGTCTTCGAGGCGGAGGAGACCTTCGCCGCGGGGGACCGCGCCGTACAGCGGTGGCGCTACTCGTGGGGCGACGGACACGTCCGCGGCGTCGACGTGATGCGCGTACGCGACGGGAAGGTCGCCGAGAAGTTCTCCTACGTCAAGGGCTGACGTGACGGCGGCAGCGCGAGGCTCACGCCGAGGCGAACCGGGCCTCGGCGACGGTCACGCCGCGGACGCTCCTGACCGTGAGTGAGCCGCCGGCCGCCTGACAGAGGCGCGACGCGAGGAACAAGCCGAGCCCGAAGCCGCCGCGCGCCCTCGTCTCGGACATGTCGTCCTGAAAGAACGCATGGAAGTGCTCGTCCTTGGCCGACCAGCCGCCCGCGTCCATGACGACCAGTCGCGCAACCCCCTTGTCTCGGCGCGCAGCGACCCGGATCGGCCGCTTGCCGTGGCGGACGGCGTTCGACAGCAGGTCGTAGGCGACTCGCTCCAAGTAACGCTGCGACAGCCCCGGCCAGGTCTCGTCGGGCGCCCTGACCTCGTCGGCGTGGTCGCCGAGTCGTTCGGAGGCGGCGCGGATGGCTTCGATCGGGTACGCGACACCTTGCGAGGACGGTCCGGCGCCGACCAGCTCAAGCCCTTCCACCAGGAACTCGAGCTCGCCCGCCCGGCGGAGCGCGCTCTCGACGAGCGGCTCCTCCTCCGGGTCCACGCCGCTTCGTTGCAGCATGTGCAGCGCTCCGGAGATGACCGTCAGCGGCGTCCGCAGCTCGTGCGAGAGCACCTGGATGAACTCGGCCTTTGCCTTGGCCAGGCGCTCGACCTCCTCGCGGCGTTCCTTCTCCTGCTCGAGCAGCCGGCGGAGGTCGTCCATCGCGCCCGGCAGCACCCGCTGGTCCAGCTCCGGCTCGCCGGCGCGCGCATGGCGGATGGCCTCGACGAGCTCGTCGATGGTGCCGCCCTTGACCACGTAGCCGATCGCGCCGGCCGCGAGCATGTCCCGAACGGTGGTGGGGTCGTCGGACCACGTGAGGGCGACGATCTTGGTGTCGGGGTGCTGCGCGGCGATGCGTTTGGCTGCGTCCACGCCGTCGCCCTCCGGCATGCGCACGTCGAGGAGGACGACGTCGGGTTCGAGCGCGTCGGCGCCCGCGATCGCCTCCCGGCCGCCGTTGGCCTCGCCGACTACTTCGATGTCGTCGTCGAGCGAGAGCGCCTCGCGCAGCATCGCGCGGGTGGTCGGGGAGTCGTCGACGACGAGGACGCGGACGCGTTCCATCGCCGCAGGAGCGTAGCCTCTTTTGGAGGGCGACGTGGGCAGTTTGGGTCAGAATTGCCGCGTGGCTGAGGCTCCGGATCGCTCGCTGGCGGCGCTCGCCGGCCGCGTCTCCTCGTGCCGGGCATGCCCCCGGCTCGTCGAGTGGCGCGAGCGCGTGGCCCGTGAGAAGCGGGCGTCGTTCGCCGGCGAGGAGTATTGGGGGAGACCGGTTCCCGGCTTCGGCGACCCGGCCGCGTCGCTCGTCGTCGTCGGCCTGGCGCCCGCCGCGCACGGGGGCAACCGCACCGGGCGGATCTTCACCGGGGACCGCTCGGGCGAGTTCCTGTTCGCCGCGCTGCACCGGGCCGGGCTCTCGAACCGGGCGGCGTCGGTCGCGCGGGACGACGGCCTGCGGTTGCGCAGCGTGTATCTGACCGCCGTCAACCGGTGCGCGCCGCCGGCGAACCGACCGACGCCGCAGGAGCGCGACGCGTGTCTGCCGTTCCTCGTCCGCGAACTGGAACTCCTCCAGCGGGCCCGTGTCCTCGTCCCGCTGGGCGCATATGCGTGGGACGGCGCCTTGCGGGCCCTCGGGTCCCTCGGGCACACCACGAGACCGCGGCCGCGGTTCGGCCACGGCGCCGAAGCCGCGGTCGGCCCGTACTCGCTCGTCGGGTCGTTTCACCCGAGCCAGCAGAACACCTTCACGGGGAAGCTCACGCCGGCGATGCTCGACGACGTGCTCGCGCGTGCGAAGGACCTCGCCGGCGGGGCCGCGCCGAGGCCCGGCCCGTAATCGTGTAACTGGCTATCCTCGACGCCATGGGTCGAGGCGTTCGCAGGCAGTCCGGGCATCCCCACTTCGGGCCGCGGGTGCTCGACGAAGAGGACAAGCGCCCGATCAGCCGCCAGACGGTGCGCAGGGTGCTGGGATCCTTCCGCCCCTACCGCGCCAAGCTGTCGATCGTCGGGCTGGCGATCGTCATCACCGCGACCCTCGGCGTCGTGAACCCGCTCCTCATCGCTGTGGTCTTCGACGACGCCCTGTTCCCGAAGACCAAGACGAAACCCCCGATCTCGCTCCCGCCCGACATCCACCTGCTGGTGCAGCTCGTCGCGCTCATGATCCTGATCCCGATCGTGACGGGGTTCATCGGCGTCGGGCAGACCTATCTCGCGAACTCGGTGGGCCAGCGCGTGATGCAGGATTTCCGCAACGCGCTCTACGAGCACCTGCACCACATGCCGCTGCGCTTCTTCACCTCGACGCGCACCGGCGAGATCCAGTCCCGGCTCGCCAACGACGTGGGCGGCATCCAGAGCGTGGTCACCGACACCGCCGCGAGCATCCTCTCGAACGTGGTCATCCTGATCAGCACCATCGTCGCGATGCTGTGGCTGTCGTGGCAGCTGACGTTCCTTTCACTGTTCATCACCCCCGTGTTCATCTATTTCACGTACCGCGTGGGCAAGGCGCGCCAGCGGGTGGCGAAGGTCACGCAGGAGTCGCTCGCCGAGATGAGCGCCATCACGCAGGAGACCCTGTCCGTGTCGGGGATCCTCCTGACGAAGGTGTTCGGGCGCCAGCGCTACGAGATCGACCGCTTCCGCAAGGAGAACTCGCGGCTCGCCGACCTGCAGATCCGCCAGCAGATGGTCGGCCGGTACTTCTTCGCGATGATCGGCATCTTCTTCTCGATCACGCCCGCG
>DASPTB010000124.1:0-7054 GCA_035623615.1 Actinomycetota bacterium
TCCACATTCGGAGGTGCTGATGAGTGACGTCCGGTCGCTGCTGAAGCAAGTCGTCGACGAGCCGGCCGGGACACCGGCCGACATGGAAGCGATCCGGCGTCGGGCCGGCCGCCATGCCGCGCGCCAGAGGTGGGTGGCGGCGCTGGTCGCCATCGGCATCGCCCTGGCGGGCATCGGGGTCGCGTCCCTGATGTTCGGCGGGCACACGGCCACGCCGGCGGCGCGAATCTCCCGGCCGAAGCCGAGCGCGATGCCGTCGCCGGCGAGCTCGCACCCCTCGAACCCGGGGTCTGTTTCGTTTGGACCTCTCGAGCCGTGCACGGCGGCGCAGCTGTCGGGTGGGGCGGACACCGCGTTCGTCCAGGGGGCGACGCAGTCTCTCATCGGATCCATCGTCGTCGTGAACCACGGGTCGATGCCATGCCGTCTCTCGGGACGTCCGAGTGTGCGAATGATCGGCCCGAACGGCGAGTTGAGCGTGCAGATCACGTCCGAGGCGCCGCTGGGGCCGGCGTCGCCCGGCCGGGTCATCGTCGCGCCGGGACGGCCCGCCGAGGTGACGATCCGGTGGACGAACTGGTGCGGCCCGCCCGTCCGGCTGGACCAGATCGGCTTCCAACTGGGGATCGGCCGGTCGCAGCGGGCTTTCGTCGTGGGTCTCGCGGGAGAGGGGCAGACGACGCCGATCTGCGGCTCGCGGAAATACCCAT
This sequence comes from Actinomycetota bacterium, assembly GCA_035623615.1. Taxonomy (GTDB): domain Bacteria; phylum Actinomycetota; class UBA4738; order UBA4738; family UBA4738; genus DASPTB01. The sequence continues at coordinate 711 of DASPTB010000124.1, forward strand.
CGACGCTCGGCGTGTCGCGATGGAGCTACCCGGGGACCTGAGCGCGGGTCAGCCTTCCTGGACCAGCTCCACGAGGACGCCGCGAAACGCGGAGGGGTGCACGAACGCGATGGTGGTTCCGCGTGAGCCTGGGCGCGGCACCTCGTCGACGAGCCGAACCCCGGTCGCGCGCAGCGCGTCCAGCGCGGCCGCGACGTCGTCCACGCGGTACGCCACGTGGTGCATGCCCTCGCCGCGCTTGGCGAGGAATTTCCCGACCGCGGTCTCCGGCCCGAGCGCGCCGAGCAGCTGGATGTAGGAGTCGCCCACCCGGAAGAGCACTTCCTCGACGCCCTGCGACTCCACTCGCTCGCGGTGCGCAGGCTCGGCGCCGAGGATGCTCCGGTACCGATCGGTCGCGGCGTCCAGGTCGGCGACGGCGATCCCGATGTGGTCGATCGCCGTGAACGGCGTCGCCGGGTCGCTCACGACGAGGCGCGCCGCCGCCTGCGGCCGGACGACGGCGCCGGCTGCAGCCGGCTGATGAGGTCCATGGCTTCGGGGAAGTGGTACGCGGGGGAGGAGAGGGCCGAGATCATGGCCGCGACGCCGCGGTAGCGAACCTCATCGCCGGCGCCGGGGGTCTCGAGCGCGTAGAACTCCACGAGCTCCATGAACTGCTTCAAGGAGGGAACGAGGCCGCCGCGCTCGTACGCGTAGATCGTCTGTTGTGCCGCCGGGCAGCCGGGTCGTGAGGCGGCGTCCTTGACGGCACGGTAGCCCGCCGCTCGCCGCAGGCCGCGAAGGAGCCCGCCGATGCCGCGGGCAACGTTCTGGTCGATGGGCTCTTGCTTCTTCCTCGGCATCCGGCTCTCTTCGGCTGGGTGGCTGCACCGTCCGGGTGCGGCGGGCGCGCGTCGATGGCCGGGCCGGAACCGGGAGGCCGGCCAACCCTAGCGCGGGCGCGCGCAGCGTGTCATATCCCCCGCGCGGCGCGGGATTTTCGTCCCTATGCGCCGCCGCCTACATCGTTCGCCCTATACCCGGCCAAAGGGGGGCGAGTACGATGGGTTTCTCGGCCATCCGTCGCCGACCCGAGGTGCGCACGCAGGGACGACGCACCCGGAACCGGATCTGCACCGCCGCGCCGCGACCAGAGGGAGACGGACGAATGAAGCAACCAAACAAGGCAGCTGCAGCGGAGACTGCTTCATCCGGCGACGACTTCGAGGAGGTCTCCCGCCACGTCCTGCAGGGGCGTGCCGACGTCGAGCGGGTTCGCGGACGGACGCTCAGGGGACGGTTGGTTCGCGCGATCCTGTTCATCGCCGCCCTGGACGCATGGATGCTGTACCGGACCTCCAAGGGCGAAACGGCGCTTCCCGGCCTGCCGCACATCGACCCCGCGATCCTGCTCATCATGGTCGTGGTCCTCGCGCAGGTGGCCCTGGCCTCGGCGATGATCCTGCCGATGATGTCGGGCAAGCCGCCGGCGCGCCTGGTGCGGCCGGAGGAGATCGAGATCGGCCTCGATCAGGTGGTCGGGCTCGACAGCCAGGTCGACGAGGTCCGTCGCACGCTCGACGTTTTCCTGGCGTACAAGACGTTCCGCGAGAAGCTCGGTGGAAACCCGCGCCGCGGCGTGCTCTTCGAAGGTCCGCCGGGAACCGGCAAGACGTACCTGGCCAAGGCGATGGCCAAGCGCGCCGGCGTGCCGTTCCTGTTCGCCTCGGCGTCCCAGTTCCAGAACGTGTACTTCGGGATGACACAGGTTCGGATCCGGCGCTTCTTCAAGAAGCTGCGCAAAGCTGCCATGAAGGAAGGTGGCGCGATCGGCTTCATCGAGGAGATCGACTCCATCGGGGGAACCCGCGGCGGCGTGGCGACGAGTTCGCCGCTCGACGGCGGATTGTCCTCGAGAACGGTCAGCTGGTTCGGCAACATGAACAGCGACGGCGCGGGCATCGTGAACGAACTGCTGGTGCAGATGCAGTCGTTCGACGACCCGGGCCGCTGGTCTCGCTTCTGGGGAAGGTTCGTCACCTGGGCCAACGGCTACCTGCCGACCGAGTGGCGCCTGCACGGCGCCTCCAAGGTCCCCTACCACAACGTCCTGGTCATCGCGGCCACCAATCGCGCGTCCACGCTCGACCCGGCGCTGCTTCGCCCGGGACGGTTCGACCGGCGGCTCGTCTTCGACCCGCCGAGCAACAAGGCGCGGCGCGACCTGGTGGACTTCTTCCTCGCGCGCAAGGCGCACGAGCCCGAGTTGGATCAGGAAGAAACGCGCGACCGCCTCTCGCACGAGATCCTCGGCTACACCCCGGCGATGATCGAGCACCTGTTCGACGAGGCGCTGGTCGTCGCGCTGCGGAACGGTCGCGACGGGATGACGCTGCCGGACATCTATGAAGCGAAGATGACGAGCGAGATCGGCCTGCGGCAGCCGGTGAAGTACACGCAGCAGGAGCGGCTGGCCATCGCGACGCACGAGGCCGGCCACGCGACGGTGGCCCATGCGCTCGGCGAGGACCAGCGGCTGGAGGTCCTGTCGATCATCAAGCGGCAGGCGTCGCTCGGGCTGCTCGCCCGAAGCGACACCGAGGAGCGGTTCACCCGGTCGCGGTCCGAGCTGGAGGGGTCGATCGCCATCGCCCTGGGTGGGATGGCGGCGGAGGAAGCGTATTTCGGCGAGAGCGGAACGGGCCCGAGCGGAGACCTCACGACCGCGACCCAGCTCGCGGCCACGATGATCGGCGCGCTCGGCATGGGCAAGTCGCTGCTGTCCTTCGAGGCGGTCGCCGACGGCCCGGTGAGCACGACGAACCTCGTCGGGAAGGTCATGGGGGACGGGGATGCGAAGCGCGAGGCGGAGGGGATCCTCACCGCGCAGAAGGAGCGCGCCCTCGAGGTCATCGCCGCCAACCGCGACGTCCTCGAGGCGCTGCGCGACGCCCTCGTGGGCCGCGACGAGCTGATCGGGGACGAGATCACCGACGTGATCTGGAAGGCGATCCGGGCGCGCAACGTCGTCGTGGTCCCCGACGCCCGCTCGGCCGCCGAGGGATCGAAAGTCTCGTCCAGGCTCCTCGTCGAGGAGTAAGAGGCTCTTTCGGGTCGGGGGTTCGCCCCGGCGCGCCTACAATCGGGTCCGACGCAACGCCGAGGAGGACGGACCCGTCATGACATCGTCCGTGATCGTCGCCGGCGCCCGGACCCCGATCGGGAAGCTCGGCGGGGGTCTCTCGTCGATTCCCGCGGTCTCGCTCGGCGCGGTGGCCATCCGCGAGGCCCTCGCCCGGGCCGGCGCCCGGCCCGGGGACGTCGACTACGTGATCATGGGCCACGTGCTCCAGGCGGGCGCCGGCCAGATCACCGCGCGCCAGGCGGCCGTCGAGGCGGGCATTCCCAAAGAGGTTCCCGCGATCACGGTCAACAAGGTGTGCCTGTCCGGCCTGAACGCGATCGCCCTCGCCGATCAGCTCATCCGAGCGGGCGAGCTCGAGGTCGTCGTCGCCGGCGGCATGGAGTCGATGTCCCTGGCTCCCTTCCTCATTCCCAAGGCGCGCTTCGGGGCGCGCATGGGCAACACCGAGCTGGTCGACTCGATGGTGCACGACGGGCTCTGGTCGACGTTCACCCATCAGCACATGGGCGAGTCGAGCGACGACGTCAACCGCGACCTGCACATCACCCGTGAGGAGCAGGACGCATGGTCGGCCCGTTCGCACGCGCGGGCGCAGGCGGCATGGGAGTCCGGCCGGATGGCAGAGGAGGTCGTCGGGGTCGAGGTCCGGCAACGCAAGGGTGACTCCGTCGTGGTCGAGCGCGACGAGGGGATCCGTGCCGACGCGACCCCCGAGACGCTCGGGGCGCTCTCGCCCGCGTTCCACGAAGACGGCTCGATCACGGCCGGAAACGCGTCGCAGATCTCCGACGGAGCGGCGGCGGTCGTCGTGATGTCGAAGGAGCGGGCCGACGCGCTCGGCGTCCGCCCGCTGGCCGAGATCGTCGCGCACGGCATGTCGGCCGAACGGTACGCGTACCTGCACACCGTGCCCGCGATCGCGTTGCAGAACGCGCTGAAGAAGGCCGGCAAGGACGTGCACGACCTTGGGCTGCTCGAGATCAACGAGGCGTTCGCCGCGGTGGCCCTGAACGCGGCGCGGATGCTGGGCGCGGACGACGGAACGGTGAACGTGAACGGTGGCGCCGTGGCCCTCGGTCACCCGATCGGAGCCACCGGCGCGCGACTCGCCCTGACCCTCGCGTACGAGATGCGCCGCCGCGGCGTGGAGTACGGCGGCGCGACCCTCTGCGGCGGGGGCGGGCAGGGCGACGCCCTGATCCTGCGGTCGAGTCCGTGAGCGAGCGGCCGTTCGAGCTGCCGGAGGAGCTCGAGACCTTCCGCGGCGTCGTCCGTCAGATCGTCGAGGAGCGCATCGGGCTCGCGCGCGCCGCCGAGATCGACGAGGAGGACGAGTTCCCCTGGGACGTCCACAAAATCTTCGTCGAGAACGAGCTGATGGCGGTCGGCTATCCCGAGGAGTACGGCGGTGCCGGCGGGGGGTCGCTGACCTTCGCCCTTCTCGCCGAGGAGATCTCGCGCATCTCCGCCGGGTGCTCGCTGATCCCGCTGGTCAGCCGCCTCGGCGCGATCCCGATCATGCTGGCGGGCACCGAGGAACAGCGCCGGACGATGTTCGGCGCGATCGCCCGCGGCGAGCACCAGATGTCGTACTGCCTCACCGAGCCGGGAAGCGGGTCGGACGCGGGGGCGATGCGAACCCGGTACGAGCGCACCGGGACGGCGTTTCGTCTCTCGGGCACCAAGCGCTTCATCACGGGAGCCGGGACGTCCACGGCCTACACGGTCTTCGCCACCCGCGACCCGGATGAGCGCACGAAGGGCATCTCGGCGTTCCTCGTCCACAAGGACGACGCCGGCGTGTCGTTCGGTGCCAAGGAGCACAAGCTCGGGATCCACGGGTCGCCGACCGCGGAGGTGTACTTCGACAACGTGGAGCTCGCCGAGGACCGGCTGATCGGCGAGGAGGGTGCCGGGTTCGGGATCGCGATGCGAACGCTCGACTACTCCCGTCCGACGATCGCCGCGCAGGCGCTCGGGATCGCGCAGGGCGCGTTCGATGTCGCCGCACCGTACACGACGAGCCGCGAGCAGTTCGGGGCGCCGATCGCCGACCTGCAGGGGATCCAGTTCATGCTCGCCGACATGGCGATGGAGATCGAGGCCGCGCGCCTGCTCGTCTACCGCGCGGCCTCGATGGTCGACGCCGGCGACCCGCGGACGACGCTCTACGCGTCGATGGCGAAGTGCTATGCGTCCGACGCCGCGATGCGCGTGACCACCGACGCGGTGCAGCTCCTTGGCGGGTACGGCTACATGCGCGAGTACCCGGTGGAGCGCATGATGCGCGACGCGAAGATCACCCAGATCTACGAGGGCACCAATCAGATCCAGCGGGTGGTGATCGCCCGCCAGATCCTGAAACGCCTGGCGGCGGCCTCGTGAGTAGCGACGGCGAGGTCGGCGACGCGGGCGTCGGACCGCGGCGGCCGGCGGACTCGCAGGTGCAGCTCGTGCAGCACATGGAACTGACCGACGCCAACCTGCTCGGCAACGTCCACGGGGGCGTGGTGATGAAGCTGGTCGACACGGCCGGCGGGCTGGCGGCGATCAAGCACTCGGGCGGTCCCGTCGTGACGGTCGCGATGGACGAGATGTCGTTCCTGGAGCCCGTGCGCCTCGGCGACGTCGTCACCGTGAGCGCCATGGTGAACGAGGTGGGCCGGACCTCGATGGAGGTCGGCGTCCGCGTCGAGACCGAGAACCCCGTGACCGGCCGGCGCGTGCACGCGTCGAGCGCGTACCTCGTGTTCGTGGCACTCGACGACGAGGGGCGGCCGCGCGCCGTTCCGCGAATCGCGCCGGAGACCGAGAGCGAGCGGCAGCGGCAGGCCGAGGCGAAGCTCCGTCAGGGAAACCGCCTCGCGCGCAAGAAGGCGATCCAGGCCGCGCGCGCCGCCAAGGGCGAGGGTTAGCCCGAGCCCGAGCCCGAGCCCGAGCCGGACCCCGAGCCCGAGAGCCGGGCGCGGACGCGGTCGAGCGCTTCGGGGTTCTCGAGGCTCGACAGGTCGCCAGGATCGTCGCCGGTGGCCGCCGCCCGCAAGGCGCGGCGGACGATCTTGGCGCTGCGCGTCTTCGGCAGCTCGTCCACGAACACGACCTTCGACGGTCGGAACGCCTTTCCGAGGTGCTCGGCCACCACGCCCGAGAGTTCGGCGGCCATGTCGTCGCTCGCCGCGACGCCGGGACGCAGAACGACGAAGCACCAGATCTGCTC
>DASPTB010000133.1:0-2029 GCA_035623615.1 Actinomycetota bacterium
GCAGGATGCCGGGCGCGCAGGCGTCGGCATGGAATCCGAACCCCCGGTCGTGGATCAGGGCGAGGTCCGGACGGTAGTACGGTCGGTCGTCGTCGGGCACCGCGCCACCTTACGGCCTGCGAGGATAGGCGCCATGCCGCCTCGAGCCGCGACCCCCGACGTACCGCGCACCCTGGTCGTGACGAACGACTTCCCGCCGCGCGTCGGTGGTGTGCAACAGTACGTGGCGACGCTCGTGTCCCGGCTCCCGAGCGACCGGGTGTCGGTCCTCGCGCCTGCCTGGCCGGGGTGGCGCGAGCACGACGAGGCGCTGCCGTTTCCCGTGCACCGGTGGCCGGCGACCTTCCTCTGGCCCACTCCCGCCCTCGAGCGCCGAGTCCGGTCGCTCGTCGCGGAGCACCGGGCCGACCTGGTGCTGTTCGGGCACGGGTTTCCCTTGCCGTGGCTGGCACCGGGCCTCGCGGCAGCCGGGATCCCCTCGGTGGCGCTGACCCACGGCGCGGAACTGTGGATGGCGCGTACCCCTGGGCTCGGCCGGGCACAGCGGCGGGCGCTCGGGGCGGTGCGCCGGGTGACGGCCGTAAGCGAGTACACGGCAGAGCGAATCCGCCGCGCGCTGGGCGACGATCCGCCGGTCACCGTGCTGTATCCCGGCGTCGACACGGACCGGTTCTCGCCGGACGTCGACGGATCGGCGGAGCGCGAACGATACGGGCTGGGGGAGCGCCCCGTCGTCGTCTGCGTCTCGCGACTCGTTCCGCGCAAGGGCCAGGACATCCTGATCCGCGCGATCGGCTACGTTCGGAAGCGGATTCCCGACGCGGCGCTGCTGCTGGCCGGCCAGGGCCCGTCGCGACCGCGGCTCGAAGCGCTCGCCGCGCGGGCGCCCGCGGAGTCGGTGGTGTTCGCGGGCGAGGTCTCCGCGGAAGACCTCCCGGGCGTCTACGCGGCAGGCGACGTCTTCGCCATGCCCTGCCACTCGCGCTTCGGGGGACTCGAGGTCGAGGGCCTCGGCATCGTGTTCCTCGAGGCGGCGGCGTGTGGCAAGCCGGTCGTGGCCGGCCGCTCGGGCGGATCGGCGGAGGCCGTCTGCGACGGAGCGACCGGTCTGGTCGTCGAGGGCACCGAGCCGAAGGCGGTCGCGATCGCGCTCGCACGGCTCCTGGGGAATCAGGCCGAAGCCGGGCGGATGGGCCTGGCGGGCCGGGCACGCGTCGAGGCCGAGTTCACGTGGGACGTCTCGGCGGCCACGCTGACGGGGATACTCCGCGAAGCGGTTCTCGCGTAGGGTGAGGTCATGTGGATCACGGTCGGTTTCGTCGTCGTCTTCGCCGCGCTGCTGATCTGGCAGCGCAATCGTCTGAACCGCTCCACCGAGACGTTCGATCCCGAGGCCGAGTACCGCGCGCCCTCGCCAGGCGAGTCCCCGGGCCCCCCAACGGAGAACGGCTCAAAGCCGTAGCGGCCGCGCCGGCGTTCGCCGGCTATCCGAGCTCGCCCAGGAAACGGAGCGTGCGCTGCCCGAGGAGCGACGCGGCATCTGCGTCGTAGTCGGGAACACCCGGGTCCGCGAACAGGTGTCCGTCGCCGGGGTAGAGGAACAGTTCGGCGCCATCGACGGTCGACACGATCTCTCGCGCGGCCTCGAGGTCACCTTCGGCGGCAAAGGGGTCGGCTTCCATCATGTGGATCTGCAGCGGGACGCCCCGCGGCCACACGCCGCCGAACTCGGAGAGCGGGATCGCCGAGTGGAACAGGAGCGCCCCCCGGGCTCCGGCCCGCGTCTGCGCGAGCTTCTGCGCCGGGAGCACGCCCAGCGAGAACCCGGCGTAGACGATCTCGTCGGGCAGCGCGGCTGCGGCCTGCTCGCCCCGCGCGATGACGGTGTCGAAGCCGATCTTCTCGGCGTACCCGACTCCCTCCGAGATGTCGGTGAACGTCTCCCCGTCGTACAGGTCCGGTGTATGGACGACGTGGCCCTCCGCGCGGAGGTCGTCGGCGAACGCGAGGCAGCCGGGGGTCAGTCCCA
>DASPTB010000257.1:0-3382 GCA_035623615.1 Actinomycetota bacterium
GCACACCGTGGTCCGCGAGCTCGGCCTCGATCGCTATCCCGAGCTCCGCGACGAGTACTTCGGCAACTACACGCGTGTCCTGTGGCTGGCCCAGAGCCCGACGCCGGCGACGCGCTTGGCGGCGGAGCGAGCCGCGGCCCGGATCGGGTTGCCCCTGGAGGTTCGTGAGGTCGGCGACGCCGGGCTCGAGCGCGAGCTCGAGCGGCTGATCGCCCGAGGGCCCCTCGAGGAATCGGAGGGATCGGAGGAATAGGGATGGTCGGCGGCGCCGGACGGCGGCGCCTTAGTCGTCGATGGCCTCGGACAGCAACGTCGCCACGTCGACGACGCGGAGGTCGGCGCCGGCGCTGTGGACGCCGTCGTCGAGCATCACCGTGCAGAACGGGCAGGCGACCGCGAGCGTGCCCGCGCCGGTGGCGGCGGCCTCGCGGACACGCTCCTCGTTGATCGCCTGGCCGCGTTCTTCCATCCACATGTGCGCCCCGCCGGCGCCGCAGCAGAAGGTCTGCTTGCGCGAGCGCTTCATCTCTGTGGGCGTTCCGATCGCTTCGACGATCTGTCTTGGCGCCTGCACTACGTCGTTGTGGCGCGCGAGGTAGCAGGAGTCGTGGTACGTGATCGGTTTGTCGCTCTGGGCCTTCGTCGGCTTGATGGCGCCGTCGTGGACGAGGGTGGAGAGAAGCTCGGAGTGGTGGATCACCTCGTAGTTGCCGCCGAAGTCCGGGTACTCGTTGGCGAGCGTGTTGAAGCAGTGCGGGCAGCCGGTGACGATCTTCGTGATGCCGGACTCGTTGAGCGTCTCCACGTTCTGCTCGGCGAACGCCTGGAATACGTACTCGTTGCCGATCCGGCGCGCGGGGTCGCCGGTGCAGCTCTCGCGCGGACCTAGGATCGCGAAGTCCAGGTTCGCGCTTCGCAGCAGCTTCGCGGTCGCCTGCGCGGTCCTGCGGGCACGCTCGTCGAACGACGACGCGCACCCGACCCAGTACAGGTACTCGGGCGCGGGATCGCCGGGTTCGAGGACCTTGACCCCCACCTCGGCGGCCCAGTCGGCCCGTTCCGACTGAGCCTTGCCCCATGGGTTCGAGGCGCGCTCGACGTCGCGGAGCATCGGTTCGGACTCGGACGGGAAGCTCGACTCAACCATCACCAGGTGCCGGCGCAGGTCGACGATGTGATCGACGTGCTCGATCGAGACCGGGCACGCCTGCATGCACGCGCCGCAGGTCACGCAGTCCCAGATGCTCTCCGCCGGCACCGCGTTCGGGACCAGCGATGTGTCCTCGGTCTGCGCGAGCACCAGGTCGCGGAGTCCCATGATCACGAGCTTGGGGCTGAGGATCTTGCCGGTGGCGAACGCGGGGCACGCGTCCTGGCAGCGCCCGCACTCGGTGCATGAGAACGTGTCGAGCACCTGCTTCCAGGTGAGGTCGGGTGCGGTGCCGGCGCCGAATCTCAAGTCCGCTTCTGGGATGTCGGGGTCGTCGAATTTCAACGGCTCAAGCCGCCCTTTGGCACGGGTGCGCCCAAACCACACGTTCACCGCGGCGACGAAGATGTGCAGGTGCTTGGAGCGGGGGAGGTAGGCGAGGAATGTCAGGATCGTCAGCACGTGGATCCACACGAACACGCGCTCGAGCACCTTCGTGGTCTGGTTGTCGGCGAACAGCTTTGAGAGCGCGTTCGACACCGGGGACCACGACGCCGGCCATTCGTTGTCGTGGAGCGCGATGCGGGTCGCATGCCAGAGGAGGAGACTGATCACGATCGTGGCGATCAGGGCCAGGATCAGGTCGGCTTCGCCGAGGTGGCTGCCCTCGAACCGCTTCGGTCTCTGTACCTTGCGGATCCACAGCGCTCCGAGCACACCGGCGAGCACGAGCACGCAGAAGATGTCGACGAGCAGCGCGTACCACCCCTGGTGGGCGAGCCACGGGAGCGTGTCGTGCTTATCGACGACGCCGATCAGCGCGATCAGGATCGTGGGGATGAGCACGAGGAAGCCCCAGAAGATGAACGCGTGCAACAGCCCGGGACCGAGTCGCTGCAACAGCTTGCGCTGGCCGAGCACGATCTCGGCCTCGTTGCGAGTGCGGCGTCCGACATCGCCGTTGCGCTGGGCGGTCTGGGCCGGCGCCGCTCGTCGCACGAGACCGAACAGGAGGCGGACGCGGGTGACCAACAGCGTGCCGCTCACGGAGAGGGCGGCGGCGAGCGCCACGGCGGCGACGGGGGAGACTATCCGCCCCTCACCTTCCGGATCTCTGCCGAGATCGCGGGGACGACCTCGTGCAGGTCCCCGAACACGGCATAGTCGGCGCTCGCGAAGATCGACGCCTCGTTGTCCGGGTTGATCGCCAGCAGCTTCTTGGCCGCTTTGCAGCCGGCCATGTGCTGGGTGGCGCCGCTGATCCCGCAGGCGATGTAGAGCGAGGGCGAGATCTTCGTACCGGTCTGCCCGACCTGGTCGGTGTGCGGCCGCCAGCCCGCGCTCGTCACCGCGCGCGAGCAGCCGACCGCCCCGCCGAGCAGCACGGCCAGTTCCTCGATCGCGGTGAACCCCTCCGCCGAGCCGACGCCCCGCCCGCCGGAGACGACCACGTCGGCGTCGGCCAGCGACACGCCGGCGATTACCGTCTCGACCCGCTCGGCCACCCGCACGGTCGCCTCCGGGGCGGCCGGGATGAGCTCGATGCTTTCGTCGGCGGCGTCGGGCTTCACGGCGACCGCGTGGGGCGCGACCGTCAGCAGCGCCGGCGAGCCGTGCAGCCGGGCCTCCTCGAGCAGGCTCCCGCCCCACCGCACGCGGGTCAGTGTGAGCGGGTCGCCGGGAGTCGCCTCTATGCAGTTCGCGGCGAGCGGCAGGTCGAGTCGGGCGGCGATGTGCGCGAGCACCTCGTTGCCGCGGTCGGTCCCGGGTCCGACGACCACGGTCGGTCCGCGCTCCCCGACCACTTCTGCGAGCGCGGTGGCCCACGCGTCGGGGGAATAGCCAGCCGGATCGTCGATGCCGACCGCCTGTACCTGATCGCCTCCGAGGGTGCCGGCGAAGGTCAGCGCCTGGTGGTAGACCTCGTCGTCGGAACGCTCGGCGAACACCAGGATCATCTACAGGAGCCCCATCTCGTCGAGCAGCGTGACCACCGCGGGCGCCGCGTCGGCGCCGTTGCCCAGCACCTCGGCCTGCTTGCCGGAGCCGGGCGGTAGGGTGAGCTTGACCATCTCGAGCTTAGGTTCCGGGCGCTGCGGGATCGAGCTCGTCAGCGGCTTGCGCTTGGCCCGCAGGCGTCCGGGCACTGACGGGTAGCGGGGCAGGTTGATGCCCTCCTTGACGGTGACGGCGGCCGGGGTTGGGACGACATACACGTCTCGCCCGCCCGTC
>DASPTB010000153.1:0-2950 GCA_035623615.1 Actinomycetota bacterium
GTTCTGGCGATCACGTCGGCCGCCCCGGCGCTCGCGCCCTACAAGGTCGAGCTGTCGCTGCTGGCGGTGGCGGTGATCGCGATCGCCAACCTTCGCGGCGTTCGTGAGTCGGGTCTCCTGGTGGCCCTCCCCACGTACGGATTCATCGTGTCGGTGTTCGCCATGATCGCGGTGGGGGCCATGCGGTGCGTCGGCGGATGCCCGCACGCGATCGTCCCGGATCCCGTGCCCACGGGCCCGCCGATGGCGGCGATCGGGCTCGCGGTCATCCTGCACGCCTTCGCGTCGGGCTCGACCGCGCTCACCGGTGTGGAGGCCATCTCGAACGGCGTCTCGGCGTTTCGCCGGCCGCAGTGGCGAAACGCCCAGGACACGCTCACCACCATGGGCATCATCGCCGTCACGATGTTTCTCGGGGTCACCGCGCTCGCCGTTGGGATGCATGCGCTTCCCAGCAACAGCGTCTCGGTGATCTCCGAGATCGCGCGAACCTCCTTCCCCGGCCGCGGGTCGAGCGGCGGGCCCATGTTCTACGTGGTGCAGGCGTTCACGTTCGGCATCCTCATCTTCGCGGCCAACACCTCGTTCCAGGACTTCCCCCGTCTGTCGGCGATCCTCGCGCGCGACCGGTTCTTGCCACGGCAGTTCGAGAACCGCGGCGACCGGCTCGTGTTCTCGAACGGCGTCCTGGTGCTGACGGCGTTCTCGGCGGTGCTCATCCTGATCTTCCGGGCGAGCGTCGACGCGCTGATCCAGCTCTACGTCGTGGGGGTGTTCACCGCCTTCACGCTGTCGCAGACGGGCATGGTCAAGCACTGGTTCCGCGTCGCACGCCAAGGGGGCGCCGAGGCGAAGGGATGGCGGCGCCGGGCGGTCATCAACGGGATCGGCGCCGTCGCGACCGGCATCGTGACCGTGATCGTGGTGTGGACGAAGTTCGATCACGGCGCGTGGATCGTCATCGTCGCCATTCCGCTGATCATGTCGGGGTTCTACGCGGTTCATCGCCACTACGGGCGGGTGGGCGCGCAGCTCAACCGAGGGGTCGTCGCGCTCCAGGAGCGGCCCACGACGTCGGTCGTCCTGTACGTGGGCGACACGGGACCGGCGACGGCCCGGGCGCTCGGTTACGTCCGAGCACTGGGCACCGAGTTCCGAGCCGTCCACGTGTCGAGGAACGGCGTGTCCGAGGAACTGCTGGAGCGTTGGAACGCGCTCTCACGCGGCTCGGTCGAGCTCGACATCGTGTCGTCGAAGCGGGGCGGCGCCGACGCGCTGATCGACTACTTGCACACGGCACCCCTGGGGACCCGGGATTTCACGTTGGTCGTCGTCCCCGAAACGTTCGAGAAGCCGTCGCTGGTGAGCGCGCTGCGCGCACCGACGTTCCCGGTGAAGCTGCGGCTGCTGAACGAGCCCGGCGTCGTTATCACCGACGTTCCTGTGCTGTCGCCGCCCGATGCCCCCGAGCCGGTCCGAGCGACGATCCCGCATCGGCGTGAGGCGCTCGTCCTCATCGCGGGGGTGAACGACGCGGTCGTGCAGGCGATCAACTACGCAGAGAGCATCCAGCCCGACACACTACGAGCGGTCTATTTCGCCTACGACGCCGCCGACGTGGAGCCGGTCGTGAAGCAGTGGACCGAGCGCCGCATCCCGGTGGAGCTCGACCTCGTCGATGCCCCTTTCCGCGACCTGGGGCCCCCGGTCCTGCGAGAGGTCCGGGAGGCGACCGCCCGGCCGGGAACGCTGGTCAACGTCATCATCCCCGAGCTGGTCGTCGGCAGTCGCCGCCACGAGTTCCTGCACAACCAGCGCGCCCTGTTCATCAAGCGATTGCTGCTGTTCGAACCGGGCGTCGTCGTCACGAGCGTGCCCTACCGGCTCCGCGAATCCGACTGAAAACGGTCACGTTCGCCGTTCCGCGTGGTGGAATCCGCCCTTTTGGCCGCCTGATTCGCCCGATCTGCTAAAGGAGGTGGGGGGAGCAGGACGACCAATGAAGGAGTCGTCGTCCAGGAAGGCCTCGGGAATGGGAATCGCGGTCGGTTTGCTCCACGGCGTCCAGCCCGTGAACGGGCAGTCGTCTTCGGTCTTGGCGGCGGGTGTGATCACCATGCTGATGGTCACCTTGCTCGGGGCCGTGGTCTGGGCGGCGGTGTCGCGCCCGCGACCCACCGGCGGAGGCGGCTGGTGGCGGCGCCACCCGGACGGACAGCCCTCGCCGTGGCGGCCGATTCCCGGCCTCGGTCCCTCCCGCAGGCCGCGCCGAGCAGGTCTGCGTTCGCCGGTCTGCCCCATCGTTCGAACTGAGCGATTCGCGCCGGCGCCCGCCCCCTCGAGGATCAGCGTCCCGGAACGACCAGTCGCCAGCGCGCGATCCTGAGGCCGCGTCCGAGCCAAACGACGCGTCCGCCGACCGCGATCGATCCTCCGGCCCCGTCCACGTCAGAACGCGCGACCACGCGTCCCCGCTCGTCGAGCACGTCGAGCGTCTCCGCGGCGGCGCCGGAGGAACGAAGAACGAGCAGGCGCGTGCCTGAGACGGCGGCGCCCTGAACCCCTGGGATCGGCACCGACCGAAGTAACGCTCCCGACGGCAGCACGCGACGAACGAAGTCCCGGCCGACCAGCCAGATCGAATCGGAATCCGCCACGACCCGAATACCCTGCTCCGCCTCCGGCACGTGGATCGCGCCGAGGAGCGACAGTGTGGCCGGGTCGAAGCGATCCACCGTCATTCGACGCGCCGAGCCGAAGGTCGCCCAGAGCCCGCCCGGGCCGAGGGCGAGCGAACTGAAGCTCGACGATCCACGGGGAGGCGGCGTGGCCCCGGGAACCACGTACGAGGAACGCACGGAGAGCGACGCCGGATCAAGTCCCACGACCCGATCGTCGGTGAGCGCGAGCCATACGCCCTTCGCGTCGGCCACGACGGCGACGACGCCTC
>DASPTB010000157.1:0-6066 GCA_035623615.1 Actinomycetota bacterium
GGCCGGAACCGTCAGGGTCGCCGGCCATCAGCCGCGCCCCGGCCTCGACGTGGGCCTCTGCCCGCAGGAGCCAGAGTCGATCCTGTTCGCAGACACGGTGGCCGACGAAGTCGCGGTCACCCTCCGGGCGCGGGGCCGGGACATGGCGACGGTGACGGCCGTCCTGGCGGAGTTCGGCCTCGAACGGCTCGCCGCGGCGCATCCCCGCGACCTGTCCGCAGGGCAACGGCTGCTGGTCGCGACCGCGGCGACCGCGGCGGGCGGGGCGCCGGTGCTGCTCCTGGACGAGCCCACGCGCGGCCTCGACCAAGAGGTCAAGGCCGCGCTCGCGCGCTCGCTCCGCTCGCGCGCCGAGCGCGGCGAGTGCGTCCTGCTCGCCACGCACGACGTGGAACTCGCCGCCGCCGTGGCGACGCGCGCCGTGGTCCTCGCCGGCGGCGAGGTCATCGCCGACGGCACGCCCGGCGAGGTGCTCGGCGACTCGCACGTGTTCGCGCCGCAGATGACCCGGGCGTTCGGACCGGGGTGGCTCACCCCCGAGCAGGTCGCGGCGGCGCTGTCGTGAGCGCCGCAGCGACTTCACCGAGGACCACCCATTCCGCGCCGCCCCTGCGCGTCGCCGGGCTGGTCGCGGTAAACGTCGTCGGGGCGCTGGCGTTCCTGTGGCCGTTCGTCGTGACACTGACGCCGGGACGCGATGCGAGCCACCGAGTCGACGCGCCGCTGGTCCTGTGCCTCCTCCTCCTGGGGATCGGCGGCGTCCTCTTCGTCGAGTTGGGACGCGGCGGGCTCGGTCCCAAGGCGGTCGCGCTCCTGGGGGTGCTGGGCGCGGCGATGGTGGCGCTGCGGCTCCCCGGGTTCGTCGCCGGCTTCAGCGCGTTGTTCATCGTGGTGCTCGTCGGGGGGAACAGCTTCGGCCCCGGCTTCGGGTTCCTGCTCGGTGCCGTGGGGATGTTCGCGAGCGGCCTGTTCGTCGGGGGCCTGGGTCCCTGGCTTCCTTTCCAGATGGTGGCGGTGGGCTGGGTCGGGCTCGGCGCGGGCCTGCTGCCCACCCGCCCGTGGCGCACCCGCCTTCTCACGCTCGCCGCGTACGGGTTCGTCACCGGCTATCTCTTCGGCGCGGTGATGAACCTGTGGTCGTGGCCGTTCGTGACCGCCGGGAGCGCCGTGTCCTGGTCGCCCGCCGCGAGCCCCGCCGTCAACCTCCGCCACTACCTCACTTACTACATGGCCACCTCGTTCGCCTGGGACACGTTCCGGGCGGTCGGGAACGCGGTCCTGGTCCTCGTCGCCGGGCGCCCACTCCTGGGCGCGCTCGATCGCGCCGCTCGGCGGATGCGCCTCGACGGCGACGTGTGGCGCGAACGCTCATGACGTCGTCGGCCCGGTCGGGCTTCGTCAGGACGCCCCGCGCAGGGCCTCGAGCGCGAGGTTCGCGTGGGCCCGCATGTTGAGCTCGCTGCGGATCACCCGAAGGATCCTGCGGTCTCGGCCGATCACGAACGTGGTTCGCTTCGTCGGCGCGAGCCCGAAGCGGCGTTGCACGCCGAACGCGCGTGCGACGGCGCCGTCCCGGTCCGACAGCAGCGGGAAGTCGAAGGCGTTCTGTTCGGAGAAGCGCCGCTGCTTGTCGATCGCATCGCGGCTGATCCCGACCCGTTGGGCCTCCACTTCGCGGAAGTCGGCGGCCAGGTCCCGGAAGTGGCGGCATTCCGCCGTGCAGCCCATCGTCATGGCGGCCGGGTAGAAGAACAGGACGACCGGCCCCCCGGACAGGAAGTCGCCGAGGCGCCGGAGCGTTCCCGTCTCGTCGGGGAGCTCGAAATCGCGCGCGAGGTCGCCGGTCTTCACCCGACAGCGAGGCTGGCGCGAGATCGCACTTCGATCAGCCGACCCGCTCGGAACGCGCCTGGCTGAGCCCGAACTCGTTGCCGTCGGGATCCTTGAACTGAGCCCAGATCCCCCAGCCCTGTTCGGTCGGCTCCTGGGTGAACTCGACGCCCGCGGCTTTGAGCGCCTCGTACGTTCCGCCGATGTCCTCGGTGTTCCACATGACGTTCGAGAAGCCGCCCACGCGGTCCTCCATGCCCGGCGGCGTGTACAGGACGAAGTGCGTGTCCGCTCCCTTCGGGGCCACCACGATCCATCGCTTGTCCTCGTGTCCGGGCGGCCCCATCTCGCCCATCGGCGTATCCTGCAGCACCTCGAACCCGAGCGCGTCCCGATAGAACGCAAGCGCCCGATCCTGATCGGTGACGTAGATCCCGACGGAACGTGCCCTGGTGATCATCGAGGCCTCCCTCCCGCGTGTTCGTCCAAATGGGAACCTACTCCGCGCGCCCGAAACCTGCATCGGTCCCTAGAGTCGAACAGAGGCGGCACCGGAGGTGCGCGTGCGAGTGACGCTGGTGATCGTGGGTGTGGTCCTGATCGCGGTGGGAGTGGTCTGGGTCCTGCAGGGGTCCGGCCACCTCGCGGGCAGCTTCATGACGGGCAGCCGCTTCTGGGAGTGGACCGGGGTGGTCGCCCTCGTGGCGGGTGTCGTTGCACTCGCCCGGGGCCTCTTCGGCTCCCGAACCCGGGGCGTCCCCGGAGGAACGTAACTTGGGTGCAGACGACGGCGGGGGCCGTCCGAAGACGAGCCCCCGCCGCACTCTGCTCGTTGCGTCTTACGGCTTCTTGTACGAGTCCAGGTATCTCACGTTCGGGGAACCGATACCCGTGACGTCGTCCCAGCCGGGACCAGTGGTCAGGCTGGAGTCCTCGTCGAACGTCCGAACGCTGTACACGATCCCGTCGGTCGGATTGAGCAGGTTCGCGTAGTCCGGGCGGACGTTCGCTCCGGGAACGGAGAGGACGTCCGTGTACACATGCGGCTGGGTTCGTGCCAGATCGTAGATCGCCGGATTGGCGAACCCGAGTCGCTCGCCGGCCGCCTGCGTGGCGTCTGCCTGCATCCCGGCGAAAAGCGGCGAGGCGACACTCGTCCCACCGACGCGGTAGGTGTCGTAGTGAGCCCCTTCCGGGAACGTCTGCGTCAGGCCGATCAGCATGCCGGTCGTGGTGTCGGCGTCCATTGCGACGTCCGGAACCGCTCGCCCGGGCGGAGCGTTCGTCGGCACGACACCCTCCTGATAGGAAGGACGGTTCGACAGTGTCGAGAAGCCACCGCCGGAGCCGGAGGTGAAGCCCAGCAAGTGCCACCCCTTGCCGCTGGGCTTGAGGGTGTACTTGACGACTCCCCAGCCCGTGACGGAGTCGAGCGTCCCGGCGATCCCGATCTGGGTGTTCGTGCCGCCCACGGAGGTGACCCATGGGTCGCTCGTCGGGAACTCGGTCTGCTTCAGGCCCGTCAGCCCTTGGTCGTCGCCGTTGTCTCCCGACGAGAACATGAAGCCGATGCCCTGCATCGCGCCCTGAAGGAAAACCTGCTCGTTGGCCCTGATCGAGCCGGTCGTCTCGAACATCGAGGGGCTGCCCCACGAATTGGTGACGATCGAGGCCTTGTTGTCGTCGACGACTCGAGCCATCGCGTCGAGAAGGTCACTGTTGCTGCACGACCGGGCGCCGTAGTAGATCACGTTGGCGTCGGGCGCCATTCCGTGGACGGCCTCCACGTCAAGGGATTCCTCGCCGTACCACCCGCTCGCGTCGCACACTCGACCGAGGCGGTACGGCTCGGAGGGGAACGACTGGGAGAACTGGCCGGTCCCGAACGCGCCGTCCCCGTTGTCCGTCGCGTACCGGTTGGCGTCCTCGAGGACCGTCGGCGACGCGTACGCGTCCGTGATCGCCACCGTCGCGCCGGCGCCCGTCAGCCGGCTGTCGTCGACTCCGTAGGCGGAGCGGAACTGGCTCGGCACATAGCCGCAGATCGCGTACGGAAGAACCTGACCCTCGAACTTGGGAAGCTTGGTCTGGTTGTCGGCCTGGAACCTCGCCTTGATCTGTCCGTACCAGAGCGAGCACGGCCGGGCGTTGTGGAAACCGGGGGGAGGCGGGAATGGTGACGCGCCGTTCGGCTTCATCAGCTGCGGCCCGTTGTCGAGACCCGTTACGCCGAGCACCGAGCCCGCCACGGATGCGGGCACCGAGATGTCGGTGGTCGGAGAACGCGCCGCCTTTCCTTGCACCGAGTACATGGCGAGGTGCGCCCCGAACGCGCTCTGGGCGTCGGCCACCGATCCCGCCGCGGAGACGTAGCGGTTCCCGAAGGCGACGCCCGTGACGCGAAGACCGGAAGCACGAAGCCACGAGGAGACCGAGGCGACCTCAGCGCTCGTCGGACCGTACTGTGCGCGGTACTGCGCCGGCGTGACGAAGCGCCGGTACTGGGCGCTGCCCGGCGTGGAGACGGCGAGCACGGCCCGCTCGAGCGCGGCCTGCCCGCCCCTCGGCGCCAGGTAGACGCGAACGCCGACCTTCCCGCTTGTGGCGGCCGCACCGACGACGCGAGCGTGGGAAGCCCAGGTCGGCCGGCTTCCGCGCAGTGTCACGCGCCCTTGCGCCGAGCTCGTCCCCGTCAGCCACGGGGCGACCAGCATTGCCACAGTCAGCGCTGATACGCCGACCGAGGCGACAACTCCTCGGACGTTGGTTCTCATCCCCACCTCCCCGCGGCGGATCGGGCCGCCGCACCCGGTTACGCGCGCGCGCGAAGCATCGCGCGGCCCATGTGGAGGCACGAGTGTGATGACTCACGGTTCGGAATGTCAATAAGGATTTCGGCCGATCCGCCATTTCCCCGGTACTTCACGGGCGGGTTCGTGCGCCTACGTGAGCCGGAAGTCGGAGAGGAACGTCGACGCCGCCCCGTCCGGGGCGCCCGACACGGCCGGGTTGTTCGGCAGGAAGGAGAGACCGAGCAGCGTCTCGATCGCCTGCAGCACGTCGTAGTGGTTGTACGCCGTCGCCGACCGGGCGGCCGCCGGGGTACGAGCGCTCACGACGATGTCGGCGATCCAGCAACTTGGCTTCCCGGACGCTTTCCCCGGGGTCGTCTCGGCCCAGCACGCCTCCGGCTCCGTCTCGTCCGAGCCCCGCCCCTCGTCCCACGTGACGAGCAGGAGCGTGTTCCCCGCCATGTAGTCGGGGCTCGCCACGATCAGCCCGACCCACGTCTGCAGGAACTGATCGGCGTTCGTGTACAGCCCGGTTCCGGAACACGTGCCCTTCTGTCCGTGGAGGTCGTGGCATACGTCCGGCACCACGAGCGAGAACGCCGGCAGGTTTCCGCCGCCGGCGCCGTACAGCGCCGTGTAGAGGTTGTTCCCCGTTCCGGCAGAGGGGCTTCCGAGCGGGACGTCGTCCGTCTGGCAGGAATCGTCGGACGACCCTCCCCGCCCGTTGACGTCGTCGAAGTAGGGGGCAGCCGTATGCCGCACGTAGTACGACCCGCTGTTGTTGGGGTCGCAGGGCGTCGGCATCGACTGCGCGTAGACGCCCCATGTCCTTCCCGCCTGGTCGATCTGGTGGAACAAGCTCTCCTGCGACTGCGGGTAGTTGCCGGGGCCGCCGTCGCGGGACCAGGCCTTCCCCTGCACCTGTCCCGAGACGAGCCCCAGGTAGTTCCCCGTGGAGGGGTGGGTCAAGTTATGCGCATTGGTCGCCAGGCCGCACGCGTTCGCGAGCGACTTGAGATACGGCATCGACGCCTTCTTCACGATCGTCTCGGACTCGTTCTCCTCGACGATGACGATGACGTGGGTGATGGCGGCCGAGGACGACCCCGTGCACGGTCCGGTCGCCGTTTTCCTCGCCGACTCACCGCGGGTGGGCACCGCGGGGCTCGCGAGGGCGCCCGAGGACCAGCCCGCGGTCACGCCGTCGATCAGCGCGAGACAGGTGACCAGGGTGAGCCCGAGAGCTCCCGGACGATTCCGGCCAGCGCGCAAACGGCTCCTCCCGTGCGACGGCTCGATCAGCGGACCCTACCCCGGCCGACCGCGCCGGCGCACCGGCCGAACGGCGGAGTTCGGCGCCTTCGTCACCCGAAGAATCGCGAGCGGTCGCTCGCTCAGACGCCGGCGGCGGTCAGCACCAGATCCGTGGCGATTCCGAGCAGGA
>DASPTB010000158.1:0-3638 GCA_035623615.1 Actinomycetota bacterium
GCGTTCCGCAGCTTCGCCCGCACCGACCGGGTCGACGGACTGCTGGTGATGTCGCTGCGTCCCACCGACGAGGAGGTCGAGAGCCTGCGGCGGGAGGGGCTGCCGGCGGTGCTCGTCGACGTCGTCCATCCGGCGCTGCCACGGGTGGTGATCGACGACGTTCTCGGCGGCGCGATGGCGACCGAGCACCTGCTCGCCCGCGGACACACGAGCATCGGCTTCATCGGCGACGAGCCGAGCCCGTTCGGGTTCACCTCCAGCGAGCGGCGCCGTCAGGGCATGGCTCGCGCGCTGCGCCGCGCCGGGATCAGGCGCAACGGCGCATTCGAGTTCCGGGCGCCGCACGGCCGCGAGCAGGCGCGCGAGTCCGCGGAGCGGCTCCTCGACCTGCCCGACCGCCCGACCGCGATCTTCGCCGCCTCGGACGTGCAGGCGATGGGCGTGCTCGGAGCCGCCCGGGCCAAGGGCCTTCGCGTCCCCGAGGACCTGGCCGTGATCGGCTTCGACGACATCGACGTGGCCGAGGTGCTGGGGCTGACGACCGTCCGCCAGCCGTTACGCGAAACCGGCGCCCGCGGCGTCGAGCTGCTGCTGTCCGCGATCGATGGGGACGGCGCCGAGCCGTCGGAGGAGCTCGCCCCTCTGACCGTGATCGCGCGCCGCACAACGTAGTGGGTCGACTGGAACCTTGACGGGAGACCGACGAGCGTTCGCGATGGCCGAACGGCGCTGTGCCGCGCGCCGTCCGAGCGGAAGAACCCCGGCGTGACCCTCGCGGAGAACAACGGAGCGCCGTGGTGGCGCAGCGCGGTCATCTACCAGGTCTACATCCGCAGCTTCGCCGACGGCGACGGCGACGGCATCGGCGACATCCCAGGGGTCCGCTCACGTCTGCCGTACCTGGCGGGTCTCGGTATCGACGCGCTCTGGATCAACCCGTGGTACCCGTCCCCGATGAAGGACGCGGGCTACGACGTGTCTGACCTGCGCGCGATCGAGCCGTTGTTCGGCACGCTGGCCGACGCCGAGGCGATGATCGCCGAGGCGCACGACCTCGGGCTGCGGGTGCTGCTCGACATCGTCCCGAACCACCTCTCGGACAAGCATCGCTGGTTCCAGGAGGCGCTCGCCGCCGCGCCGGGGTCGCGCGAGCGGGCCCGTTTCATCTTCCGCGACGGCCGCGGGCCGGGCGGGAGCACGCCCCCCAACGACTGGCTGAGCAACTTCGGCGGGCTCGCCTGGACGCGCGTGACCGAGGCCGACGGCCGTCCCGGGCAGTGGTATCTGCACCTGTTCACGCCCCAGCAGCCCGACGTCGACTGGACCAACCGCGACGTCCAGGAGGAGTTCAACGAGACGATGCGGTTCTGGTTCGGGCTCGGGGTCGACGGCTTCCGGATCGACGTCGCCCACGGCCTGGCCAAGGCCGACGGCCTTCCCGACGTCGGCTCCACCGTATGGCCGCCGACGGGCGCCGAGGTCGTCGAGCATCCCCACTGGGACCGGGACGAGGTCCACGAGATCTACCGGTCGTGGCGCGCGCTCGCCGACACCTACGAGGATCCGCGCGTGTTCGTCGCCGAGGCCTGGGTGCACCACCCCGAACGGCTGGCGCAGTACGTCCGCGACGACGAGCTGCACACCGCGTTCAACTTCGACTTCCTGCTGGCGCCGTGGGATGCCGAGCCGATGCGCGAGTCGATCATCGCCGCCCTGTCGGCGCACGAGGCGGTCGGCGCCCCGCCGACCTGGGTCCTGTCCAACCACGACACGGTCAGAGAGGTCTCCCGCTACGCGCGCCCCCAAGGCGTGCGGCCGTTGCGCAGAGTGGGCGACCTCGTCGACCTGCCGGCAGACTTCGCGGTCGGCCGCCGGCGGGCCCGCGCGGCGGCGCTGCTGATGCTGGCGCTCCCGGGTGGCGCCTACGTCTACCAGGGCGAGGAGCTCGGCCTCGCCGAGGTCGAGGACCTTCCCGAGGAGGTCCTGCAGGACCCCGGCTGGGAGCAGTCGGGCCGGACCCAACGCGGCCGCGACGGGTGCCGGGTCCCGATGCCGTGGTCGGGCGAGGAGCCCCCGTTCGGCTTCAGCCCGCAGGACGCGACCGCACCGCCGTGGTTGCCGCAACCGCCGGCATGGCGCGAGCTGACCGTGGAGGCGCAGACCGGCGACGAGCGCTCGATGCTCGAGCTCTACCGCCGTGCGCTGCATCTCCGCCGCGAGCAGCCGGCGCTCGGCGACGGGACGCTCCGGTGGCTGAAGGCGCCGGACGGCGCGCTGGTGTTCGGACGGGACCCGGGATTCATGTGCATCGTGAACCTCTCCGGCGATCCGATACCCGTACCGGACGGGGCGGAGCTGCTAATCGCCAGCGCGCCGCTCACCGACGACGTCCGGGTGCCGTCCGACACCTCCGTGTGGCTCACGACCCGAGCCCGCACCACCTAATTAGTACCCCTGGCTGGTGACGCTGTAGCCCTGGGGACCGGTGGTGGTCGCAGGCGGGTTGCTGGTGGTCGTCGTCTTGGGCGGCTGGACTACCGGCTTCGGGGCGGAGGTGGTGGTCACAGGCGGCGCGGAGTTCGTGGTCACGGGCGAGGCCGAGTGCGTCGTCACGGCCGGGGCCGAATGCGTCGTCACGGGCGGCGGCGTCGTGGCTGTGTGCGTGGTCGTCGTCGTCGCCTTGTGGGTCGTTGTCGTCTGGTTGTGGACGGCCGGCGTCTTGGTCGTGGTCGTCGTGGTCGACGTCGTCGATGTGGTGGCCGGCGTTGAAGCCGCCGCATTGGTCGAGCTGGTCTTGGAGGACGAGCCGCTGCCACCGCACCCCGCTATCGCCACAGCGGCCAAAATCGTGCTTAGCAGCGCTTTTTTCATACGTACGGCTCCCGTTCTCGCTCGCAAAGTTCGGCGTTCAGATTACAAGACACCCCCGGCGCCGAAACGTTTCGGATCCGCCTGACAGGGACGCCCGAACTCCGCCTTGCCCGTTCCGCCATGCCCTCAGGGTAAGGTATGGGCGCGGATGGAGGCATCTGAAACTTCGTCTGCTCCCCGGAACACCGACGGCACCGCGGCGGGTGGGGCGGCAGTGGTAGACGGCGACGCTCGCGCCCCCGCGGTCGCGCAGACCCCGGCGAACGGCGGCGCCCCGGCCCATCCCCGGCCGGCCCGATTCGGCTCGCGCTCGACGTGGATCCTCGTGGTCTGCTGCGTGGCCCAGTTCATGGTGATCCTCGACCTGAGCATCGTCAACGTCGCGCTGCCGTCGATCCAGTCGAGCCTCAACTTCACCTCGGCCGACCTGCAGTGGGTCGTCGACGCGTACGCGATCGCGTTCGCCGGGTTCTTGATGCTCGGCGGCCGCGCCGCCGACCAACTCGGGCAGCGCCGGGTGTTCGTCGCCGCACTCGTCCTGTTCTCGCTCACGTCGCTCGTCGGCGGCCTTTCCACTACCAGCGAGATGCTCGTCATCGCCCGCGGCGTCCAGGGGTTCAGCTGCGCGTTCATGGCCGCGTCCTCGCTGGCGATCATCACCTCGTCGTTCCCGCCCGGACCGCAACTGCACCGCGCGATCGGGCTGTGGGCGGCGATGAACGGCGCCGGCGGCGCCGCCGGCGTGCTGTTCGGCGGGATCATCACCG
>DASPTB010000160.1:0-9506 GCA_035623615.1 Actinomycetota bacterium
CCAGCACGAACACCTCGCCGTGCTCGAACGGATTCATGGTGCCCGGGTCGACGTTGATGTAGGGGTCGAGCTTCTGATGAGTAACACGCAGTCCCCGGGACTTGAACAGCCGCCCGATGGACGCGGAGGCGATCCCCTTCCCGAGGCCGGAGGCGACTCCCCCCGTGACGATGACGTATTTCGGTCGCTCAGGCACCTCGGGAAGCGATGCTAGCAGAGGGGTGAGACATCGGGAGCGAATTCGGGCCGCGGATCGACCGCGAGCGCCGCGATTTTCGTCAGCCGCTCTCCGCCGGGGCGGTGCCGTGGTCGGAGGCAGGGAGGCGGCCGAGACCGTCGAGCCACCGCAGCGGCGGCGTCGCCCTGATGACGCGTGACAGCGATACCGTTTCCGCGATCGCGTGCAGGGCCAAGATCGCCGCCAGCGAGATCGCGAGCCATGCCGTCCCGACCGTCACCGACAGCAGCAGCCCGAGCACGAAGCCGATCGTGTTCGCGCCGGCGTCGCCGAGCATCGCGCGCTCGCGCAGGTCGAGCGGCAGCAACACCACGGTCTCGCCGAGCGACGCCCACGCGAGCGCAGATGAGGCGGCGGCAAGGAGGCCCGCCGAGCAGGCGAGGGCGAACTTGAGCGCGCGCCCGGGCACCACGTCCAGCAGGTTGAGCAGATTGGCCGACCCTGCCACCACGAGGGTCCCGAGGACCAGCGCCCCGCCCGACAGCCCCGCCTCCAGCTCGGCGAAAGCGGCCGCCACCACGATCACGGCAAGCTTCACGATGCCGCTGGTGACCTGGCCCCGCGCGAGCGCCACGAAGTGGGCCCGAAGCCCGTGCACGCGCGACGGCTGACGGTCGTCGTACGCCCCGACCGCGAAGACGACCGCGACCGCCAGGGCGACGAGGAGGTCGCGGGACGGGTGACCCGTGCCCCGGGCGACACCGACGGCGGCCGAAGCAGCGAGCGCGGCGATCGTCCCGGTGGCGGCCGCGGCCCCGAGCACGAGCGAGACGCGTTCGCCGCGGTGGTTCGTGGCCGCTCCCGCGCGACTCGCGATCGCCGGCGTCCACGCGGCGAGCGCCGCCACGGCCGTTCCCACCGCCCCGGCGCCGAACCCCGCCGGCACGCTCACCGGAGCCCCGCGAGTCGCGGCACCATCGCCTCGAGCATGTCCACTCCCTGCGCCGCCCGGTGCCGGAATCCGTCCATCGTGCGGCCGGTCGCGCGGTGACGCATCTCGACGTCGATCTCCGCCACGCGGAAGCCGAGGCGAACCGCGTCGGTGGTCATCGCGGCCTCCAGGCCGAAGCGCGGCGAGAGCGGGCGGCAGGCGTCCAGGACCTCTCGCGTGGCCGCTCGCTGGCCCGACATCGGCTCGAGGGCGACGAACCCGCACCCTCGCTCGATCAGTTTGCCCGTGGCCCGCTTGACGAGACCGAACCCTCCCCCGTCCAGAGCCGGGAGACGGCCGATCGCCAGGTCGACCTCGCCGGCCAGCACGGCGTCGAGCAGGCGTTCCGCACCCGAGGCGCTGGCGCCGGTGTCCGCGTCGACGAGCAGGTAGACGTCGGCGCGGACGTGGTCGAGCGCGGCCTCGATCCCCCTCCCCTTGCCCCGGTTGCGGGCCGACCGCAGGACCAGGGCGCCCGCCGCCGTGGCTTCCTCCGTCGTGGCGTCGGTCGAGCCGTCGTCGACGACGACCACGCGCTCGACGGACGGGATGCCAAGGAGCGCGCGCACCGTCACCGCCACGCTTGCGGCCTCGTCGCGCGCCGGGACGACCGCGGCGACGCGAGACCCACCGGTCATGGGGTCGGTGCGGGCGACGGCGCCAGCGAGCACGTGCCGCAGCTCAGGCCGTAGTCGCCTCCGTCGTCGCCGTTGATGAGCCGTTGCAGGCCCCAGACGAGGGCGACCTGCCCGGGCGCGAGGTCGACGTCGTCGACCGTGAGAATCTTGCCGTCCACCCCTCCGTCCGCGCGAATCTGGTCGAGGAACGGCGAGGAGGTCGTGCTCGACGACGCAGCCGCGGTCGGCGTCCCGTTGGCAACGAGCTGGTCGAACAGGGGAACGTAGAAGGTTCGAGCGTCGACCGGCGTCGACGGGGCGCTTCCCGAGAGCGCGACCACCGGCACGTCGGCGCCGCCGATCGCGCCGGCGCCCCCGGCCGCGTCCGAAAGCGTGACCAGCTTGGCGTCCACCATTTCCTGGAGGAGGTCACTCTGGCCCGTCGCCGTCGGCGGCCCGGTCGCCAGCCGGTCGCCGAGGGCGCGGGCCAGCTCCTGCGACAGCCTCGCCGAGGAGGTGCTCGCCGGCACCCCGAGGATGCGGGCGGCGGTCGCACGCGACGCCGGGTCCGAGAGCGTCATGGAAGGATTCATCACGACGACGCCCTGCACGCTGGCGCCGGCTCCGTCGGGGCCGGCGAGCGACTGTCGCACCTTGTTGAGCGTGGACAGGTCGATGCCGTGTTCGGTGAGGAGGATGACCTGCTTGCCTTCCAGCCGGCCGCCGACGAGACTCGGCATCGCGTCACCCACGAACTTCTCCACCGCGTTCAGCTGAGTCTGCTGGTCGTTCACCTTCTTGGTGAGCGATGAGATCGTCTGCGACATGTCGGCGGTCTGGTTCTGGAGTGTGTGCACGAGGTTCTGGTCGAGGAGCGTGCTGCCCATCAGGATGCCGACGGCCAGGGCGACGAAGACCGCCACGATCGTCACCACGTGATACCGGAACGAGACCATAGCCTCAGTGTGTCAGGCCGAACAGCCACACGCGGAACTGATCCCAGAGCAGGCGCGCCTCGAGCCGGAGCGGCGGGGAGAGCGCCACGACGACGGCCACGACCGCGACGGCGGCACACATCAGCAAGATGCTGTCCCGCAGGCGGATACGCGTGCGATACAGACGCGAGACACCCTTCGCGTCCACCAGCGTCTCGCCCACTCGCAGGCGCACGAGGAAGGTGGAGGCCATCCCACTGCGGCCCTTGTCGAGGAACTCCCGAAGATTCCCGTGGCTGCCGACTGCCACGATCAGGTCGGCGCCCTTGCCGTGTGCGAGCAGGAACGCGGCGTCCTCGCTCGTCCCCGACACGTTGACCACCTTGTGGGGCAGACCGAGAGCGATCAACCGCTCGCGACCGGGCGCCGTGCCGTCGCGATAGGCGTGCAGCACGATCTCGGCTCCGTCCATCAGCGCGCGCTCCGAGACCGAGTCCATGTCGCCGAGGATGATGTCGGGACGGTACCCCTCCTCCCGCAGGGCGTCGGCGCCTCCGTCCACGCCGATCAGCACCGGCTTGATCTCGCGAATGTAGGGGCGAAGCGCGGCCAGGTCCTCCCGGTATCCATACCCGCGGACGACGACCAGCACGTGGCGCCCGGACAGCCGGTGATCGAGCTCCGGCAGCCCCGATCCGCCGAACAGGAGGTCGCGCTCACGCGCCATGAACCCCAGCGTGTTCGTCGCGAAGTCCTCGAACTGGTCGGCGAGGCGCTGCTGCGCGGCGCTCATCGCCGTGGCAACCGAGTCGGTCGTCTGTCGCGTGCCGACCCCGACGAGGCGATCGCCGACGTAGACGCGGTCATCGAGGATCCGGACCTGATCTCCTTCCTTGACCTTCGACGTCAGGAGCCTGCCGACGCCGTCGATCAGCGGCACCCCGGCATCCACCACGATGAGCGGGCCGAGGTTCGGGTAGCGGCCGCTGATCGACGGCGCGGCGTTCACGACCGCAGAAACCTGCTTGGCCACCAGTTCCTCTGCGGCCACCCGGTCGAGATCCTCGTGGTCGATGACGGCGACCTCGCCGGGCTGGACGCGGCGGAGCAGGTTCTTCGTCCGCCGGTCAACTCTGGCCGTGCGCATGCCGAGTCGCTCACGCCGTCTGACCATTCGGAGAGTCACGCCGCTCCTTGCCTTTCCCGGGCTGGGTCCGGGTCAAACATAGCCGTTCACCTGCGCTTCGACGCAAGTCCGGGGGGCGGCGAGCGCCGCCGGGCCCAGGCGGTCACGAGATCTCCAGAAGTCGCCCGGGCCGGCGCCGCCCGACGATGCGGAAGGATCAGCCCGGGTGACCGGAGTCGATCAGGTCCTGTGCGTGTGCGAGGGAGAGGTCGGTCACTTCTCCCGACAGCATCCGGGCGAGCTCCGCGGGGCGCTCGTCGTCGCTCAGCTGCCGCACCGTCGCGCGGCCCCGTTGCTTCGTGACGACGAAATGACGGTCGGCGTGAGCGGCGATCTGCGCAAGGTGGGTGACGACGACGATCTGGCGCGCGGTCGCCAGGTCGGCCAGGCGTCGCGCGACCGCCGTCGCCGCGCGACCCCCCACGCCGGCGTCGACCTCATCGAACACGAGCGTGGGAACGTCGTCCAGGTCGGCCAGGACGCTCCGGCACGCGAGCATCGTCCTCGACAGCTCGCCGCCGGACGCAACCTTTGCCAGCGGCCGGGCCGTCTGCCCCCGGCCGCCGCTGAACCGGAACGACGCCGACTCGGCCCCGCCGGGACCCGGCTCGGCGTACGGCACCAAGTCGACGCCGACGGTCGCTCCTTGCATGCCGAGGTCGCGGAGCTCTTCGGTAAGGGCCGCCGCGAGCTTGGGTGCCGCCCGCTTCCGGTCGGCCGACACCGCGGCGGCCAGCTCTGAGGCTTCACGGCCCGCGATCTCCACCTCCTCGCCGAGGGCAGCCCGCTCGACCTCGACTCCTTCGATGGCGGCCACGCGCGACCTGGCCTCGCCCAGGTACGCGAGGATGCCGTCCACGCCCTCACCGTACTTTCGCGCAAGCGCTGCGATGGCCTGCCGGCGCTCCCGAACCTCTTGCAGCCGAATGGGATCGAGGGCAGTCGACTCGCGGTATGCACGCACCTCTCCCGCCAGGTCGTCCGCCTCCGCGGCGAGAGACTCGGTCCGGACGAGGAGCGCGGCGGCGGACGGGTCCAGTTCAGCAACCGAGCGCAGGGAGGCCGACACCCTCCACAGGAGGTCGCTCGCGGCCCCGTCATCGGAGAGATCGGCGACGGCCGAGGCCGCGAGCTCGATGATTCGCTCCGCGCTCGCGAGGCGCGCCTCCTCGATCTCGAGGTCGCCTGCCTCGCCCGGGCGAAGGGCCGAGGCCTCGATCTCGCGGATCTGGTACCCGAGCAGGTCGCGTTCTCGTTGCCGCTCGAGCTCTTCCCGCTCGAGGGCCGCCAAGCGGGTGCGCCCCCGGGTCAGGCGCCCGTGCGCCTCTTGGTACGCGGCCAGCCTTCCCAGGTGCGCCAGGCCCGCGTAACGGTCGATGAACCCGGTCTGCGCGGCCGGCTCGAGCAGGCGCTCGGTCTGCCGCTGCCCGTGGATCTCGACGAGCAGGCGGCCGATCCCCGCCAGCGCGGAGACCTGCGTCAGGTGGCCGCCCGCTCTCGCCGTTCCCTTCCCGTCGGATCGGACGCGCCGCTCGAGCACCAGTTCGCCGTCGTCGGTCCACTCCGTCAGCTCGGGGGGCGGCGGCGTCGACACGAGGAAACGCGCCTCCACCGACAGCGCCTCCCGGCCCGGCCGGACGAGGTCGGCGGTCGCCCGAGCGCCGAGGACGAGACCCAGCGCGTTCGCGAGCACCGTCTTGCCCGCGCCGGTCTCTCCGGTGAGGACGTTCAGCCCGGAC
The DNA here is from genome assembly GCA_035623615.1 of Actinomycetota bacterium. Taxonomy (GTDB): domain Bacteria; phylum Actinomycetota; class UBA4738; order UBA4738; family UBA4738; genus DASPTB01. Next base: position 5,647 of record DASPTB010000160.1, read on the forward strand.
CCGAACTCGATCGACGCCTCGTCGAAGACGCCGAGGCCCGACACGTGCAGCTCTTCGAGCATTCCCCGTTCTCTCCCCGGGGGAAGAGGAACCCTTCGGTCGGTCGGGATCGTATCCGAGCGTGGCGACGACGAGCCAGCCGCCCTCGTCAGCGGCCCGGGCCGACGTCCCTGCGGGTGGCCTCGCCGATCGCCTCGGGGAGGGAGAACTTCTCGCGCAGCAGGGAGAAGAAGGGTGTGTCGCCGTCCATACGCACGAGCCTCGCCGGGCGGTCGGCCCGACCGATCCGGACGCGGACACCCACCGGAACCTCCACCCCGGGACGGCCGTCGGCCGAGAGGATCGCCGGCTCCTCGCCGAGCACCTCCAGCACGACCTCCTGCTCGGGCGCAAGGACGATCGCCCGATCGAACACCATGTGGGGCGAGACCGGCGTGAGCACGATGCACTCCAGCCGCGGGAAGACGATGGGACCGCGGGCGGAGAACGAGTAGGCGGTCGACCCCGTGGGGGTTGCAACGATGACACCGTCGGCGGAGAACGTCGTCACGCGTTCGCCGTCGACCCACGACGCGAGCGTCACCAACCGGTGCCGCGCGCGCTTCTCGACGATCACCTCGTTCAGCGCCCACTGCGGCTCGGGCATCCAGTCCGGCGTCGCAGTCGTGGATCGCTCACCGGTGCCGGTTCCGCCGCCGTCGTTCGCCACCGCCGACGCGACGATGGCCATCCGCTCCTCGATCCTCGTCAGCCCCCGGAGCGCGAGATCGAGCACCGCGGGCGCGTTCTCGGGCTCGACCTCGGTCAGGAACCCGAGCCGCCCGACCTTCACGCCGAGCAGGGGCGCGTCGGCCCGATGCGCGAATTCGGCCGCCCGCAGGAGCGTGCCGTCGCCGCCGACCGAGATGACCAGGTCGAGGTCGTGCGGGAACGGGCCCTCGTCGCGTGTCTCCGCCGCCGCGACGTCCTCGCCCCGCACCGCGCGCGTCGCGACCCCGCGGTCGTCGAGCCACTTGGTGATCTCACGCGCGGCCTCGACCGCGGCAGGCCGTCCCGCGTGCACCACCAAGCCCACGCGGCGGATCGGCCGATCGGGCGCGGAGTCTCGTTCGGCGGGCTGGCCGCTCATCCGCCCTCGCTCGCGTCGGGTGCGGCCCGCAGAGCGTCGTCGATGCATCGATCGAGCAGGTCGCGGGAGGGTGCGCCGCCCAGCCCTTCCCCACGATGCGCCCAGAGGAAGAACTCCGCATTCCCAGCAGGGCCGAGCACCGGCGACGCCATGACGTCGCGCACGGCGATGCCGGCCGCCGCACAGGCGCCGGCAACGCGCAGGATCGCCGCGCGGCGCGCGTCCGGGTCGGAGACGACGCCGCCTGTCGCGACGTCGGCCCTGGGCGCCTCGAACTGCGGCTTGACCAGCAGGACGAAGTCGGCATCGTCGGCGGCGCACCGGGCGAGCGCCGGGACCACGATCGCGAGCGAGATGAAGGAGAGGTCGGCCGTGACGAGATCGGGCCTGAACGGGAGCATGCCCGGCTCCAGGGTGCGGACGTTGGTCCGTTCGAGGACCGTCACGCGTTCGTCGGTGCGAAGGCCCCAGTCCAGCTGCCCGTAGCCCACGTCCACGGCGACCACGCCGGCCGCGCCGTGCGCGAGCAGACAGTGGGTGAAGCCGCCGGTGGACGCGCCCGCGTCGAGGGCGAAGCGGTCGCGCGCCTCGACGGGGAATCGCCGCAACGCGGCTTCGAGCTTGCGCCCGCCGCGCGAGACGTACCCGGACGCCGACACCTCGATGGAGATCGACTCTGCAGGCGCGACCAGCGCAGCCGCCTTGCTCGCCGGCCGCCCGGCCACCAAGACCGTCCCCGTGCGGATGGCGGTCGCCGCCTCCTCCCTGCTGGAAACGAGGCCCCGGCGAACCATCTCCAGATCCAGCGGCCGCCTCACCGACCGGACGCCGGACGAGTGGAGGTGGGGCTTCCCGAACGAGCGGCGCGCGCGGCGGCCTTCGTGCGCTCGGGATTCGACGCGGACGCCTTCGACGCCTGGACGGGCGATCGGGCGCGGGCGGTCGTGGTCCGCGCCGGCCTCTTCGCTCGCGCCTTCCGCGGGGCCGCGTCCGTCGAATCGTTCGCGGCCGCCGCCCGCGGTTGGGCGTCAGCCGACCCAGCGTCACGCTCGAGTCGCTCGACTCGGGCCGTCAGGGCGTCGATGTCCCGAGCGATCGCCTTCCGCTTCGCCTTTTCCCGGGGCGAGGGTTTCCCACTCGGCTTCTTGCGGGACGCCGCGCGGGCATCTCCGCGCTCCAGTCGTTCGACGCGAGCGGCGAGTTCCTCGAGCGCTTTCGCCGACGCGAATCCCATCCCCGCGACATCGCTCTCGACGACGTCGCGGACCTCGGCCCGGATGAACTCGCGGGCGAACGCCACCCACTCGCCGATCGCGGAGGCGAACCCGGAGAGCTGGTCGGCGGCGCCCTGAGCCTTGCCGAAGAGCGCCCCCGCGAGGTCGTCCGTACCGCCCTTCGTGAGCGGTCCGAGCCCCCCTTCCACCTTCTTGCGAATGTCTTCGAGCACGTTGCTCGGAAGCATAGCAACGGGCCCGTGCCATAATCGCGCTCGTCCTGGAGGGGGAGTCGCGTGGCAACCGAGGCTCAGGTCGAAGCGAAGCTGCAGGAGTTGGTCAAGCGCCTCGACGGCGACGGCGGGGCGCAGGACTCGTTCGCCTCTTCGTTGCCCGAGCCCCGGGTGGTGGCGCTCGAGGTCACCGACCTCGGCGCCGGCTTCTGGACCGAGCTCGCGGCCGGGCGCATGAGCGAACTCCGTTCCGGCACGCCGGACCGCTGGGACATCCGGGTCCGCGCCGGAAGCGACGACCTCGTCGCGCTGGTCGACGGGCACCGCTCGCTCTTCTCAGCCGTGATGAGCGGACAGATCAAGGTCGACGCGAGCATCACCGACCTGATGCGTCTGCGCAAGCTCGCCTGAGGGCGAACCGCCGGTGCTTCCCATCCGCGACGACAATCCCGTGCGGCACACGCCGTGGGTGACCATGACGATCATCGCGCTGAACGTCCTCGCGTTCCTGCTGTGGGAGCCGACGTTCGCCACGGGGCCGAGCGCGCAGCAGCGGCAGGAGGTGTTCTTCTTCTGTCACGCGGAGATCCCGTGGGAGACGTCGCACCAGACGACGCTCGCCGATGGCGGGGCGCCGGCGCGGCAGGCGATGCGCGAAGGAGACCTCGAGCCGGCAGGAGGCATCCAGGCGTATCTGCGTGCCCACTGCCCCGGCAAGAGCTGGCTCCTGTCGATCTTCACGGCGATGTTCCTGCACGTGAGCTTCCTGCACATCGCCGGGAACATGCTGTTCCTCTGGATCTTCGGGAACAACGTCGAGGACAAGCTTGGGCGCATCAAATATGTCCTCTTCTACGTTGCGTCCGGGCTCGCGGCGCCCGCCGCGCAGGTCGCCATCAACGTGAACGCGGTCGAGCCGAACCTCGGGGCCTCGGGGGCGATCGCGGGCGTCCTGGGCGCGTACCTGGTGATGTTCCCCAGGCGGCGCGTCCTCACGTTGATCTTCTTCTTCATCATCACGTGGGTCTACCTGCCGGCGGTGGTCGTGCTCGGCGCGTGGTTCGGGCTGCAGCTGCTGAGCGGTATCGGCGCGCTGGGGCAGCGGCTCCACCCGAGCGGTGGGGTCGCGTTCTTCGCGCACATCGGGGGCTTCACGTTCGGCGCCCTGATGGCGCTGCTCTTCTTCCCGAAGGAGGGGTTCCGGAGGCGGCCGCCGCCGCCGCGTCCCGACCAGTTGGGTCGCGGGGGATGGGGCCGGCGATCGGGCGGACCCGGTCCCCCGCC
>DASPTB010000035.1:0-8395 GCA_035623615.1 Actinomycetota bacterium
GGTGGCGGCGGCGCAACGGTTGCGGGTGGCGGCGAGCCAACGATCACGGGGGACGGGGCAACGGGAGCGACGACCGGAGGCGGCGGGGGAGTCGCCGCAGGAGGTGGCGGCGCGGCGGGCGGGGCGGTGACGGGCGCGGCCACGGAGGCGCCGGCGAACGCCGTGCTGGTCTCGACCTGTCCCGGGACGGGCGAACTGGCGGGTGGCGGCACCTCGACAATCGACAGCGCCGCAGAGGCGACGAGCGGCGGTTCCGGCACGGCCGATCCGTTCGTGTGGACGGGAAGCGGCGGCGCTGACAGGTCGGGGAGGGGCGGGGCGCTCAGGATCGCCTGCACGTCGTTGACGCGCACGAGGATGACGTCCGGGGCACCGCGGCGGACCTTGAGCGGCGTGCACCGGATGCGCCCGGCTTTGGCGGCCTCGAGGATGTCGGCCTCGGATGTTCCGGTCAGCACCGCGGCCTCGAGGGCGGTGACCCACTCGGGGAGCTGTCGAGGAAGGGAATTCATGTGGGTGATTCGGGTCGGTCGAAAGGTGTAAGAGTCCTGCCGACTACATCGGCTGGCCGCTGTTCGTCCTTGAGGTGGGGAAGTCTCTCCGGCGGCTCATCGCGGCTGGTCGCGCTCCTCCGCCAACTCGACGACCGAGTTGAGATCGGGGACCTCGAGCAATGCGGGCTCGCCTCGAGAGGGCGCAGGGCTCTGGGCGGGCCGGTCGCTCTGTGCGCCGCCAGGCACGTCTGCCCCCGGAAGCAGTGTGCGCAGGCCCGACACCGCCGTTCCCAATCGGTCCGCCGCCTGGTACACCTCGCGGAGGATCCCCGCACGCCGCGACTCGAGGTCGCGAAGGATCGTGTCGCGTTCGACCTCCGCGCGGGCGCGCGCTTCTTCTGCGTCGCGCTTGAGCTCGTCCGCTTCGCGTCTCGCGTCGCCCAGCACGCGCTGCGACTCGGTTTCGGCGCGCGTCATCGTCGCGGTGGCGCTCTCCTCGGCCTCGTGCCGCGCCTCGTCGGCGATCCGGTCCGCCGTCTTGAGGATCTCCGAAAGGCGGGAGGCGAAGCGGTCGTACAACTCCTCCTTGGCGGTTCGGTACGCGTTCTTCCAGACGTCCTGGCTCCCGCGCCGCATCGCGGTGAGCTGCCCCTCGGCGTCGCGCAGCTGGCGTTCGAGCGCCTCGATGCGAACCGAGAGCGACCGGAGGTGGTCGTTGACCTCCTCGGGATCGTAGCCGCGGCGCACCAGGGTGAAGTCGTGGACCAGCGCCCCCTCCTGCGTCTCGATGTGATCGTCGAACAGATCGCTCCTGGGCTCGTCCATGGCATGCCTCCCGGTGCTTTCGTCGACCCGGCGGGGTTCGTCCTCGTGCATTCTTGCAGCATGGAGAACCGCATGCTCGGCGCCTTTGGGATCTGCTCCTCACTCGGTCGTCGGGAGCGTCGCGGCGAGCGCCTCCACGATGTTCTCCTCCAGGAAGCCCATATAGGAGAACAGGGCGAATTGGGCGAATCGAGGATCGTCCTGCGGGAGCGGCCGCTGGTACGAGTCCTCGGTGATATCGAGCCGGGTGCCGAGCACGAGCCGGACGTCGTTCACGACGCCCAGCCACGCGGTCAGCTGTTCCTCGGTCAGATGGTCGGCGTCGACCGTCTCCTCGACGACCTGGAGCGCTTCGCGGCGCCGCTCGGCAAGGTCGTCGATCGTCAGGCGTCGGTACTCCTCCTGCAGCTCGGCGTCGCTCTCGTACGCGGGGGGAAACAGCCGGCGCAGGTCGGGCGCGTCGAGGTCGCCCCCCATGAGTTCGCGAAGCTGGCCGGGAACGGTTCGGAGCATGTCGCGCTCGGCCGCCGGCAGGCGCAGGCGGAATCCACCTCCGCGCTGTGGCTCGAATCGCGGCTTCACGATCTCACCCTCCCCGAGCGCGCTCTCATGCGTCCTGCTGCATCGTGGCCCAGAGCCCGTGCGCGTGCAGGCGCGACACGTCGAACTCGGCCTTCTCGCGAGACCCGCTCGAGACGATCGCCTTTCCTTTGTGGTGGACGTCGAGCATGAGCTTGGATGCCTTTGCGAAGCTGTAGCCGAACAGCTTCTGGAACACGTACGTCACGTAGGACATCAGGTTGATGGGGTCGTTCCAGACGATCACGAGCCAGGGGAGGTCGGGCACCGTGCGCGTGTCGCCGGTCGGGCGCTCGACCTCGGCGGGCGCGGTTCGTGCGATGGTCGTCGAAAGCGGCATCGGCCTGTCTTCGTGGTGAGTGGTTCACAAATGTACCGCTCGCCTCCCCGGGCCGCGCGAAGTCCGGGGCCTCGGCCGATCGGTCTCCCCCGGCACCCGATCGATTCCGCCCGAACGGCCGACACGGGCGGCGGAGCGTGGCGCGATGTTCAGCGCGACCACTTCTCGCAACGAGGAGGGACCGGGATGCAGCGTTTCAGGGCGCTTCTTGGGTGGATGCAGCGTTTGGCCTACGCCTTCGCGGGCCTGCCCGCCTGAGCCGCCGCGCGCTCACCCCTTCGGGATGTCCTTGGCGGGATCGAAGAAGGGCAGGGGGGACACCGTCGCCTCGAGCGTCCCCTCGGGGGACGAGATCTCGAGCTCCGTCCCCTCCGCCGCGAGCTCGATGGGAACCCAGGCGTACCCCATGTTGAGGTCGAGGCGCGGGGAGTGGCATGCCGACGTGAGCCGGCCGACGAGTTCCTGGTTTCGGTAGACCGGCCAGAAGTCCTCGAGCCAAAGCGCGAGCGGCGCTCCGCCGATGCCCACGCCGACCAGCTTCTGCCGAACCCCCGCGTGCCGGATCTCGCTCAGCGCGTCCTTTCCGATGTGGTCGACGTCGGAGTCGAGGCACTCGACCAGGCGTTCGAGGCCGGTGATCTCGAAGGGGTTGTTCTCGACCGTCATGTCATTGCCGTAGTTGAAGATGCCCGCCTCCATGCGGCGCTGGTCCGACGGCGCGGTGGCGCGGATGTCGAAGGGAGCTCCCGCGGCCATCACCGCGTCCCACAGCTCGGTACCGCGCCGGCCGTCGCGCAGGTAGAGCTCGTACCCGATCTCGCCGGTCCATCCCGTCCGGGACACGATCACGGGGATGCCCTCGGCGAGGGCCTCGCAGCAGTGGTAGTAGGGAAGACCGAGCACGTCGGACTCGTCACCGAACAGGGCGCGCATCACGTCGACCGACTTCGGACCCTGCACCTGGAGCGGGGACACGTCGGGCTCTCGTACCATGACCTCCAGCCCCGCGAACGCCTGGACTCCCTTCGCGTACAGCAGCGTGTCGCTGTCGGCGAGCGAGAGCCAGAAGTGGTTGTCCCCCAGCCGCAGCAAGATGGGATCGTTCACGATGCCGCCGTCGGGCGCGATGATCGGCGCGTACTTGCACTGCCCGACCGCGCACTTCGACAGGTCCCGGCACGTGAGCAGCTGGGTGAACTTGGCGGCGTCCGGGCCGGTGATCTCCACCTGCCGCTCCACCGCGACGTCCCAGAGCGCCACCTTTTCGACGATGTGCCAGTACTCCTTCACATCGTCGTCGTAGATCGTCGGGATCAGCATGTGGTTGTACAGGTCCCATGACGTGCAGCCGGCTCTCCGCGTGGCCTCCCAGTACGGCGACTTGCGGTACCACGTCGCCAGGTAGAACGGGAACGTCGTGTGGTCGGTCATGAGCGTGCTCCTCCTCGCAGCACGGACGGCTGCCGCTTCTGTCGTGTCGATCGCTTGTTGTCGCGGCGGATCTCGCGCACGCAGTTGTACGCGGGGATGCCGCAAACGCCCCCGCCGCCGTGGGTCGCGGACGAGCATTGGTAGAGCCCCGGAATCGGCGTGCGGTAGTCGGCGTAGCCGGGCGCCGGACGCATGTGGAACAGTTGCTCGGCGGAGAGTTCCCCGTGGAAGATGTTGCCGCCGATGAGCCCCCACTCCTGCTCCATCTCGAACGGGCCGATCACCTGCCGCGCCAGGACCGATTCCCGGAACCCCGGCGCGAGCTCGTCGTAGAGGTCGATCACGCGGTCGGCGTAGGCCTCGAGCTCCTCGGTGTGCGGCTTCTCCGACCACTCCGCGGGAACCCACTGCGTGAACAGCGACGCGATGTGGGCGCCTTCGGGAGCGAGTGTCGGGTCGTACACGGTCGGGATGATCCCGTCGGAGAAGGGCTTGGTCGCGGGGATGCCGCGCCGCGCCTCCTCGAACGCGGTCTCGAGGTACTCGACGGAGTGCGCGAGCTCCATGCCGCCCGACAGGTCGGTGAGGTCGGGCTTCGACGTGAACCGCGGGAGCTTCGCGAGGGCGCAGTTGATCTTGACCACGCCGCTGCGCGACTTCCACGATTCGATGTCGCGGACGAAGTCGTCGGGGAGCTCGGAGGGCTCCAGCTGCTGCAGGAACGTGATCTTCGGGTGGACGGCCGTGACGACGATGGGCGCGCTGATCTCCTCTCCCGAGGTGAGCGCGACGCCGACCGCGCGTCCGCGGCGCACGAGGACCCGCTCGACGCGCGCGTTGGTCCGAACGTCGGCGCCGAACGACTCCGCCGACCCGCGCAGCGCGTCCGCGACGGCGCCCATCCCGCCGACCGGCACCCCCCACGAGCCCAGATGTCCGTCGCCGACGTCACCGATCGAGTGGTGGGCCATCACGTAGCCCGTCCCCGGCTCGTACGGCCCGGCCCACGTGCCGATCAGCCCGTTCAGGGTCATGACGGTTCGCACCTGGTCCGACTCGAAGAACATCGCGGCGATGTCGGCGACGCTCATGGTCATGAGCCGGGTCACGTCGGCGATCGTCCGCACGTCGAGCCCGCGGAACCGCCACACGAGACGCAATTGCTCCAGCAGGTCGCCGGGGTCCCGGGATCCGATCTTCGGCGGCGTTCGCATCAACAGCGGGCCGAGCACGTCGGCCAGGCCGCCGATCCAGGCGTCCCATCGATCGATGTTGTCCGCGTCCTTCTTGGAGAACTTGGCGAACTCCTCGTAGTTCCCGCGCGCGTTGTCGTCGTACTGCACGATGCAGCGTCCGTCGGGAAACCCGAGGAAGTACGGCCCGACCGGGTGCTGCTGGTACCCGTGTTCGGCCAGCTTCAGCTCGCGCAGGATCGTGTCGGGCATCAGCGACATCACGTAGGAAAGCGTGGTCACCTTGAACTCCGGCAGGTCGGGCCACGGCGCGTCGGTCGCCGCCGCGCCCCCCACCTTGTGCCGGGCCTCGAGCACGACCGTCCTGGCCCCGGCCCGCGCCAGATAAGCGCCCGCCACCAATCCGTTGTGGCCGCCGCCGATGACGACGGCGTTGTACGAGTTGCGCATCCGGGTCTCGCCTTCCCCATCCCGAGGGTCGGGACGCCAGGGGATGCTAATCCTGAACGGCCGTTCAGATCCAGCCCCGGGCGTCGGAGGAACAAGGTTGGAGGCGCCGGCTGCTCTCGGCTACGTGCTCTTGGCGAACACGAGCTGGAGCTCCATCGTTCCGTGGTCCTGGACGGTCACCGGCCCGATGCTCGGCGGCGTGATGCCGTAGTCGGCGAAGACGATCGGGAGGCTGCCCACGACCTGGATCTGGTCGCCGGACCAGCGCGCCTGGAGGGGAATGCTTACCGACCGGGTCACCCCGTGCAGCGAGAGGTTTCCGTGGGCGACGACGCGGACGATGGTACCGGCTGGGGGTCGCTTCGCGAACGAGACCGGCGACGTGAGCGTGAACGACGCGCTGGGGAACCGGTCGGTCTCGAGACCCATCGTCTGCATCCGTTCGTCCCGCATCGGCTTGTCGCTGTGCAACTGCGTCAGGTCGGCCTTCACGGAGACGGCCGCGATCTTCAGGCCGCTCACCGTCAGGCTGCCGGTCAGGGCGGTCGTCCTGCCGACCGCGACGGAAGGGGCCGGCAGGAAGCTGAACTGCTCCCGAACCCGGTAGCCCACGAAGGAAGAGGATCCCGTTCGGGCGAGTGTCCAGGTGCCGTTGAAGCTCGCGGGGACCCCGCCGGACGTCGAACTCGGGAACGAGGCCGAGGGGGTCGCCGTGGAAAGAGAGACCGGCGGCGCCGCACTGGTGCTGCCCCCGATCACCACGAACGCGGCGTAGGCGCCGGCGATCGCCACGATCAGGGCGGCCGCGACGATCCCGACGGTCCTCTTGCGACGCTGCCTCATGAGGGCGAGTCAATCACGGGCTGCTGAGAGCAACCTGAATTCCCCTTCGGAGGCGTCTGCGCGTTCGGTATGCTCCGCCGCGATGGGACCAGGAACCAGCCCGCCCGTGGTCGCCGTCCCGGCGTATCACCTCGAGCCGGGGCGCGTGTCCCGTTGGTGGAACAGCGCCGCGGTGGCCCTGCCGATGCAGTACGTGGCCGCGATCCGCCGCGCCGGCGGCCGGACGGTTCTCATCGCCGATGCGGACGGCGCCACTGCGGAGGAGATCCTCGCGCCCTTTGACGCGCTGCTGCTGGCGGGCGGCGGCGACGTCGACCCGGCGCGCTACGGGCAGCAGCGGCACGAAACCATCTACGGCGTCGACCCCGAGCGCGACGAGCTGGAGGCGGAGCTCGTGCACGCGGCGCTGCGACGGGGTGTTCCGGCGCTCTGCGTCTGCCGCGGCATGCAGGTAGCGAACGTCGCCCTCGGCGGAACGCTGTTGCAGCATCTTCCCGACGTCGCGGGACTCGGCGACCATGGGAGGCCGCCCGAGGGGCCGATCCTGCACGACGTCGCCGTGGACGAGGGCACCCTCCTGCGGCGGATCGCCGGCGATGCCACCGTGCGGGCGGCGTCGCACCACCACCAGGGGATCGACCGGCTCGGCGAAGGCCTGCGCGTCTCGGGCCGGAGCGTCGACGGCCTCACGGAGTCGTTCGAGGCGAAGGATGGGTGGCTCGTCGCGGTCCAGTGGCACCCTGAGGAGACGGCGGACGAAGATCCCGCGCAGCAGTCGCTGTTCGACTCGCTCGTCGCGGAGGCGGCCCGCCGAACCTAGCCGTCGCTCAGTCGCACGACCGAACGGATCACGCGGCCGGCCTGCATGTCCTGGAAGGCGGGCTCGATGTCGTCCAGCCCGATCACCTTCGTGACCATGAAGTCCAGATCCAGCTTGCCCTCTCGGTAGTACTCGGCCATCAAGGGAAAGTCGTATTGGGGCAGGACGTCCCCGCCGTGCGAAACGGTGAGCGTGGTCTTGTTCTCGAACAGGCCGATGCTCGGGTCGCCGAGGTCGACGTTCGCGGTGGCGCCGGGGCCTTGAACGCTGACCATCGTGGCTCTGCCCGCGAAGTGCAGCATCCGCATCATCTGCTCGACGGGCTCGGGGCGGCCGGTCGCCTCGAACGCGAAATGCACGCCGGCGCCGCCGGTCAGGTCGCGAACCGCGGCCACGGGGTCTCCCTGAGAGGCGTCCACGCCGTCGGTTGCGCCGAAGTGCGTGGCCCACTCGAGCTTCTGGGGAGCGATGTCGACCGCGATGATGCGCCCTGCGTTCGCGAGCTTCGCTCCCGCGACGATCGACAGGCCGACACCCCCACACCCGATCACCGCCACGCTCGCGCCGGGTCTCACCGGCGACGTGTTGATGGGCGCCCCGAAGCCGGTCGACACGCCACACGCGAGCAGACAGAGCTTCTCGAGCGAGAGGTCCGCCGGCATCTTCACCACCTGCGCGCCGTGCACGATGGTCCGGTCGGTGAACGTTCCCGTCCGCAGCATCGGCGTGAGCGTCGCGCCGTCCGCCGCGCGGTGGGCCCGCTTCTTCGCGCGAAGGTGCGCCATGCAATGACGCGGGTCGCCGCGGACGCAGGACTCGCATTTCCCGCACGGGGCGCGCCACGCGATCAGGACGGGATCGCCCTCCCGCACGCTGGTCACGCCTGCTCCGACCTCTTCCACGTAGCCGGCGCCTTCGTGCCCCAGCAGGATCGGGAACGGCATGCCCCACCCGTTCGTGCGCTTGACGTGCAGGTCGCTCTGGCAAACGCCACTCGTCACGACCCTCACCTGGACCTCATCCGCCGCAGGGGGATCCAGCGTGATGGGCTCCACGACGAGGGGCTCGCCGGGCGCGGTCAGGATGGCGGCGCGGGCTTCACGGGACACGGTCGCCGGCATTCTACGGAAGGGGGCGCGGTCGGCGCGAACGGTATGCGGCAGGGGCCGCGAGGTCAGGCCGCGCCGCGTTGCGTCGCGAGGATCCGCTCGGGGAGGGTCAGCGCGTCCGTTCCCTTGATCAGGTAGAGGTCGGCGCCGGCCTCCATCGCCATGACTTGCTCGTCGGGCGTGTCGACCGCGGTGAACACGAACACGAGAACGTCCGGCTTCTTCTCCTTGATGCGCCGCGTCGCCTCGATGCCGTCCATCACCGGCATACGAAGGTCCATGACGACGACGTCCACGTCCCATTCGAGGGC
>DASPTB010000174.1:0-7824 GCA_035623615.1 Actinomycetota bacterium
CGTCGCGGATCGGGCCGCCCTGGATCTCCTGCATCACCAGGAGCCGCCGCGTCGTGTAGTCGGCGTACACGTCGGGAACGTCGAGGCGGGGGAACGACACCAGCACGCCACGCATGCGCTCGATGTTCGCCGCCTCCTGCCGGAAGTCGAGCTCGCGCTTCAGCGAATCGGAAAGGTGGTCCGAGATCGCCTGCATGTCGACGACCTGCTTGAAGCCGGGCCGCTTCGCCGTCTTCTGCGCGAACAGCTCGAGAAGCCCGAGGTCGCGCATGATCTCGTCGCGGGCGCCCGGACGCTGCACCTTGACCACGACGCGCGAGCCGTCGGCCAGCGTCGCGCGGTGGACCTCGGCGATCGTGCCGGCGGCGAGCGGCTTCGGGTCGATCGACTCGAAGACGTCCTCCCACGGGACGCCGAGCTCCTGCTCCATGACGCGCACGACCTCTTCTTCGGACAGCGGCGGAACGTTGTCCTGCAGGGTTGCGAGCTCCTCGATGAACTCGGGCGGGAGCAGGTCGGGGCGCGTCGACAGGATCTGCCCGAGCTTGGAGAACGTCGGGCCGAGCTCCTCGAGCGCCGCGCGAAGGCGCCTGGCACGTACGCGGAGTGGATCCTCGTCGGGGCCGGCCCTGCCGAAGAGCTCCTTGATGCCGTGCTTCGCCATGACGGCCCCGATGTGGGTGGCGCGCCCGAGGAGCGGCGGCTCTTCCTCTTCTTCCTCGTAGCCGGGGCGCATGGCGCGCTGCGGCTCGGCGGGGCGCGGCCGGATCGTCGTGACCTTCCCGAGGCCGTCGCCTGCGCCGTCGACGGTGTTGACGATGATCACGGTGCACGTCGCGTTGTGCGAGATCCGGTTGGGGACGTTGCCGAGCAGGAACTCCTTGCGGCCGCTCATGCCGGCGTTGCCGACGATCAGGACGTCTGCCTGCTCGTCCTCCGCGGCGCGGACGATCGCCATCGCGGGGTCCTCGTCGACGACGACGCGGGCGCTCCCGCGCTCGCCGGCGAGCTCCTCCGCGCGCTGCTTCAACTCCTCCGCAGCGAACGAAGCGCGCGTGCCCTCCGCCTGGCCGGCTTCAGTGCCCGGCTCGTTCTGGGGGACGAGGATCTGCACGATGACGAGGTCCGCGCCGTAGCGCTCCGCCATGGTGGCGGCCCACTTCTCGGCACGCGCCGCGGTCTCGGACCGGTCGGTCGCCACCACCACCTTCTGCATCGCCGAAGCTCTCCTCGTCGTCATCGCGCGGGTTCCGGCGGCACGGGAACCCGGCCCTCCACCTGCGTGCCCGTGCCGGGCGAAGAGCGTACAGCGAGGTCGCCTCCCAGGGCCTCGAGGCGGTCGGCCATCCCCTGCAGGCCGGTGCCGTAGCCGGTCGACCCGGGGTCGAACCCCGCGCCGTCGTCCTCGACGGCGAAGGTGAGGTCGCCGTTCGACGCCGCCAGCCGAACCCTGGCCCTTCCCGCGTTCGCGTACTTCGACACGTTCTGCAGGGCTTCCAGCGCGCAGAAGTACACCGCCGCCTCGACCTCCTGCGGATACCGGCCGATGCCGTCGGCGTCGAGCGAAATTGGTAAGGTGGCTTTACGAATCTGCGCCTGAAGAGCGGCCGGCAGTCCCTTGTCGGCCAGGAGTGGCGGGTAGATGCCGCGGGCGAGGTCGCGAAGGTTCTCGAGCGCGTCGGTCGCGTCCTGCTGCAGCCCCGAAAGCATCTCGCCCGTCTTCGCCGGATCCCTCTCGGCCATCGACGACGCGAGCTTCAGCTTGATCGCCAGCGCGACGAGCTGCTGCTGCGCGCCGTCGTGGATGTTGCGCTCAAGGGCTCGCGCCCGCTCGTCCTGCGCGGTGACGATCCGCTGCCGCGACGCGCGCAACTCCTCCAACAAGCGGGCGTTGCGAAGCACGAGCCCCGCCTGCGCGGCGAGGTCCATGATGAGCTTCTCCTTGGCCGGCGTCAGCGGATCGGCCGCGGATGCTTCGACGACGATGGCGCCGAGCAGGTCTCCCTGATGTCGAACGGGGAACGACGCACGGCCGTCTCCGAACTCGGGCAGCTCGTGACCGGTCACGCGGAGCGGTCGCGCGGGCTCGGGACCGTGGTCATTGCCGGCGCCTTTCGCGTCGGGCCAGGAGGCTCTTGGCACGAACTCGGACCCCACGCGCAGCCAGACCTCCGCGCGGCTGACGCCCGTTCCCGACGCGACGATCTCCGCCATCCTCGGCAGCACGTCGTCCGTGGAGTAGGCCTCCGCCACGCGATCGGAGAAGTCCGACAGCACCTCATACGGCGTGGCGCGGTTCCCGTACACGAAGCGGTTGGCCACGCGCTGGACGCGCCGACGGACCGGCTGGAAGGCGATCGCGACGACGGCGGCCGCGATGGCGGACAGCGCCGGGGTGCTCACCGAGCCGGCGACCTGGCCGATGCCGACGACGATCGCCACGTAGACGATCGTGATGAACACCGCGAGCGTTCCGTAGACGATGGTCTTGGAGATGACGACGTCGATGTCGAAGAGGCGGTACCGGACGATCGCGATCCCGACCGATATCGGAATGCCGAGCGCCACCAGCGGGGTGATCACCTGCCAGAACAGCGTGCCCGCCCATCCGTTCGACCCGACGACGATCGCGATCGGGAGCATGACGGCGATCCAGCCAGCCGCGATGCCGACGACGTAGGCGAGCCACCGGAGCTGGGTTCGCTCCACGGCATCGGCCCGACGTCGGCGCACGAACAGCGAGACGACGGCCAGGAAGCCGGTCGCCCACACCATGAGCGCGACGAGCGTGGTGGCCGGAGCCTTTGCGCGAGCGAGCGCGGCGATCCCCCACGGATTCGCGGCCGACGTGTGGGTGTGGCTGAGCATGTCCGACCAGGCGTCGACGACCCTGTGGGGGATCACGGCGTGGCCGACCACCGACAGGACGATCGACGCCACCGTCAGCCAGACGACCGGCCGCCAGCGCCGCGAGACGGGCCGCCCGGTCGGGAAGAGCAGGAGCATCAGGATGATTCCGCTGAGCGTGAGGACCGGCGTCGGTTCGGCGAACACCAGGACGATTCCGGGTGCTGGGAGGGAACCGGGCGACTTCGTGATCGCGTAGATCCCGTATTCCGTCATCGCGATGCTGGCCCCGAGCACGCCCGAGATGAAGAAGAACAACCACCCGATCGCATTGCCCGGCCGCCGCCGCACGATCGCGAGGGCCGCCACGATGTATGTGAAGCCGGTGACCATGAACAGGCCCCACAGGGACCAGTCGTTCGCGGACGTCAAGGGTTGATTGATGGTCAGGAGAACGCCGCCGAGCACCCACACGGCGGCGATCAGTCCCGCCAAGAGATAGGAGAGCAGGCGCGCGCCGCCCGGCTCCCGCTGCGACGAGACTTCGAGGCTCACCCGGCTCCCTCCGCGGCCGTCGCCGGAACCCGTCCCGCGATGGTCGTGCCCTCGCCCAGTGCCGAGCGCACGTCGAGCGTTCCACCGAGCGCCTCGAGCCGGTCGTTCATTCCCTGCAGGCCTGTTCCGTAGCCGGTCGCCGATGGGTCGAAGCCCGCCCCGTCGTCGGTGACCTCGAACCGAAGGTCGCCGTTCGACGCGGTCAGGCGAACCGACGCCGTGGTGGCACCGGCGTATTTGGCAACGTTCTGTAACGCCTCGAGGGCGCAGAAGTACACGGCCGCCTCGACCTCCTGCGCGTAGCGCCCGACCCGGCCGGTCTGCACGTCGACCCGGATCGTCGACTTGCGGGCTTGTGCCTCGAGCGCTTCGGCCAGCCCCTTGTCGGCGAGCAGCGGCGGGTAGATTCCCCGGGCGAGGTCGCGAAGATCCTCGAGCGCGTCTTGCGCCTCCTTTTTCAGCTGCCCGAGCATCAGGCGCTCTCGATCCGGGTCCTTGCCAACCATGGACTGCGCCAGACTGAGCTTGACCGCCATCGCGACGAGCTGCTGCTGCGCCCCGTCGTGGATGTTGCGCTCGATCCTGCGTCGCTCCTCATCCTGCGCCTTGACGAGCCGCTGCCGAGAGGCGCGCAGCTCCTCGATCAGACGCACGTTGCGAAGCACGAGCCCCGCCTGCGATGCGAGGTCGGAGATGAGCTTGTCCTCTGCGGGGGTCACCGGATCGCCCTGGGGCTTGGAGACCGCGAGGGCGCCGAGGAGCTCGCCGCCGTCGCGGACCGCGACCGTGCGGTCGGCTCCCGGGACCCCCGGCAGGGCTTCGCCTGTCAGCTCGAACGATTGGACGCCGTTCGTCTGCGGCCACGAGGCCGCCGGACGAAGCGTGGACCCCACCCGGACCAGCACCGCGACGTTCGCCGCCCCCGTGCCCTCCCCGAGGATGCGAGCCATCTGCGGGAGGAGGTCGTCGGTCGCGGAGACGTCGCCGATCCGGTCGGCGAAGCGGGAGAGGACTTCGTACGGGCTCGCGCGCTTCCCGTAGACGAGCCGGTTGGCGAGTCTGCGCGCACGCTCCCTTGCCGGCTGGAACGAGACCGCCACCATTGCCGTGGCGACGATCGACAGGAATGTGTTTCCCCGCGAGCCGACGGCGGAACCGATGCCGACCACGATCGCCACGTAGACCAGGGTGACGAAGGCGGCGAGGAGTCCGTAGACGACGGTCTTGTTGATGACGACGTCGATCTCGTAGAGGCCGTACTTGAGGATGGCAACGCCGCAGGCGATCGGGAGCGCGATCCCGAACCCGATCATCGGGATCACGTTCCCGAGGGTGACGCCCGCGCCCCCGGTCAGCAGCGAGATCGGGACGAAGAGCAGAACGGTCGTGCCCGCCGCATACACGAACCACTTCATCTGCAGCCGCTCTTCTCCCGTCGAGCGACGCAACCTGAGGACCGCGACGGCGGCGCCAACGAGCAGGAGGGCCATCCCCGTGACCCATGCCACCGCGCCCGCGACACCGTTCGTGAACACGTTGGACGGGATGACGTTCACCGGACTCGGAAGGGTGCGGATGCCGGAAGCCAGCGAGATCGGTCCTTGGCTGAGCATCCCCCCGAGGGTGACGATGGCGGTGGCGACGACACTCGCGACGGTCAGCCACCGCCAGCGCGGTGAGAGCGCGTGCCCCGTCGGGAACAGAGCAAGCAGAAGGAGAAGCAGGCCGCAGGGAACGATGAGCGCCGACACCCACGACTGGAGCCAGGCCGCCCAAGTCGCGCCGGGCAGGTCGTGGGTCAAAGCCAGAATCGCGTATTCGAATGCGACGCCCTGAGCAACCGCGCAGAGGGCGATGCCGATCATGATCCATCCAACGGCGTTGTCCGGCCGTCGCGAGGCGATGAGCGCCCCGACGATCGAGAACCCGAGTCCCGCGCACACGTTGATCCCGTTGCTCGACTGGACGAAGTCCGGGCTTCTGGGGTCGATGACGGTGAGCACGACGATGGCGATCACTCCGCCGACGGCGAGCCCGGCGAGCGTCCAGGCGAGGATCGATGCGCTGCGCCTGCTCACGAGGGCGCCTCCACACCGACGGGCACGTGCCCGACCACCTTCGCTCCTTCTCCGGGAGCCGACTCGATGCTCAGGTCTCCGCCGAGCGCTTCGAGCCGGTCGTTCATCCCCTGCAATCCGGCCCCGTACCCGGTTGTCGCCGGGTCGAAGCCGGCGCCGTCGTCGGTGACCTCGAAACGGAGGTCGCCGTTCGACGCCGAGAGACGGACGGTCGCCCGCGTCGCGTTGGCGTACGCGGCGACGTTCTGCAGGGCCTCGAGCGCGCAGAAGTACACCGTTGCCTCGACCGGCTGCGCGTAGCGGCCGACGCCGTCCCACGCCACGTCGACCGGAACCGGCGACCGGCGAGCGTGGGCGTCGAGCGCCGCCGGGAGTCCCTTGTCGGCGAGCAGCGGTGGGTAGATCCCGCGGGCGACCTCGCGGAGGCTCTCCAGCGCCGCCTGCGTTCGGGTGCGGACGACGTCCAGCATGGCCTCGGTCCTCGGGGCGCCCGCCTTCGCGGCGAGCGTGCCGGCGAGCTTGGCCCTGACGGCGAGCGCCACGAGCTGCTGTTGGGCGCCGTCGTGGATGTTGCGCTCGAGGGTGCGCCGTTCGCGGTCCTGCGCCGCGACCAGGCGCCCGCGTGAGGCCTTCAGGTCCTCAACCAGCTGGACGTTGCGGAGCACGTGTCCCGCCTGCGACGCGAAGTCGCGGATGAGCTGCTCCTTCGGGGGCGTCAGCGGGTCGGAGGGGGACATGCGCACGGTGACCTCTCCCAGCGTCTCGCCGAGGTGCTCGACCGGGAACCCCGACTCGTCCGGAGCCGGCCCCTCGCCGGCCTGGGAATCCGGGTGGTCCGGGTACGCCGCCACCGGAACGACGTCGGGCCCGACGCGCAACGACACGCGTGCTTGCGTCGCGCCGGTTCCCTCCGCCAGCAACCGCGCCATCCGGGGCAGGACGTCCTCCGTCGAGTACGCGTCGCCGACGTGCTCGGACAGGCCCGCCAGCACCTCGTACGGGGTCGCGCGCTTGCCGTACACGAGCCGGTCGGCGAAGCGACGGGCGCGGTCGCGGGCGGGTTGGAACAGGATCGCCAGCGCGACCGCGGCCACGAATGAGAGCTTGGTGCTGCCGCCGTTCCCGCTGATCGCCGATCCGATTCCCGCAACGATGATGGCGTAGACGGCGGTGACGAACACCGCGACCGTGGCCACCACCACGGCCTTGCGCACGACGATGTCCAGGTCGTACAGGCGGTACCTGAGGATCGACACCGCGCAGGCGATGGGAATGCCGAGACCGAGCGTGAGGAACATGAGAGCGAACAGCGCGTCCCCGGCGATCTGGCCGGCGGCCGTCTCGCCGACGGCGGTGCCGAGGACGACGGCCAGAAGGATGAAGAGCGCGAGTTCGCAGAGGAACGCGACGCCCAGGAACGCGAGCAGCCGGATCTGCTGCCGCTCGTCTCCCGTCCTCGTCCGGTAGCGAACGACGAGGGACGCGCCGGCCAGGAACGTGGCGACGAAGCAGCCCACGGCGCCGACCACCGTCGCGAGATGCACGAGCCCTGCGGCAGCGTCCAGCCCGAACGGGTTCGTGACGTCGACGCTCTGGAGGTTGGCGAACTGACCGGTCATCCTCCCGGGCGTCACCGCGAACGCGATCGTCGTGACGGCCAGGGATGCGATCGACAGCCAGAGCGCCGGACGCCACCGCCGCGACGGAAGACGTCCGTCCGGGAAGAGCAGGAACAGGAAGATGCCCAGGCAGAAGGTCGGGACGAGCGACGTGCGGTCGAGCCATGCCGTGAAACGCCCGAGCGGCGGAGTCCCCTTCCGCACCACCAGCGCCCACGTCGCGTAGCCACCGACGAAGTTCGCAAGGGTCAGCGTCATCGGAAGGGCGATCAGGATCCACCCGATCGTGTTCCGTGGCTGTCGCGAGACGATCAGCGTGCCCGCCACGGCGAACACCAGCACCACGACGATCGAGGTGAGGCCCAGCACCGTGTCGAACGGGCCCTGCGTGGCGGTCGCGCGTGTGGCGCGATTGAGCAAGGTGAGCGAGAGTCCGGCGACCTGTAGGAACACGATCAGAAGGGTCAACGAGATCCCGATCCGGCGAGAGGTCGCCGTGCTCATCCGCGCGCCCCCTGCCCGGCGACCTCACGGTCGTCCCGCGCTTCCACCCTCCCGCCGATCGACGTCCCCGTGCCGGGCGCGGACCGTACCTCGAGCGAGCCTCCGAGCGTCTCGAGCCGGTCGGCCATGCCCTGGAGTCCGGTCCCGTATCCCGTCACGGCAGGATCGAATCCGTCGCCGTCGTCCGCCACCTCGAATGCCAATGCGTCGTCGAACGCGTC
>DASPTB010000175.1:0-4319 GCA_035623615.1 Actinomycetota bacterium
CGAAGGCGTGATCGGGAAGGAGTTGAGCAACCCGATCCCGGACTGGGCCGAGCACGGCGCGGACAAGAAGGTCGTGCCGTACACCGTCGCGACGGACATGGACTCGCCGAATCCGGATTCGGGCGAGGAGTGGTACCACACGAACACACAGCTGTTCAACGTCCTCGACGAGCACAACCGCTTCAAGATCGGCGAGCAGGTGACCGCGCCGTGGAACGCGCCGCCGCCGGGCACGGTGCCGACGATGGACGGGTTCGTCACCGACTACATCAGCACGTTCACCGGCGAGATGGGGCGCCAGCCCACGTACGAGGAGTACGCCCACATCATGACCGGCTACACCCCCGACCAACTGCCGGTGCTGAGCGGGGTCGCACGCGAGTTCGGTGTCTTCGACCACTGGTTCTCGGAGGTGCCGTCGCAGACGTTCATGAACCGCTCCTTCTGGACGGCGGCGACGTCGTCCGGGCTCGTCGTCAACTCCCCGGCGCGGAAATGGTTCAAGAAGAACGACGCGGAGACGATCTTCGAGCGGCTGGAGGCGCACGGCAGGACCTGGAAGGTCTACGTCATGGAGCCGATGCCGCTGTCGTTCACCGGGATCATCCATTATTCGCGGCTGAAGGACCGGCTGGCGACGCACTTCGTGCCGTTCGCCGAGTTCGAGCGGGACGCGGCGGCGGGGACCCTGCCCGACTTCTCGTTCATCGAGCCGAACTTCATCAGCGGCCACGGCGACTACCATCCTGCGTTCGGTCGCTCGTTCGCCGGAATGGCCGTGGACACGATGGACCCTCCGTCTTCGATCCTGGCCGGCGAGGCCTTCCTGGCGCGCATCTTCGACGCCTACCGCTCGGGCACCCGGGAGTCGGGCTCGAACGTCTGGAACACCGCCTTGCTGATCGGCTGGGACGAGCCGGGCGGAACGTACGACCACGTGCCGCCGGGAGCGGTCCCGCCGCCCGACCCGGACGCGCCGGCCGGCGAAATGGGGTTCACCTTCGGCCGGTCCGGGTACCGCGTTCCGGCGATCCTCGTCTCACCCTGGGTCGCGAAGGGCGCCGTGTTCAACGACGAGTACCGGCATACCTCTCTGATCGCCACGCTGCGGAAGCGCTGGAACCTCGGCGACGCGTTCACGCAGCGTGACGCCTCGGCGCGAACGTTCGACGACCTGTTCACCCTCGACGAGCCGCGCGACCCCGCGACCTGGGCGACCATCACCGCCCTCCCGGTCCCGGCGTGGCACCTCGACGAAGAGGCCCTCGCGAGGGGGCTCAGCGCACTCGGCAAGACGATGGGACGGGGGATCATCGAACACGCCGGGGAGCTCGGCGTCGCACTCCCTCCGGAGCTCGACAAGCCCGAAGGGGTCACCGTCGAGGCCATCGTCGACGTCCTCCGGCGGATCGCGTGGCACTACTTCCCGCTCCTGGCCCCGGACGCCGCACCCGATGCTCCCGGGGCGTGACGCAGGGATCTTGGGCCGGGATGCCCTCTAGTAGACCGCCTGGATCCTTCGGAACAAGGCCTCGCTGACCGTCGGCGACGGCGACGGGCTTCCCGTTGGCGTGGGGGACGGTGACGGCGAGGGTGACGGCGTGGGCGTGGGACTCGGCGTCGGAGAGTGCGTCGGCTTGGGGCTCGGCACCGACCCGCCGGGGTTGTTGTTGTACCCGCTGAAGCTCGGCGTCCGGAAGTTCTGGACCGGCATGCCGGCGGTCGCCTTCACCATGAAGTCGTGCCAGATCAGCGCCGGCACCGACCCTCCGACGATCTCGCCGAACCCGTCGATGTTGTACATGGAAGTCGTCTCGTTCTTCGGATAGCCCATCCAGACGCAGGCGGCGAGCTGCGGCGTATAGCCGCAGAACCAAGCGTCGACGAAGTTCTCCGCCGTGCCGGTCTTGCCGGCGACCGGGCGGCCGATCGCGGCCGCCGTTCCCGTTCCCTCGGTGACCACGTGCTCCATCGCGTAGGTGGCGAGCTCGGCGTTGTTCGCGTCGACGACCTGCTGTCCTCTGGTCGGCGCCTTGAACAGCGACTGGCCGCTCGAGCTCGTGACCGAGGCGATCGGCTGCGCGGGGTGGTGCACGCCGTTCGCCGCGAACGTCGCGTACGCGTCGGCCATGTCGAGCGGGGTCACTGCTTGGGAACCGAGCGTGATCGAGCACACGTTCTGCAGCGGCGTCGTGATGCCCATCCGGTGGGCGACGTTGGCGACGGCCTCCGGACCGACCTTTGCCACCAACTGCGCGAAGATCGTGTTCACCGAGTGGGCGGTCGCCTGGACGAGGTTCATCGTGCCTTCCGCCTCGTCGGCGAAGTTGCTCGGCTGCCAGGGGCCGCCGTACGTGTAGCACTCGGGGTCGGGGATCGTGATCCTCGACGGGCCGTACCACACCGAGTTCAGGCCGATGCCGTCCTCGAGCGCCGCCACCAGGGTGAAGGGCTTGAACGCGCTCCCGGCTTGGCGCATGGCACTCGTCGCGTAGTTCACCTTGCTCCTGCGGAAGTTCCGACCGCCGACCATCGCGCGAATCTGGCCGGTGCGGGGGTCGATCGCGACGAGCGCCGCGGCGGGCTGGCTGGGGCTCGGCAGGTGCGCGCGAACGGCTTCCTCGGCATCGCGCTGCATCCCGAGGTCGAGCGAGGTCGTGACCTTGAGCCCGCCGGTGAACGTCTCCTGGTAGCCGAACCGCCGCTGGAGGATCTCGGAAACGTACTGGGTGAAGTAGGGCGACGCCGAGGGGCTGAGCACCGGCCTGACGTTGACGCGCACCGGCTGGGACTGGAGCGAGATCGCGTCCGACGAGGAGATGTAGCCCTGCTCGGCCATGTCCTGCAGCACCTGGTTGCGGCGAGCCTTGGCGGCGCCGGGGTTCAGGACGGGGTCGTAGGTCGAGGGCGACTGGATCAGGCCGGCGAGGGTCGCCGACTGCAGCACGCTCAGTCGGCTGGCCGGGATTCCCCAGTAGGTCTCCGCGGCGGCCTGCGCGCCGTACGCGCCCTGGCCGAAGTAGACGGTGTTCAGGTAGCGCTCGAGGATCTGGTCCTTGGTGTAGCGCTTGTCGATCTTCATGGCGATGATCGCCTCGGTGATTTTCCGGGAGATCGTGCGCTGCGCGCCCGTGTAGACCTGCTTCACGTACTGCTGCGTGATCGTCGAGCCGCCCTGCGTGATCTCGTGGTGCGTGATGTTCTCCCACGCCGCGCGCGCGATGCCCGAGAAGCTGACGCCGCCCTCGTGATAGAAGTTCTTGTCCTCGATCGCGACCGCCGCGTCGCGCAGGGACAGCGGCATCTGCGCGAACGTGATCTCCGTGCGGTTGACCTCCGCGTGCAGCGTCGTCAGGAGCTTCCCGTGGCGGTCGTAGACCCGGGTGGTCTGCGCGAGCGCCGGCGCCACGGGGACGGGAGTCTTCGCGTAGAGGTAGGCGAAGAAGGCCACGAGGAGCGCCACGAACACGACGGGGACCGCGACGAGCAGCAGCCAGTGGCGACGGAACCAGCCGCGCTGGTCTCCGGCGCTCCAAGATGACGATCCGGGGGAAGGGCCTCGGCGCTTGCCCCCGCGCGCTCGCGTGCGGGTGGCGGCCACGGTGACCCAAGTCTAGCGGCGCAGTCTGGAGCGGACGCCGATCGGCGGCGGGCCGTGAGTTGAGAAGGTGTGACGAGGAGCGAGCCCGCGGCTCAGCCGGCGGCGGACCGGGCCAGATACGCCTCGGACAGGTGGTTCCACGAGCAGCCGGTGCAGACCTCGACCACGTAGCAGGCGCTTCCCTGCGTGCGCGAAGCGAGGACGAGCGCCTCCTTCACGGCCCACGGCCGGCCGCTCTCGTGCTTGAGCCCGTCGGCGTAGACGTAAGCGAGCAGGCGGAGCTCGTTCTTGTCGCAGACCGGGCAGGGGCGGGTTGCGACCATGCCGAGGTAGCGGGCGGCCCGAAGCAGTTCGGGGTGAGCGTCGCACACCTCGAACTTGGTCAGAAGCCCGGTCCGCAGGTCGCGGAGAAGGGCGCGCTTGGCCAGCGTGTAGTCGACGGCGCCGTGGCTCCGCCGCGAGGGCGTGCGCCGAGGCCGCCGCTTGGGCGCGGCCCCCTTGACCGAGCGAAGGGCTCGGTTCGACGGTCCCTTCCCGTCTCGCATGGGGGCCCATTTTACCCGCGCCGGCCGTCAGGGGGATGGGGGGGAATCGGCCACGGCCCGGGCCGAGGCGACAACCTCGCGCGTGCCCCCGAGGAAGGCCAGGGAGACGGGAAGCCTCACCGTGACGACCGCCTCAGTCGAACCCGCCGCGCAGGAGCAGCCGGCGAGCTCCG
>DASPTB010000186.1:0-13342 GCA_035623615.1 Actinomycetota bacterium
GCCTGCGGGGTCGAGTCAGAGTGGCTGTCCGCCGATGAGGCCGTGCGCCGCTACCCGGGAGTGTCGGTCGAGGGCCGCGCCCCGGTGCTCTACCAGGAGCATTTCGGGGTATCGCTCGCCGACAAGACCGTCGCCGCGCAGGTGAACCTCGCGCGTCAGGGCGGTGTGGACGTCCGAGAGGAGACGCAGGCCACGGCGATCGAACCCGATCCCACCGGCGCGGTCGTGCGAACGCCGGGCGGCGACGTCGCCGCCCGAACGGTCGTGCTCGCCGCGGGGGGGTGGAGCCGATGGATCCTCGCACAGGCGGTGCGTGCGTTCGCCGATGGGGGTGGCGCTCCGCTGCCGATGCCGGTCGTTCCCGAGATGATCCCGACGCTGCAGCAGGTGAGCTACTTCGCGCCACTCGACCCCACGATGCGATGGCCGACGTTCATCGAGCGAGGGCCCGGCCTCGACTGGTACTCGGTGCCGCCGGAAGGTGGAGCCGCGGGCGTCAAGGTGGGCCGCCACCTCCCGGGGCGGCGCCTCGACCCTTCGGAAGGGCCGTTCGAGGTCGACCCGGCCGAGGAGGAGGCCTGCGCCCAGTTCGCGCGCAACAACCTTCCCGGCGTGGATCCCAGGCCGGTCGCGACCGAGACGTGTCTGTACACGATGACGGCCGACGAGGATTTCGTGATCGACCGCATCGGTCCGATCGTCGTCGCGGGCGGATGCTCGGGGCATGCGTTCAAGTTCACGCCGCTGATCGGCGAGGCGCTCGCCGACCTGGCGACCGGAAAGGAGCCGAACCTGCCGATGCAGCGGTTCTCGGCGGGTCGCGCGTCGCTCGCCGCCCCGTTCACCGTTTGAGCGATCGGCGGCGCGCGGCCCTCAGACGTCTCGGGCTTTGGGGATCAGTTCGCTGCCGATGAGCCGCACCCCGTCGAGGTCCTCGTGGACCAGGTACTGCATCATCACGCGCCGGATGCCGGCCTCGGACAGCTCGCCCAGCCGGTGGAGGACCTGCTCGGTCGTTCCAACGATCCACTCGTCGGCGACGCTGTCGAGCCACGCTTTCGGGTCGCCCGTCTCGCCCTCCAGGGCCATCACGCGCGACGCACGATCGAGCAGATCGGGCTGATCGGCGCCGACGATCGTTCCCGTCATGAGCGACAGCACCGGGGGCTCGCTTCTGTCCGCCGCCTCCCACGCCGCGTTCACGCGGTCGCGGGCGCCGAGGATCGTCTCGACCGTGGAGAAGTTGACGTTGTACTCGTCGGCCCAGCGGGCGGCGAGTGCCGCCGAAACGGGGCCGGCGCCGCCGCCGAAGATGAGCGGTGGGTGCGGCCGCTGCACCGGTTTCGGCAGCGCGCGGCATCCCTCGAGCGTGTAGTGCTTCCCGCGGAACGTGAACTCGGGCTCGGCCGCGTCCCAGGACCGGTGCACGATCTCCACCTGCTCGGCCAGGATCTCCATCCGTTCGGACGCCGGAGGGAAGGCGAAGCCGAACTCGGTGTGCTCCAGCTCGAACCAGCCGGCGCCCATCCCGAGCTCGACCCGCCCGCCGGTGGCGTGGTCGGCGGTCACGACCGCCTTCGCGAGGACCGATGGGTGGCGGAAGGTGACGGGCGAGACGAGCGTTCCGAACCGCAGCGTCGTCGTGTGCGCCCCGAGTGCGGCGATGGTCGCCCACGCGTCGAGCGCTCCGCGCCCGCCGTCCGGGATGCCGGCGTAGTGGTCCGAGCGGAACAGGGCGTCGAAGCCGAGCTCCTCGCAGAGGGACGCGAGCGCCGCCCACTGATCCCAGGTGACGCCCTCTTGGCCCTCGATCATCAGGCAGATTCGCATCGCCACCAAACCTCGCAGGTCGTCCGCCGAAGGGCAAGTCGGAACCGGGTCGGAGCAGCGAGCGGGCTCGGAGGGCGGCTGGATCCCACGCCGATCCGGCGGCTACCTCGAGAAGAGCAGATCGAGCCCCACGACGAACAGCCCGACCACGACGACGAACCCGATGATCACACGCACGTAGACGAGGGCCGTTCGCCGGCTCGGCCACCGGACCTTCCGCAGCTCTCGCCACGATTGGCGGGCGAACTCCTCCGGGCCGGATGGTGGCTCGATCGGGACCTCGGGATCTTCCACAGGGCCTCCCGGCGGGGCGATGCGCCCACAGGACCAGACTCTCGAGGTGCCGGATTCATTTCATCCCCGGCGGATCCGCCCCGGGACGCCGGTCTCCCCAGGCGGCTACGCCGGGGTCAGCGTGAGCGAGACGGTCCCCTTGATCCCAAGGGCGCCCGTGCCTCCGGGGATGCCCGACAGCGTGGCGGTCGCGTCCACGAACTCCGTCGTCGAGGTCTTCACCATCTTCTTCTGGCCGGTGTCGATCCACGTCGTCGCGGTCCCGGAGGTGTGGCCCGAGAACGCCATCTCTGCCCCCGGGGGGACCTGGCTGCTCTTCAGCCCGAACAATCCGGCGTAGTCGGCGAGCTTGACCGTGTAGTCCATGGGCGCGGTCGTCGTGGTCCGGATCACCGCGGCGTCGACGTCGCCGACGTTCTCCTTTCGAAGAAACGTGCCGTGCACCGAAATCGTCACGGGTGAACCGAAGATGGTCGTCGACAAGCTCTTGCTCCACGTGTCCCCGACGCGAACCGAGCCGGAGGGGAGAATCGCCGACAGCTGGCTGGATCCCCCCGTGAAGGGCCCGCCGAGCTGACCGCCGGCGATCGGCGCGCCGCTCGTCGTGGTCATCTGACCGTTGCTCGTCATCTTGGCGGTGACCGGAGGGATCGTCGTCGACTGTGTTCGTCCGGACACCGTCGCCGTCGCGTTCGAGTACGTGATGCGAACCGTTGCGGTGCCGTTCGAGTCGACGGAGAGCACGCGAAGCTGCATGTCGGCCGAAACGGTCGCGTCGACGGGAAAGCTCTGGCCGCCGCTCGACAGCGTGAGGTCCTCGTGCGTGGCGAAGTGGAATCTGGAGGTCTGGCCCGGCGCGTACGACAGCGCGAGCGCGGTTCCCTGATTGCGAGTGAGCAAGAAGCCGACGGCGGCGGCCACGACCAGGACCGCGACGACGACGGCCGCGACGATGCGGCCGGTGGAGCGACGAGGCGGGGGAGCCTCGGTGGCCTCCGCGGCGGTCGGGTCGGTGGCCTCGGCGGGGCCTGCGGACGGCTCGGTGGGCTCCGCGGACGGCTCGACCGTCCCCGCAGCGGCCGGCGCGGGATCCGTGCTCGCCTCCGGGGCGGGTGGCCCGCTCTCGGGCGACTCGGGCTCGGATCCGCCCGGGGTGCCCTTTGACTCGTCCTCGCTCATCCTTCCCCCTTCTGGACCGGTCGCCTTCCACGCTCAGTATGAGGTGTTTCGCATGGAAGACTCTCCTTGGATTGCCCGGCCCTGGGTTTCGCACCGTTCGCGGCGTACTCGAAGTCGTTCGTGGTTGGCTCGCGAGATCGACGCCGCGTGTTCGCCGCCACCTTCACGGTGACGTCCCACGCACGACTTACCATTGGGGCCGTGAAGGCGGCGGCGTTCTTTGACCTGGACAAGACGGTCATCTCGAAGTCCAGCTCGCTTGCCTTGGCCCGGCCGATGTACCGGGCGGGCCTGGTGAACCGGTCGGCCGTCGTGAAGGGCGCGTACGCGCAGATCATCTACCTGCTGCTTGGGGCCGACGAGAAGAAGCTCGACCGCCTCAAGGAGGGGATGCTCTCGCTCTCGAAGGGATGGGACCGGGAGGAGGTCGAGGACGTCGTCCGCCAGGCCCTGGTCGAGCTGATCGACCCCTTCATCTATCAGGAGGCCCTCGACCTGATGGAGCTTCATCGGTCGGAGGGCCGCCTCGTCTTCATCGTGTCGTCATCGCCCGAGGAGGTGGTTCGCCCGCTGGCCGAGCATTTCGGCCAGGTCGGCGTCATCGCAACCCGCGCGAAGATCGTCGACGGCAAGTACTCGGGCGAGCTGGAGTTCTACTGCGCCGGCGAGGGGAAGGCGGAGGCGATCGCCGACCTCGCCGCGCGTCGCGGCATCGACCTCACCCGCTCGTACGCGTATTCGGACTCGAGCAGCGACCTCCCGATGCTCGAGATCGTTGGGAACCCGGTGGCCGTCAACCCCGACCGCGAGCTGCGCAAGATCGCCGCCGAGCGCGAGTGGCAGGTGAGGGACTTCCGGCGCCCCGTGCGACTCCGCGATCGATTGGGGAACGTTCCCAAGCCTCCGCCGAAGCTCACCGGCGTGGTGCTCGCTGGCGCCGCGGGCGCCCTCGTCGGATGGATGCTGGTCAAGCCCCGGCTGCCCCGGCCCGATCGCGCCGGCGCCAAGACCTGAGCGACCTCACCTCCCGGCTCCCGCGAGCCGCTCGCACAGTTCCTCGGCTCGGTCGGCGGCCCGGTCGATCCATCCCATGGCCAACTCGCCGACGACCGTCAGCAGGTCTCGCTCGACGTCCGGACGCAGTCGATCGCGCCCGCCTTCCGGCCGCGCGAGGTGGTCCAGTCGCATGACGGCGCGCTCGAGCCGCGCCACCTCCTCGGGCGAGGGGGGAATCGGCGAGTTCCGGCGGAGAATGCCGAGCGTTGCGACTGCCGCCACCGGATCGGACTCGGCACCGGAGCGGCGCGCGCTCCCCGCCGGATGGCCGGTGCCGGTGCCGGAGGCGGGGTCCGCGAAGTGGGTCCGCCGCCGCCGCCGCTCGTCGTCGAGTGAGATGACCACTGCCATGACGGGATCGTAGCTCCCGCCAGTGACACGCCCTGAGCAGCGACAACGCGCCTAGCTCGTGTGGCCCCAGTCCGGCTTCTCGGCCTCGCGCAGGCGCTTGCACAGCCCGGCGAGGTCTTCCCGCGAGACCCGCCCGCTCGGGGGTGGCGAGTCGTCGCCGAGGCGGGACTGCAGACCCGAGTAGATGGCCTGTCCGATCGAGGTGTCCTGGTCGAGCAGGTGGTTGAAGCTGCTCGTCGGCACCTCGATCAGCGAGGTCGCCGTCTTCGCGACAACGTTCGCGGATCGCGGGGACCCGTCGATCAGGGAGATCTCCCCGAAGTATCCGCCTTCACCGAGCGTCGCCTG
The DNA here is from genome assembly GCA_035623615.1 of Actinomycetota bacterium. GTDB lineage: Bacteria > Actinomycetota > UBA4738 > UBA4738 > UBA4738 > DASPTB01. The sequence continues at coordinate 5,059 of DASPTB010000186.1, forward strand.
CTCGTGCTCGTCGACGACCACGGACACGGACCCTTCCCGGATGAGGAAGAAGCCCTTCCCCCGCTCGCCCGACGTGATGATGGGCGAACCGGGCGAGTATCCGACTCGGCGCGCGAGCCGAGCGACGGACCGCAGCTGATCCTGCGTCAGACCCTTGAAGAGCGGCACGCGGCTGAGGTCGGGCAGGTGCTCGGAGTACGTCATCCGGAACGCAACCCAGGCACCGATCGCGACGATGACGACGATGACGATCAGCCCGATCCACAGCCCGGTGCTTGCCGCGATCAATGACATCGCTGTCATGAATTCACCCCCTGGAAAAAGTCGCGGCACCTTACTATGGCGCGCCGACCGCGAGCAAGAGTTCCCTCGGCTGCATCCGGGCTGTTCGCGACCGGTGCCGGTCCCCGGCCGCGTCGCCTCTAGAATCGTCGGAGCATGCCATCGAGCCAGGGCGCTCCCTCCGGCCGGGTTCCTGGGGCGACGGACGACGAGCCCACGGATCCCGAGACCGTCGCCGAGGTCCTCGCCGCCGTCGCGTACGGCGAGCGCCTGGGCGCGCAGCGGGCGCAGGAGTCGGTTCGGCTCGCGCCCGACCCCCGGACCGCGTCGGTGCAGCAACACATCGCCGACCGCGAGCGCCAGAACTCCGACCTGATCGAGGCCCGGCTTCGGGAGGTCGGAGGAGAGGGACTGATCGACCGCTACCAGCCGTTCTTCGACGCCTTCTTCGAGCACACCGAGCCCAAGGACTGGATGCAGGCCCAGACGTTCCACTACGTGGGAGACGCGCTGGTCTCGGACTTCTCCGACGCGCTCGTCCCGCTCGTCGACCGGGTCTCGGGCGAGATCGTGCGGCGGGCGCTCGGCAACCGCGAGGACCAGGAGCAGTTCGCCCTCGAGGAGCTGACGCGCGCGATGGAGGCCGACGGCAAGACGGCGAACGCCATCCGCGCCTACTCGCGCACGATCATGGGCGAGGCGTTCACGCAGACGAGCCGTGCACTCGACCAGAGCGAGGGGTTGCGGTCGCTGCTCGGCCGCGACGCCGACGGTGGCAAGCGTTTCATCCTGAGTCTCCTGGAGCGTCACCGTCAGCGACTGGATCGACTGGGAATCGAACCCCTCGAAGACGACTGAAGGCCGGCGAGAGGAGCCCATCGTGCGGCGGCGCCCGAAGGAGGCGCCTCCCGGACACTACGGGCCCGCGCTCCAGATGATGGTGCAGGCGTTCACGTCCTGCGGGTCGCCGACCCCCACGCCGGTGGCCGCGGGCGAGACGACCCCGCAGTAGGGCGTGTCGGTCTGGCTCCGGGTGACGAACAGCAGCTGGCGACCGTGCGCGACGCGGATGCTGATGGAACCGATCTCCGCGGTCTGCGCCGTGTCGAAGACGTAGGTGCTCGGGGCGACCGAGCCCGTCGCGAGCCAGAACCTGTCGTTCTTCACCTTGAGGTGCTTCTTCCACCAGCGCTGCGCGATGGTGGGCGTGAAGCCGTCGAGGGTGCTGCCATGATGGGTGAAGTAGTTGGACGCGTCGAGCACCGCCAGGTCGAGGATGAGGCGCGCGTCGAGGTTCATCTGGCGTACCCACCACGCCTGCGCCTTCTGCGGGTTGTTCGTGAGCCACGTCTTGTACGCGGCGTACTTGTCCTCGGTGGTCATCTTCTTGACGCTGGCGCCGGCCGTATGTTTGAGCCAGTACCCATACATGCCGTTGGGTGCCGGCAGCGCCATGAATTTGTTGAACCGCGACTGCTCCGTGGAGGCGGGCCGCGCCGCGGTCTTGTGGTGCGATTGACCGAGGAACGCGAACGCGACCCATGCGATCGCGAGGACCGAGAGCACGCCGAGCCCGATCAGGAGGATCGACTGCATGTCTCCGCGCTCGTCGCGGAATCTCGTGCTGGTGCTCGACAGGCTCATTGGTCGCCCCCTGCGAGGCCGCCGACGCGGTCCTCCTTGCTCGTATCGGGCGGGCCGGGATGGCGCTTGAGGCCGGTTGGAACGGATCTGGCGGGGGGGGTCTGGACCGACTCCGATCCGATTCGCCGGCGCTTCCCCGAGAGGCCGGGAAGCCGGGGGTACGCTGGCGACGATGAGCACGCCGGGCCCCCCTACGGCCCACGAATCGGTCGCGTCCGCCGCGCGGGCGCACGCGCCCATGGTGGGGGCGGCGGCGACGGCCTTCCTGGTCTTCGTCGGCGCCGCGGCGATCCGGGGCGATGCGAGCGCCGCCTCCTACGCGGCCGAGATGCTGCTGCTCTTCTGGTTGGTCCTGGTGGCCGACCGGTCGGTGGGGTTCTCGACCGGGGTGATGTGGTGCCTGGTGGCGTGGGCGACGCTGCACATGGCCGGCGGTCTGGTCGTGACCGGGCACGGGCGCGTGCTGTACAACCAGTCGCTCGGCGTCCCGGGCATCCACTACGACCGCCTGGTGCATGCGTTCGGGTTCGGCGTCGCGACGGCCGCGTGCTGGCAGGCGCTGCGTCGCTACCCGGCCGAGCCGGTCCCGACGGCGGGATTGATGGTGCTGGCGGCGCTCGCGGGGATGGGGCTCGGCGCGCTCAACGAGACGGCGGAGTTCCTGATGACGCGCGTGTCCTCGTCGACGAGTATCGGCGGCTACCGCAACACCGGCTTCGATCTGATCTCGAACACGATCGGCGCGACGGCGGTCGCGACGTGGATCTACGTGCGCGGCCGGTCGGATCGGCCGATGGAAGCATCGGCCGTTCGGGGCGGGGAGAATCGGCCGGCCGGCGGCGCGTGAATCTCCCGAACGGCCGATTGCCCGCCGCCGCGTTCCTCACGTAGCCTGACGCGGCTCGATCGACGGTCGGGAGACCGCAGGACTCGAGCCCTTCCCACGAAGCACCTTCCCGTTCCCCTTTCCTTCCCGCTTCCTCATGCCTTCCCCGCCGAGGCATGGAGGCGCACGTTGAAGTTGCGAACCGGAAGAGGAAGGGATCGGGGCGAGCCGGGGACGCCGGCGGTCGGAGCGCCAAGCGCTCCGCCGCCGGCCCGGGTCGTCCCGGCGGGGACCGCGCTCCTGCACCCGAGTCTCACGCGCGTACTCATCGCCGTGAGCGATCTCGCGCTGCACCAGGAGGTGCTCGACTTCCTGGGTCGAGACGGCCGCGTCGACGTTGTCGCCGCGACCACGGGGGCCGCCGAGATTCCGGCCATCGTCGAGGAGTCCGACATCGACGCGGTCGTCTCCTGCGCCGACCTGGCTCGGGCCGCGTCCAAGTCCGTCGTTCGGCGCGGGGATGGGAACGGTGGAGGCGTGCCCGACGTGCACGTGGTCGCGGGCGAGCTGACGATCCCGATCCTGCGGCTCAGCGTCGACGTCGGGGCCCGCGGGGCGTATCGGTGGCCGGAGGAGCGCGAGGAGCTGGCAGACCGCGTCCGTTCGCGCTGGGGCCGAAGGGTCGGAAGCGGGCGCGGCGCCGGACGGCTCATCGCCGTTGTTCCGACGCGCGGCGGAGCCGGCGGGACGTTCGTGGCGACGCAGCTCGCGGCCTCGATTGCGTCGCGCGACATCTCGACCGTTCTGGTGGACGGCGCGCTCCCGTTCGCGGACCTCACGCCCGCCCTGGGCCTTCCCACCGATCCGACGCCAGCGACGATCGCCGACCTGCGCCCCGTCGTGGGAGAGCTGAACACGCAGCATCTCGCGCACGTACTCCGCAGGCACGAGGCCGGCTTCGACGTGATGCTCGCTCCGGTCGACTCGCAATCGGTCGACGGCGAGGGCCCACGACTGGTGCGATCGGTGCTGAAGGCCTTGGTTGCGGAGTTTGACCTCGTAATCGTCCATCTTGCGCGAGGGCTCGACGAGGTCGGGCTCGCCGCGTCTGGACTCGCCGACGTCTGTCTGCTGGTGACGACGCTCGACCTCTTTTCCCTGTACGGGGCCAGGCGGCTGATCGACCGATTGGCTCCGGAGGGGGAGGACGACCCTGGCTCCTCGCGGCTGCGGGTCGTGGTGAACCGCGCCGCCCGCGGGAATCTGTCGGGGGACGAGGTGCGACAGGTGCTTGGGACTCCACCGATGTCGAGAATTCGCGTCGACCCGGCCGTCCCCCGGGCGCAAGCGTGCGGTGAGATCCTCGTCCCCCGGTCGACCAAGGCCGCGCGGGACGTCGATCGGTTGACCAAGAGCCTGGCCGCCGAGCTCGGGATCTTCGGACGAGCGGGTGTCGCCTCGTGATGACCATCCCCGCCGACTCGGAGCGCATCCGCGACAAGGTGCGCGAACGGTTGCTGAGCGAGGCCGACGGCGAGCGTTTGGATCGCGCGTCGGCCCCCGTTCGTCGGCTGCGGGTTCGCGAGGTCGCGCTGCGCATCCTCCGAGAGGAGCACGCGATCCTCTCGGCCGCCGCACTGACCGAGTTGGTGAATCAGGTGTCGGACGAAGTCGTCGGCCTCGGCCCCATCGAGCGATTGCTCAGGGACCCGGAGGTCAGCGAGGTCATGGTGAACGGGGCCGACGACGTCTACGTGGAGCGGAAGGGGCGGATCGAGAGGGTGCCGGGCTTGTTTTTTGAGGGGGAGGAGCAAGTCCTGCATCTGATCGAACGGATCGTGACCCCGCTCGGTCTGAGAGTCGACGAGTCGTCACCGTATGTGGACGCCCGGCTCTCCGACGGTTCGCGGGTGAACGCGATCATCCCGCCCCTTTCGCTCTGCGGTCCCGTCATGACCGTGCGCAAGTTCGCCGTGCGAGCGCTCACCCCGGAGGATCTGGTCGCGTCGGGAACCCTGACGCGCGACATGGTCGACGTGCTCGCCCGGTGCGTTCGCGCCCGGATGAACATGATCGTGTCCGGCGGAGCCGGCTCGGGCAAGACGACGTTGCTCAACGTGCTGTCGTCGTTCATCTTCCCGAGTGAGCGGCTCATCACCATCGAGGATGCCGCTGAGCTCCGACTGTCCCAACCACATGTCATCTCGCTGGAGGCCCGCCCCCCCAACGTGGAGGGGCTCGGAGAGGTCACCGTCCGTGCGCTCGTGCGCAACGCGCTTCGAATGCGCCCAGACCGGATCCTCGTCGGCGAGGTCCGCGGCGGCGAAGCCCTCGACATGCTGCAGGCCATGAACACCCGGCACGAAGGATCGATGTCGACGGCCCATGCCAACTCTCCCGGCGATCTCCTCTCCCGTCTCGAGACGATGGCGATGATGTCCGACATCGAGCTTCCCGTCTCGCACGTCCGTGAGCAGATCGCGTCGGCGGTCGACGTCGTGGTCCACATGGCGCGACTCGCGGACGGACGACGTGCCGTGACCAACGTCGCCTCCGTCGAGGGACTCCGTGACGGTGCGGTGTTGCTGACCGACGTCTTCGTTCGGGACCGTCACGGCGCATCCTCGGACGACGGCCGGGGCGGCGCCGGTCGGCAAGGTCGACGGGATGACTGGATGGTGCGTCCGCGGGGTGGATCGGTCACGGCTCACGCTCCGGGGGACGTGCGTGGCGCATCGTCTGCGGACGCCGGTCAACCGCCTTCGCCGCCTATGTTGCCGAACGAAGCCGGACCCATGGGCGATTCTCGGTGGTCGGGCAGCCTTCGGCGCCTCGGGGCGCTCGCCGAATGAGGTCCTTGTTCGCGACCCTCGCGCTCGGGGCGCTCGCCGGGCGCTTCTGGCGCCGCGCTCGGCGGAGCGTGGAGGTCGAACGGCTTGCCTCGACCCTCGGCCCAGCCTCACCTGTCGAGGTGGACGCCGGGGCGAACGATGCGCTTCCCAGGCCCGCCTCCCTGATCGACGGCTGGGGCGGCCGGCTTGGTGCGCTCGCCGCCCTCTCGGGACTCCTCGCTGCCGTCGTCGGGTTCCTTCTCGCCGGGCTGCCCGGAGGGGTCGCCGGAGCGGTAGTGGGAGCCGTCCTTCCACGGAGCATTGCTCGAAGGCGCGCGGCTCAGGGGGCCGCAACCGTCGACCGCCAGGTTGGCGAGTTCGCAGATGCGGTTGCATCCGCGGTGCGCGGGGGTCTCTCCATCTCGCAGGCGGTGGAGTTCGCAGCCGAGGATGCCGAGCAGCCGATGCGGAAGGCGTGCGTCGCCCTGCTCGGGACCAGGAGGATGGGAACGCCGCTCGCGGACGCGCTCGACGGATTCGCCGAGTCGGTCGGCACCGATGAGGCGAAGCTGCTCGCCCTGGTCCTTGGCGTCCATCACCGATCCGGGGGGAACGTCGCAGCGGCGCTGGACGAGATCACTTCGACCATTCGCCACCGCCTCGAACTTCGTCGTGAGCTCCGCGCGATCACGGCCCAGGGCCGCATCTCCGGTTCCATCCTCGGATTGCTGCCGGTGGCCTTCTTCCTGGTCCTCTCGGTGACGTCTCGAAGTCAGCTGGAACCCGTCGTGCGCTCGCCCGCGGGAGCGGTGCTCGTGAGCGCGGGGCTCGGCCTCGAAGCACTCGCCTATCTTTGGATCAGGCGACTGCTGCGGGTGGACCTGTGACGGGCGATCTGCTGCTGCTGGGCCCGGTCTTCCTTGCGGCGGTCGCGTCGTGGCTCGCGCTCACGGCCTGGTTCCGGCGCGCGGATGCGCTTGCCCTCCGCCTCGAACGGATCTGCGGACCGACGTCACCCGGACAGGACGAGCGTGGCTCGCCGATCGAGCTGGTCGTCCGGCGAGCGTTTGCCGGCCGCGTCGCGGTCTCGCGATCTGCGGGGCGGCGGCGCGCCGAGATCGATCGGTGCGCATTGGACTTCGTCGAGCTGCTGCTTGCCGCGACCGAAGCCGGACTCCCGGCGGCGACTGCCGTGACCCGTGCAGCTGCCATGACCTCGGGCCCGCTCGGAGACGAGCTCCAGGTCGCCGCGGCGCAGATCGCTCTCGGGGTCGGCTGGCGCGCGGCGCTGGACCAGACTGTCGCACGGACCGGCTCGGAGCCGCTTCGGCGCCTGATGCGCTCGCTCGCGCGAGCCCATCGACTGGGGACCTCCCCGCGTCAATCCCTGCGTTCCATTGCCGGCGAGTTGCGGCTGGAGCGCCGTTCCAAAGCAGAAGAACTCGCGCGGCGAGCCCCGGTCAAGATGTTGTTCCCCCTCGTCCTCCTCATCCTTCCCGCGTTCCTCCTCCTCACCGTCGGGCCGGTCCTCCTGGCGACCATCCGGTCGCTCCAGTGACCGGCCAAGGAAAGGGAAGGAGGGAGACGATGCTGCGCACGTACGTGTGGATCCACGCGCTGGTGGACGGGCGCCTGCGGTTGCCCCGGATTCGAGCGGGAAGATTCCGTGAGGAGGAGGGGCAGACGACGGCCGAGTACGCGCTGGTGATTCTCGCGGCGGCCGCGATCGCGATCGTGCTGATCACGTGGGCGAGGTCTTCGGGCAAGCTGCCCGCGTTCTTCGACCACATCATCGACACGATCACCAGCGGCGCCTCGTAGTCGCGCGAGGTGGGCTCACGACTGTCCGGAGCCCGCGGGTCGGCCGCCGTCGAGTTCGCCTTGGTGCTGCCCCTGGTGCTCACCCTCACGCTCGCGTTGCTTCAGCTCGGGCTGCTCGCGAAGGATCAGATGTTGGTCCAGGAAGCGAGCCGCGCGGGAGCGAGGCAGGCGTCCGTCACCGGGGATGACGCCACGGTGCTGCAAGCCGTGAACGAAGCGGCGGCCGGCCTTGACCTCCCTTCGGTTTCGATGACCGTGCTGCGCGGTTCGGCCCGGGGCACGCCGGTCACCGTCCAGGTCGCATACGAGGCGCCGATCACGCTGCCGATCGTGGGATGGTTGCTTCCTGGGGCCGTCCGGCTGACGGCTGCTGCGACCATGCGCCAGGAGACCTGATGGTTGCGCTCTCGCCGCGGGGCCGCCAAAGGGGGTCGGTGACGGTGGTGACCGCGGGGGTGTTGGCGATCGCTCTCGTTCTGGCGCTCGCCTCGGCGGACGTCGCCCGGGTGCTGATCGCGAAAGGGTCCGCACAAGCCGCGGCCGACGCGGCCGCGCTCGCCGCCGCGCAGGATCTGGCGCTGCCGTCGAGCTCGTCGCCGGCGCAGAGCGCGGCCGCCTTCGCCCACGCCAACGGTGCGGAGCTCGCCGACTGCTCCTGCGCGGCGGGTTCGACTGAGGCGGTCGTCACGGTGAGGCTTCCCGTCTCCCTGGCCTTCCTCGGGGGCACGCGCGAGGTCGTCGCTTCGGCCCGGGCCGTGGCCGATTCCCCCCTCTCCCCCTGACGGCCGGCGCGGGTAAAATGGGCCCCCATGCGAGACGGGAAGGGACCGTCGAACCGAGCCCTTCGCTCGGTCAAGGGGGCCGCGCCCAAGCGGCGGCC
>DASPTB010000222.1:0-7265 GCA_035623615.1 Actinomycetota bacterium
GCGGTCTTTCGCCTGGAGCGGCGGTGGAGAGTCGAGGCGGTTCGTCTGATCGACTCGTCGCCCCTGTTCGACGACGTCCCGGAGGACGTGCTGGGCGAGCTGGCCGGCCTCGCCCGGCTCCGGACGCTGTCCCGTGGGCGGCCGGTCTTCCGGCAGGGCGACCCTCCGGAAGCCTTCTACGTCGTGCGCGCAGGCACGCTCGAGGTGGTCGAGGAGGCGGCGGACGGCAGCGAGCGCGTTCTTCGGACGCTCGGTCGCGGTGACTCGTTCGGCGAGCTCGGACTCGTCGAAGGCGTCCCGCGTTCGGCGACCGTCCGGGCGAGCAGCCGCGCCGAGGTCTTCGTGTTCGATCGGGGTGCGTTCGACGGCCTGATGGCCGACATGGTGCACGTCCCCAGCTTCGCCCCAACCCTGCAGGCCGCGGCGGAGATCGGGCGGCTGCCGTGCTTCGCGCACCTTCGCGCGGACGAGGTCGGCGAACTGTTGAAGCTTGGGGGGTGGCGCAACGCGTCGCCGGGGGAGACGATCATCCGGCAGGGAGAGGAGGGGGACGCCTTCTACGCCATCGAGTCCGGTTGGCTCGATGTGTCGAAGGACGGCACGCTCGTTCGGACGCTCGGAGCGGGATCGCACTTCGGAGAGATCGCCCTGTTGCTGGACGTCGCGCGCACGAGCTCGGTCACGGCCAAGACCCGCGTTCGGCTGTTTCGCCTCGACAGGACCGGCTTCGATCGGCTGTTGCGACGAGCCTTCAGGTCGGGGAGGCTGAGTCCGCATCCCGGGTCGGACCGTGTGGAGCCTCACTAGGACAAGGGGGGAAGCCTACCGATGAATTGCTGGCACTGTCGCAGGAGCGCCGTGGGCGCCTGCCGCTTCTGCGGTCGAGGAGTCTGCGAGGACCATGTTCAGACGCGCCCGTACATCCTTGATGTGTTCGCCGGCTCCGACTCGACCCGGGCCCTCGTCGTGGAGGACGCGGTGTTCTGCGGCGCGTGCACCCCGCGTGCCGACCCGGTCGACCTCCCCGAGCTCGACGTCTGACGTGACGCACGTCACATATGCGGAGTGATCGACGTCACGCCTCATTCGTGCCCGGCGTCACACGAGTTCCGCGGGCGATCGGCGAGAATGGCGCCATCACAGACCGGCGAGTGAAGGAGGTGAACAGATGCCCGAGAAGAAGGTCACCCCCAAGGCCCCAGCGGCCAAGAAGTCGTCGGCGAAGAAGACGCCCGCGACGCGCGTCACGAAGTCCCGGCGGTACCGGAAGGTCGCGACCAAGAAGGTTGCCGGCCATCCCTGAGTCTGCACCCGAACTCTTCCCAAGCACCGAGGATTTCGAACGGGCCCGGAGAAACCGGGCCCGTTTCGTTTCCTGGATTTCGCGCGCGACGGCGTGGATGGATACGATCAGGTCATGGCGACGGTCGCCGTCACCACCAGGGAGGTCGAGCTCGCCATGCGGGGGGCGCCGATCCTCCAGTCGACTCCGGCGAGCGCCCTGGACGTTCTCGCCGCGGCCGGCACGGTGCGTTCGTACCGGCGCGGAACCTACGTGTTCCATCAGGGCGACCCGTCGCACGAGGTGTACTTCCTCGTGAGCGGCCTGGTGGAGATCAGCTCACTCTCCGTGACGGGGTACCGGCAGCTGCACACGGCCCTGTCCACCCCGCAGCTCTTCGGCGAGCTCGGCGTGTTGGGGGAGCTCCCCAGGACCGCCACGGCCGTCGCGCTCGAGGAGTCGGTGCTGTGGGTGACCGGGGGCGGGGCGTTCATGGACTTCCTCGGCGGTCACTTCGACGCGGCGAGGGAGCTGCTGCGCTCGCTTGCCTCGCAGATCCAGGCGCACGAGTCCTTCGTGGAGGACCTGCTCCATCTCGATCTCAAGGGCCGCGTCGCCAAGCGACTCCTCCAGCTCGTGAGCCCCGGCCTCGACGACCTGCCGCCTGACGGCGCCATGATCCCCGCGGTCGTCACCCATGCCGACCTCGCGAGTCTGTGTGGCGGCAGCCGGGAAAACGTCACCCGGATCCTGAGCGAGTTCCAGCGCCGCAAGCTGATCGAGCGCGCGGAGCGCCGGTACGTGCTGAAGAACGTGGACGGGCTGGCGAAGCTCGCCGGTCTCTAGTCGCGCCGCGGAGTCAGGATGGCGTAACGCTCGTCACGCTGACGATGTGACCGGGGACACCGACCACACGCGCTGGGTGGAGTACCGTTCGCGGCGAGGTCGGTCCAGCCTGCAGCGACAGGGGAACCGTCTTCTCCCCGAGCGGGGAGTCGGCGCGAAACAGCCCGGCTCCCCGCATTCCATTCCCGGGCCCCTCACCAGGTGCAGCGAACGGCGCCGTCCACGTGCCGGACTCAGGCTTCGACGAGCTCCCCCGCGAGCAGCCCCATGACGACGACGTCGACGGGGTGACCGTCGACGAACTGGTCGCGCCGAAGGCGGCCCTCCTCGCGGAACCCGACCTTCTCGTAGGCGCGGATCCCGCGCCCGTTGAAGTCGTAGACGTGCAGCTCGATGCGCTGCAGGTTCATCTCGCGAAAGCCGAACCGGCAGATCGTGCGGGCCGCGTCGGTCCCCAGGCCGCGACTCCAGAACTGCTCGTCGAGCCAGATGCCGAAGTCGGCCGCGCGCATCCGGCCCTGCACCGCCTCGAGGCCGCAGACGCCGGCCCGCTCGCCGGCGAGCGTCTCGATGAGGAGGGTGAGGGAGTCCTGCGAGGTGCGCGTCCGCTCGACGAAGGCGCGGGTCCCCTCCACCGGCTCGGGCCACACGATCTCGAGGAAGCGGGTCACGTTGGGGTTCCAGAAGTGCCCGTTGACCCACTCGAGGTCCGATTCCTCGATGGCGCGCAACCGGATCAGCTCCCCCTCGAACGGGGGGCGCACGGCCCCGGTCGCTCCAGATTCGCCGGCCACGCGCCGAGCATATCGGGGAAGGATCGCCCGGGCGCACCGAACCCGCATCCGGCTGCGGCCGTGTTGATAGGGTCGGGAGTGGCGATAGTGCCTCCGGCCAAAGGAGAGGCGTAGATGAGCGACGATCGGTCCACCCGCTCCGACCGGACGGCCCGGATCCTGGCGCGGGAGTTCACGAGCGACCTCCAGGGCATGGGCACGGACGAGATCCGGGCGCGGCGCGACGAGGCGCGGGCCGAGCGCGACTCTCTCTCCTACCTGCGCCGGCTGATCCAGTCGCGCCAGGACATGCTGAGCGCCGAGCGTGAGGCGCGGGGCCGCCCCGGCCAGTTCCGCGCCCCGCTGGCCGAGGTCCTGTCGGGGCAGGGCCACGCGGACAGCAGGGGCGAAGCCGTCCACCTTCAACTCCCGCCCGAGGACATGGCGGCCGCCGACGCCCGGGTCAGCGAGATCCTTGCCGACGATGCCTTTGCCAATCCCAAGGAGCTGGCAGACGAGCAGCTCGACTCCATGGTCGCCGTCCTGCACGACGAGGAGCAGGCGGTGTCCTCCGACCGGGGCGCAGTCATCCGCGCGCTCGACAAGCTCCAGGAGGAGCTGAAGCGGCGGTACCGCGAGGATCCGTCGCAGATTCCCCAAGAGGTCTGACCGCCCGGCCATGGCCGGCCCGGGGCGCGTCGTCGTCGTCCGCTCGGGACTCGAGGAATCCGCGCACGAGGTGGACGTCGCCGTCGTCGATACGTCCGGCTCGCTCGTCGCGTCGGCCGGCGATCCCGGCGAGGTCGCGTACGCACGCTCGTGCATGAAGCCGTTGCAGGCGGCGGTCTCGATGTCGATCGCGGACGTCGATTACACCGATCGGGAGGCCGCGGTGATGTGCGCGTCGCACAATGGGGAGCCGGTGCACATCGAGGCGGTCCGAGGCATCCTCGCGCGTGGGGACGTTCCCGAGTCCGCGTTGCGTTGCCCGGCAGCCTATCCCGACCTCGCATCGCTGCGGAGCGCGCCCGAGCGCCTCCCCATCAACTTCGACTGTTCGGGGAAGCACGCCGGGATGCTGGCCGCTTGCCGGGCCCGCGGATGGCCGCTCGAGACCTACCGCGACCCGGACCACCCGGTGCAGCAGCAGGTGCTGACGGCGGTGCTCGCGGCGACGGCGCTCGGCGAGGTGCGGGTCGGCGTCGATGGCTGCGGCGTGCCCGTCCACGGCTTTCCGCTGACGGCGATGGCGCGTGTCTTCGCGACGCTCCTCGACCCCGGCCCGCTCGGCGACGACCTGGCGCCCTGGGTGAGCCGGGCGATCGATGCAATGCGCGCCGAGCCCTATCTCGTCGCCGGTCGCGGCCGGATCGACACCGCGGTCGTCGAGCGCACGGGCGGCGCCGTGATCGCGAAGCTCGGCGCCGAGGGGATGATGAGCGCGGCGGTGCGCGAGCCCGGGCTCGGCGTCGCGCTGAAGGTCCGCGACGGCGCGGCGCGCGCGACCGCCCCCGCCCTCGTGGCCGTCCTGCGCCGGCTGGGCGCGCTGGAGGACGCGGACGTCGCGGCGCTCGCCTCGTACGCGCGACCGGCGGTGCTCGGGGCCGGGGAGCCGGTCGGCGAGCTGGTGACGCACGTCGCGCTCGACCTCGGGCGCTGACCCAGTCACAGGGGTGTTCGCAGGTGTGAGACCCCGTGTTTGCTACTGTTAAACGAAATCGATACCATGGGGGCGTGGACGCGAGGAAGCTGGGCGGGTACATCCGGGAGCAGCGCCAGAGCGCGCGCCTGTCGCTGCGGAAGATGTCGGGACTCGCCGGCGTGTCGATCCCGTACCTGTCGCAGGTCGAGCGCGGCCTGCGCCGACCCAGCGCCGACATTCTGCAGGGGATCGCGCGCGGGCTCCAGGTGTCGGCCGAGACCCTGTACGTGCAGGCGGGCATCCTGGAGGAGCGGCCGGCGGTGGACGTCGTTGCGGCGATCAGGTCCGACCCCAACCTGAACGAGCGGCAGCGAGGCGTCCTCGTCTCGATCTATCACGAGTTCCGGCGCGAGTCGCAGGAACGGGAGGACGCGGCCGCCGGCGACTCATCGACTTCCGAGAAGGGCAACGACGCGAAGATCGGACCTACGGCAAGAAGCACCGCCAGAGCGGGCGGTTCCAGGGCACGGAAGGAGGCGTGAACGATGGACGACACGACAAGGCGCAGCGGCGGACACGAGGCCGCCGGCACGAAGAAGAAGAGCGGTGAGACGACCCCGGCAGCGCACGCAGCCGCGGGGGGCAGCGCGAGGGCGAAGGCTGCTCGGCCCGCCACCAGGCGGGCGGCGCCGGAGGCCGTCGCGGGAGCGGAGCGCTGGCTGTTCGCCGTCGTCGGCGCGGGCGACGTCGCCGCCGGCACCGTCCGGCACACGGCGGAGCGAACGCGCGTGATGATGTCGGGCGGGCGACGGGGCGCGGCCGCGAACACGTCGGCCGCCGTCGACCGCCTTGCGGCACGCGGGCGAGTCGTCATGGGCGAGGTCTCCGGCACGGAGGGAGTGCAGGCGATGACGCGGCGAGCCGAGAGCGCCCGCAAGCGCTTCGAGACGATCTCCTCGAACATCGCCAAGGCCGCTTCGAACGCCGTCGAGGCGGGGAAGGCCTTCCGCCGGGCGAGCTGACCCGTTCCCGCTCCGCCGACGAGCCTTCGGGACCCGTGGAATAGCCTCGCGGCCCATCGGGTTTCACCCTTGAGGTTCTTCCCGGCGCCGTTGAGGCACGGGCATGATGGCTGATCGGCGGAGTGATGGACGAAGCGACCAGGGGTCACGCGGCCGCCCCCGAGGGAGCCCGGGTGGCGGTGCTCAGCCTCCATACGTCCCCCAGGGACCAGCCCGGCACGGGCGACTCGGGCGGAATGAACGTCTACATCCTGGAGGTGGCCGCCCGGCTCGCGCAGCAGGGCATCGCCGTCGACGTGTTCACCCGCTCGCACGGGCAGAGGGGAAGCAGGATCGAGCAGATCGCCCCGGGCGCTCGTCTGGTGCAGATCGTGGCCGGGCCCGAGAAGCCCCTCCCCAAGGAGCGTCTCCCGGAGGTCCTTCCCGAGTTCCTCCGCGGCGTGCTGGCCCAGGCCGTCGCCGAGGGGGGCGGCGGGCGGGCGCGCCGGCCCTACGACGTGGTCCACAGCCACTACTGGCTCTCCGGCTGGGTGGGCGAACGGACAAAGGAGATCTGGGGCGCCCCGCTCGTGGCGTCCTTTCACACGCTCGGCAAGGTCAAGAACTTTGCGCTGGCCCTGGACGACCGGCCCGAGCCGACCGACCGGCTCGCCGGCGAGGAGCGCGTGATCCGGGGGGCGGACCGGATCCTGGCGCCAACGCCGGTCGAGGCCGCGCACCTGGTCGGCCTGTACGGCGCCGACCCCGACCGCATCCGGATCGTGCCGCCCGGGGTTGACCGGACGATTTTCGTTCCCCGGCCCAAGAACGCGGCGAAGGCGAACCTCCACCTGTCCGACGAGCGGCTCTTGCTGTTCGTCGGTCGTCTCCAGCCGTTGAAGGGACCGGACCTCGCCATCCGGGCGCTCGCCGAGGCGATCGCCCGGGCGCCCGAGCAGATGCGTGACGTCGTCCTCGCGGTGGTCGGCGGCCCGACGGGAGCCGGATCCGGCGAGGCCCAGGTCGCCCGCCTCATGAACCTCGCCGCGACGGCGGGCGTGGGGGACCGGGTCGTGTTCTTCCCGCCGCAGCCGCACGAGCGCCTCGCCGAGTTCTACTCCGCCGCCGAGGCCGTCCTCGTGCCGTCGCGATCGGAGTCGTTCGGGCTCGTGGCGCTCGAGTCGCAGTCGTGCGGGACGCCGGTCATCGCCGCGGCCGTGGGCGGCCTCCGCTACTCGGTGCCGGACGGCGTCGGCGGCGTCCTCGTCGACGGCCACGAGCCCGGCGGCTACGCCGACGCCATCCTGCGGCTGCTCGCGGACCCCGAGCTCTCCTCGAGGCTCTCCGTCGGAGCCCGGGAGCATGCGGCGGGATTCTCGTGGGAGGCGACCGCCGGGGAGATCGGCCGGGTCTACCGCGAGCTCTCCGGCCGGGCCGCGTAGGAACCTCGCCTCCCGCCGGAGGGGCCGGCGGCGATAGGCTGGCGCCGTGATCCGCGGCGAACGCGTCCTGCTCCGGCCGGTAGAGGACTCCGACGTCCCGTTCATCCACCGGTGGATGAACCAGCCGGACGTCTGGCGCAACATGGACTACGAACGGCCGTTCTCGCTCGAGGACGTTCGCGAGGACGTGCGCCGGTCGCGGGAGGAGGGCGTGCCGCTCACGATCGTCGTGGACGGCCGGCCGATCGGCCGCATCGGCCTCAACCAGTTCCGGCGCCG
>DASPTB010000261.1:0-4740 GCA_035623615.1 Actinomycetota bacterium
CGAAGAGCAGCGCCTCCCCGAGCCACCCGAACGTCTCGCCGATCCAGAAGTCGGGCGGCCCCGCGTCGAGCTGGTCGCGCAGCTGACGGTCGAAGAGCTCCCGCGTGTGGTCGGACGAGCCCGGGTCGGCGGGATCGTACGCCCACGTCAGCGAGAGGTTCCCCGCGACGAGCGCGTCGCCCTCCGAGGCGACCTCGCGCGCGATGCGCACGGCGTTCCGGTTGATCTCGTCGACCTTCCCCTCCATGCCGACGGTCGCGAGTTTGTCGTCGCTCGCGTAGAACGTCATCGTCTGCAGGACGTCGGTCCCCGCGCGCAGGAACTCCCGGTGCAGCTGGGCGAGCGCGTCCGGGTGCTCGACGACGACCTCGGGCGTGAACGGTCCCGCCTGGACGTAGCCGCGCTTCTCCAGCTCGAGCAGGTACCCGCCGTCGCCGAGGACGACGCCGTCGTCCAGTCGTTCCCGCATCCCTCGCGTCATGTCGATCACCCCTTTGGGTCGAGCCGCCCCCCGACGTAGCGGCGGATGTCCATGTTCTGGTCCTCCATCGGGGCGAGGTACCCGTAGCGGAAGACGCGCGCCGACATGCCGAGCTGCACGCCCTCGCAGATCGTCCAGTCCTGCCGGTTCACGAGATCCCAGAAGTCCACGGCGTCGGACGGATCGAACGACGGCTTCGCCATCTCGTCCGGATGGAACAGGAAGTCGCACACGATCGCGGTGCGGCCGGCGTCGCGCGCCCACAGCGTGAACGCCGCCACGTGATCCGACGAGAGCGACAGCATCAGGTTGGGGTAGACGAGCTCTCCCCGATGCAGCGACCGCTGCTCGTCGTTGAGACCCGGGAAGGGCGCCCGGTCGGTGGTGCCGGACCGCGTGAAGGTGTAGGCGCCCTCCCTGTGCGGGATGCCGGCGTCCCAGTCGAGTCCGGCCCCGCCGGCTTCCTTGAATGCGGGGACAACCTCGCAGAGCTCGGGGTGGACCGGTCCGCAGTGGTAGCACTCGTTGTAGTTCTCGACGATCACCTTCCAGTTCGCCGCGACCTCGTAGGAGATGCGCCGCCCGATGCGCAGGTCCGCCAGCCCGTAGCCGCGCACCCGCTCGTCGAGGCCCCCCACCTGCCCCTGCAGCGTCCGGGGCTCGTCACCGGGCTCGTCGGGCGTGAGCCGGACGAAGAGGAACCCGCCCCACGACGCCGCTTCGACGGGGTGCAGCCCGAGGTCCTTCATGTGGAACTCCTCGTCCTCGGGTAGGAAGGGCGCCGCGCGCAGGGCGCCGTCGAGCCCGTACGTCCACGCGTGGTACGGGCACCGGATCGCGCCCTTGAAACGGCCGGTCGGCCCGGCGGTCTCAGTCGCGTCGGGCCGCGCCGGCTGCCCGAGCGCGAGCCGACACCCGCGGTGCCGGCACACGTCGTAGAAGGCGCGGGCCCGTCCGTCGCGGCCGCGGACCAGCAAGACGAGCTGCCCGGCCACGTCGAGCGCGAGGTAGTCACCCGGGATCGGGATCTCCTCCTCGCGCGCGGCGCAGTACCAATCGCGCCAGAAGATCCGCTCGCGCTCGGCCTCGAACGCCTCCGCCGAGCGGTACGCCTGGACCGGGAACGTCTTCTCCAGGCCGAACTCGCGGTCCTCGGGCAGGGCCGGGCCGTCCACGCGAGACGGGCCGCCGTGGGTCCTCGGACGCCCGGACCCGCCTGACTCGGCGCTCATCGGCCGCTCCGCCGACGGGACGCCGCGCGCCGGTCGCGCAGCGCCCGGTGCGCGGCGTTGAACCCCGGCGCGCCGGTGACGCCCCCGCCCGGATGCGCGCCGGCGCCGCAAAGGTACAGCCCGCGCAGCGGCGTTCGGTAGTTGGCCCACCCGGGCAGCGGCCGCATGAAGAACAGCTGCTCGGGGCTCAGGTCGCCGTGGAAGATGTTCCCCTCGGTCAGTCCGTAGGTCCGCTCCAGGTCGAGCGGCGTCACGACCTGCATCGCCTCGATCGTGTCGGCGAAGCCCGGCACGTATTCAGAGATCTTGGCGACGACACGCTCAGCGAGCTCGTCGCGCCGCTCGTCCCACGTTCCCTCGCGCAGATGGAACGGCACGTACTGCACGAAGCTCGTCATGACGTGCTTCCCCTCCGGCGCAAGCGTGGCGTCGACGGTGGATGCGACGACGCAGTCGACCCAAAGCTCGTCGGGGAGCTCGCCCATCTTCGCCGCGTCGTAGCAGCGTTCGGCGAACTCGAGCGACGAAACCAGCGTGAACAGCGACCGGCGGCCCGGATTCGCGTCGTCGGGCATCGCGGTGGGCCGGGGCTCGCGCGACAGGACGAAGTTCACCTTGGCGCAGGGGCCGTCCATCTTGATGCCCTCGATGTCGTGCCGGAAGTCCTCGGGAAGATCGCGCTTGTCGACGAGCCCGAGGAACGTGCGCTTGGGATCGGCGCCCGACAGCACCAGCGGCGCGACGATCTCCGTGCCGTCCTCGAGCGTCACGCCCGTCACGCGTCCGGCTCGCGCGTCGACGCGCGCCACAGGCGCGGAGGTCCGGACATGGGCGCCGAACCCCTTCGCCGCGGCGGCCATGGCCTGCGTGATCGAGCCCATGCCGCCGATCACGTGCCCGTAGAAGCCCTGCACCTCGTGCTCGCCGCCGGACAGCAGGTGGAAGAGCAGGCCGATCGCCGTCCCCGGCTGGTACGGGCCCCCGTGCTTGCCGTACACGTTGTTGGCGAGGTACAGCGTCTTGACGCGGTCGGATTCGAAGTTGCGGTCGAGGTAGTCGCCGAGGCTTCCCGTCAGGAACGCGACCATCTGCCCGATCTCGTCGCCCGAGATGGAGCGGAAGCGGCGGGCGGCGCGCAGGGCCTCACGCGCGCGGCCGAGGCCGCGCGCGTGGATGTCCGGCGGCGGCTCCAGGAAGTAGGGCTGCAGGTAGCGCGCCAGCTTCTTCAGGTCGCGCTGGACGCCGAGGAACGTGGAGGCGTCGCGGGCCGAGAAGCGGCGGATCTCCTCAGAGGTTCGGCGGTCGTCGGACCACCACGGAAGGATTTCGCCGTCCAGGAACGGGACCTGGAGGCCCGGCTCGCAGGGAACCATGTGGAGCCCGTGATCGGCCAGGCGAAGGTCGCGAATGACCTCCGGCCGCAGCATGCTCGCGATGTACGAGGTGGTCGACGCGCGGCATCCCGGGGCGATCTCCTCGGTGACGCAGGCCCCGCCCACAATGTCACGCCGCTCGAGCACCACGGTGGAAAGCCCGGCTCGCGCGAGGTACGCGGCGGCGGTCAGCCCATTGTGCCCACCGCCCACCACGACGGCGTCGTACCGGTTGGGCCGCTGCGCGGACATGTCGAGCTCCTCGTGGTCGGCCGGCGGTTACTTGTGAACTTGACCGGGGGTCAGAACGGACGTAGCATGACCCTCGTCGGGAACGATACACGTCCAGCGTAGCGAGCGAAAGCCGCGAGGGTCTCCGTCAATGACTCCAGGTCAGCTTCAGGCGACGTCGATGAAGGACTTCGCTCCCTCCCGGGCGCGGCTCCCCCGGGCGCCGTCGACCCGCTCGCTGGCCAAACGCGAGCGGATCGTCGAGGCCGCGATGCGGCACTTCGCCGAGTCGGGCTACCAGGCCGCGCGCGTCGAGGACGTCGCGATCGAGCTCGGCATCGCCAAGGGCTCGGTCTTCCAGCACTTCGGAAGCAAGCAGGGTCTGTTCCTCGCCGTGTACAAGAAGGCCGTGGGGATGCTCCCCGCCTACCTCGACTGCCCTTCGGAGGTTCGGACCAAGGGGTTCTTCGCGATCGTCGAGTACTGGCTCGGCGAGACGCAGCACCTGATCCGGGAGGACTGGATCCCGTACCGGGTCACGCTCCTCGGCAACTACGCCATCGATCTCGAGCTGAAGCGGGAGATCAACCGCTACCTCCGGACGCAGGACCCCTACGGCACCGTCGCGTTCGTCCGCTACGGGATCGAGCGCGGCGAGGTTCGGACCGACATGGACTTCGAGATGACGACCTCGATGGTCGACTGGCTGATGGAGAAGTTCCAGGACGCGCTCGTGACGCAGGAGCTCGACCCCGGGCTCTTCGTCCGCGCGGGCGAGCGAACGAGCTCGGCCCAAGTGCGCATCGACCAGTTCGTCAAGCTCCTGCGCCGCGCGATCGGTCGCCGCTAGGCCGCTTTGCTCGATGCGCGTTCGCGAGGTCCTCATCCCGATGCCGGACGGGATAGGGCTCGCGGCCGACCTGTTCGTGCCCGACGGGTGGAACGACGAGGTCGCCGCGCTCCCCGGCGGTGAGCGACGGCCGGCCATCCTCGAGTACCTGCCGTACCGAAAGGACGAGGGGATCGATCGCGACTGGGACCTGTACTCGTACGTCGTCGACCGCGGCTACGTCGGTGCGCGCGTCGACATCCGCGGAACCGGCCGGAGCGAGGGCGTGCTCCCCGACCGCGAGTACAGCGACCAGGAGTGGGCCGACGGGGCGACCACGATCGAGTGGCTCGCCGCGCAGCCGTGGTGCACGGGCGCGGTGGCCATGTGGGGGATCTCGTGGGGCGGGTTCAACTCCATCCAGATGGCCATGCGCGAGCCGCCGCCCCCGGCCCTGAAGGCGATCGCAGCCGTCGACGCGAGCGACATGCTGTTCAAGGACGACGTCCATTTCATCGACGGGATCATGCACGTCGACGAGTACGTGATCATGATCGACCTGCTGAACGCGATGTCGGCGCCACCCGAGTTCCC
>DASPTB010000266.1:0-6860 GCA_035623615.1 Actinomycetota bacterium
CACCGGCGTCCTGACCGGCAAGGGTCTCGAGTGGGGCGGGTCGCTGATCCGGCCCGAGGCGACGGGCTACGGCGTCGTCTACTTCGCCCACGAGATGCTCGGGACGCGCGACGACAGCCTCGAGGGCAAGACGTGCCTCGTCTCCGGCTCGGGCAACGTCGCGCAGTACACCGTGGAGAAGCTCAACGACATGGGCGCCAGGCCCGTGACGCTGTCCGACTCGGACGGCTTCATCCACGACCCAGCGGGAATCGACCTCGAGAAGCTGCACTGGGTGATGGACCTGAAGAACGTTCGGCGCGGCCGCATCAAGGAGTACGCGGACGAGTTCCCCGGCTCCGTGTACCACCCGCGCAACGGCATCGACTTCAATCCGCTGTGGAGCATCCCCGCCGACTGCGCGTTCCCGTCGGCGACGCAGAACGAGATCAACGAGAACGACGCGCGCAACCTGCTGAAGGGCGGGGTCTTCGTGGTGAGCGAGGGCTCGAACATGCCGACCACGCCGGAGGGCGTGAAGGTCTTCCAGGAGGCCGGCATCCTGTACGGCCCGGGGAAGGCCGCGAACGCGGGCGGCGTCGCCGTCTCGGGCCTCGAGATGTCCCAGGACGCGTTGCGGATCAGCTGGCAGCGCGAGGAGGTCGACGCGCGTCTGAAGGACATCATGAAGGCCATCCACAAGCAGTGCCGCCAGACGGCCGAGGAGTACGAGACCCCGGGCAACTACGTCAACGGCGCGAACATCGCCGGGTTCCGCAAGGTGGCAGAGGCGATGCTCGACCAGGGCGTCGTCTAGGCCGCGAGCCCGACCGAATCCCAGCGCTGTCGTTCCGGGCCGACCGGGCCAATCGGGGGTTGGCGCGTTCGCCAAACGGAGGTATCCCTGCTCCCGGGTCAAGGGTAGGTTGAGACCCCGGCCGCACCTCGGGCCGTGCGATCCGACACCCGGAAGGAGGAGCCGGTGACGTCCGCGTACGAGGCAGTCCGAGGCTTCTACGAGAAGGCGGCGGCGTCCCTGAACCTGGAGCTTTCGCTCCGCGAGGCGATGGCCACGGCGGCGCGGGAGGTCTCCGTCCAGGTCCGCGTCCCGATGGACGGCGGGGGATTCAAGGTCTTCAAGGGGTACCGCGTGCAGCACAACAACGCGCGGGGTCCCTTCAAAGGCGGCCTGCGCTATCACCCGCTCGTGTCGCTCGACGAGATCCGCTGCTTCGCGATGCTGATGACGTGGAAGTGCGCCTTGATGAGCATCCCGTTCGGCGGTGCGAAGGGCGGGGTGCAGGTCGACCCGAAGGTGCTGTCGGAAGCGGAGCTCGAGCGGCTGTCGCGTTCGTTCATGCGTTCGATCGCCGAGGTGATCGGGCCGCAGGTCGACGTGCCGGCACCCGACGTCAACACCACGCCGCAGATCATGGCCTGGATGGCCGACGAGTACTCGCGTCGCTACGGCCCGAACCCCGCCGTCATCACCGGGAAGCCCGTGGTGGTGGGAGGATCGCTCGGGCGCGATGCCGCCACAGGCCGAGGTTCCGCGATCTGCCTCGACCGCCTGACGAAGGCGCGGAACTGGCGCCGTGAGGAGGTGTCCGTCGCGATCCAGGGATATGGAAATGCGGGGTCGTGGCTCGCCGTGATCCTGCACGAGATGGGCTACCCGATCATCGCCGTGTCCGACAGCAGGGGCGGGATCCTCAACCAGAAGGGGCTGAATCCGAAGGTCGTCCTCGCGCACAAGAAGGAGACGGGCAGCGTCGTCGACTTTCCGGGCGCGGAAACGATCGACGGCGACGACATCATCCGGATCGACTGCTCGGTGCTGACGCTCGCGGCGCTCGAGGAGGCGCTCACCGGTGCGAACGCCGACGGCGTGAAGGCGCAGGTGGTCCTGGAGACCGGGAACTATCCCGTGACGCCCGAGGCCGATCCCGTCTTGCACGAGCGTGGCATCACGGTCGTGCCCGACATCCTCGCCTCGGGCGGCGGCGTGGCCGTCTCCTATCTGGAGTGGGTGCAGGACCTGCAGCGCGAGCAGTGGGCCGAGGAGCGCGTGAACGCCCGGCTCGCGGAGCTCATGGGCGCCGCGACCGACCAGGTGCTGACGCGAGCGGAGAGCGATGGGTTGTCGTTGCGCGACGCGGCGTACCTGATCGGCGTGGAGCGCGTCGCCGAAGCGGAGATCGCGCGAGGGTATCGCTAGCGTTCGCATCGGTTGTCGCGCGGGAGTAGAGTGACAGTCGGAAGGGATTGAGAGGTGGCACCCACGCCCGGTCGGTCGCGGGAGACCGTACCCCTCCGCTGAGGGATCAGTCGACGCGGACGCTTGGTCACCACCTCTCGATCCCTCCTGTTCGTTCCGGGGGGCTGATTCGCGGAGCCCGCGACGCGGGCGTCCGCGCGCGGAGCGGGAGGGGCCATGGACATCGAGACCGTCCGCATCGACAAGCCCGAGGACGTGAATCTCATCCTGGGCCAGTCGCACTTCATCAAGACCGTCGAGGATCTGTACGAGACGCTCGTCGGAGCTTCGCCCTCGATCAGGTTCGGACTCGCCTTCTGTGAGTCGTCGGGGCCTCGGCTGGTTCGCCGGGCCGGCAACGACGACGAACTGGTCGCTCTCGCAGGGCGGAACGCCCTGGCCATCGGGGCGGGGCACTCGTTCATCGTGTTCCTACGCGAGGCGTTCCCGATCAACGTCCTGAACGCGGTCAAGATGGTCCCCGAGGTGTGCCGCATCTTCTGTGCCACGGCGAACTCCGTCGAGGTGCTGGTCGTTGTGACCGACCAGGGACGCGGCATCCTGGGGGTCGTGGACGGCGAGCCCCCGCTCGGCGTCGAGACGGACGCCGACGTCGCCGAGCGCAAGGAGCTGCTGCGGCGGTTCGGCTACAAGATGTGAGGCCCGCCGCCGGTCTCGTTCGCCCGCGCTGGGATAATCGGGCCCGTGAAGGCCGACGACATCCTCTCGGCTGTGGGCAACACACCGCTGGTCGGCATCCAGCGCCTGTCGCCCAAGCCGGAGGTCCAGCTCTGGGCGAAGCTCGAGGGGCAGAACCCCACCGGGTCCCTGAAGGACCGGATCGCCGTCCGGATGATCGAGGACGCCGAACGCGAGGGCAAGATCCGGCCGGGGTCGGTCATCCTCGAGCCGACGTCGGGGAACACAGGCATCTCGCTCGCGATGGTAGCGGCGCGAAAGGGCTACAAGCTGGTGGTGGTGATCCCCGAGAACGCCAGCGAGGAGCGCGTCCAGCTGCTGGAGATGTACGGTGCCGAGGTGGTGCTGAGCGACGCCGACAAGGGAACGAACGGCTCGATCGAGGTCGCCCGGCGGATGGCGCAGGACGACAAGTACTTCATGCCGTTCCAGTACGGGAACCCGGCCAATCCCGCGGCCCATCACGACGGAACCGGCGAGGAGATCGTCCGCGACCTCCCCGACGTCACGCACTTCGTCGCGGGGCTCGGCACAGGGGGCACGCTCACCGGCGCCGGACACCGTTTGAAGGAGCACGATCCCGCCGTGCAGGTGATCGCTGCGGAGCCTCAGCTCGGCGAGCTCGTCTACGGGCTGCGCTCGCTGGACGATGGGTTCGTGCCGCCGATCCTCGACCAGGACGTCCTCGACGCGAAGTTCCTGGTGGACTCCTCCGATGCCCTGCGGGCGACGCGCGAGCTGCTCGACCGCGAGGGAATCTTCGCGGGCCTGTCGTCCGGCGCCGTGGTGCACGTCGGGCGCCGCATCGCCGAGCGCCTGGATCACGGCAACGTCGTCTGTCTGCTCGCCGACGGCGGATGGAAGTACCTCTCCACGCACGCGTGGGATCGGGACGCCGAGCAGGCCGAGAAGAACGTGGAACGGACGCTGTGGTGGTAGGCGAATGAGCGATACGCGGCCGATCGGGGTGTTCGACTCCGGCCTGGGCGGCCTGACCGTCGCGCGCGCCGTGATGGAGGTGCTTCCCAACGAGTCCGTCGTGTACTTCGGCGACACGGCCCGATTTCCGTACGGGCCGCGGCCGCTCGACGAGACGAGGACGTTCGCGGTCGAGATCGCGCGGTACCTGGTCGGGCGCGAGGCGAAGATCGTCGTGATCGCGTGCAACACCGCGACGGCGGCCGCGCTCCCCGACGTGACCGCTACGGTCGACGTTCCCGTCATCGGTGTCATCGAGCCCGCCGTGCGCGCCGCGATCAAGGCGACGCGCCGGTGCAGGGTCGGGATGATCGGAACCGACGCCACCGTCGCGAGCGGTTCCTACGAGCGGGTTCTGCGGCGACTCGACCCCGGTGGCGAGATCGAGCTGGTGGCGCAGGCGTGTCCGCAGTTTGTCGAGTTCGTGGAACGAGGGGACACGACGAGCCCCGAGCTCCTTCGACTGGCCGACTCGTACCTGACGCTCTTGCGCGTGGCCGACATCGACACGCTGATCCTCGGCTGCACCCACTATCCGTTGCTGCGCGCCGCGATCAGGTCGGTGGTGGGCGACGACGTGGCCATCGTGTCCTCGGCCGAGGAGACGGCGGTCGCCGTCTACGAGACGCTCCGGCACGGCGACGCGCTGCGCGCCGACCCCTCGCCCCCGCATCACGCGTTCGAGTCCTCGGGCGACACCGCAAGGTTCGCGACCCTGTTAACGCTGTTCTCGCGGCCCGAGTTCCACGACGTCCGCGCGGGGGTGCGGCCGTGACGGGCGTGCGCGGAGACGGGCGGTCGGCGGCCGACCTGCGGCCCGTCAAGGCCGAGCTCGGGTACCTCGACTGGGCCGAGGGCTCCTGCCTCCTCGAGATGGGCCGCACGCGCGTGCTCGTGTCGGCCTCGTTCGAGTCGAAGCCGCCGCGATGGTTGCAGGGCACCGGCTCCGGCTGGGTGACGGCGGAGTACGCAATGTTGCCTCGCGCGACGTCCACGAGGACGCCGCGCGAGGTCAAGAGCGGCCGGCCCTCCGGCCGCACCCAGGAGATCCAACGCCTTGTGGGTCGATCGCTGCGGGCGGTGACGGCGCTGGAGCGGATGGGCGAGTCCTCGATCCTCATCGACTGCGACGTGCTGCAGGCCGACGGCGGGACCAGGACCGCCTCGATCACTGCGGGCTACCTCGCGCTTGCCCAGGCTGTCGAGAAGTTGTCGGCGCAGGGGGCCGTCCCCGCCGACCTGTTGATCGACGAGGTGGCGGCCGTCAGTGCCGGCATCGTGGACGACGCGCTGCTGCTGGACCTGTGCTACGAAGAGGACGCTCGCGCAGAGGTCGACTTCAACGTCGTCATGACCGGCGCGGGGTCGCTCGTCGAGGTGCAGGGAACGGCGGAGGGAACACCGTTCTCGCGCGAGGACCTCACCGCTCTGGTCGACGCCGCGTCGGACGGGATCGAGCAGCTGATCGAATTCCAGCGGGCCACGCTGGCCGGCACCTGAGCCTGCCGCCCGATGGCGTTTCCCCCGCTCGTCGCGCTCGCGACGAAGAACCCCGGCAAGATCCGGGAGATCCTGCGCATCTGCTCCGACTGGCCCGTCGAATGGGAGACGGCCGGCGACCGCGCGTGGCCCGACGTCGAGGAGACCGGCGACACCTACGAGGAGAACGCGCTGTTGAAGGCGAGGGCGGTCGCGGCGTTCCTCGGAATCCCGGCGGTCGCCGACGACTCCGGCATCGAGGTGGACGCGCTCGGCGGGGCCCCGGGGGTGCGCTCGGCCCGGTTCGCGGGCGAGCACGCGACCGACGCCGAGAACCTCCAGCTGCTGCTCCGCAAGGTCTCCGCGTTCCCGGAGGAAGTTCGGACCGCGCGGTACCGCTGCGTGGCGCTCTGCGCGTGGCCCGACGGAACCGAGGTGGCGGCGGAGGCGGCCTGCGCCGGGCGCATCACGCTCGAGCCGCGCGGCTCCGGCGGATTCGGCTACGACCCTGCGTTCGTCCCCGACGGCGAGACGCGGACCATGGCCGAGCTCGAGCCGCGCGCGAAAGACGCCATCAGCCACCGCGGGAAGGCGCTTCGGGCGCTGGGGGAGCAGCTCCTCGGGGGAAGGTGAGGTCAGGCCGGCCCGACGAGGTGGCCCGAGCGGTCGACGACCACGAGGCTCACCGATCCCTGGCTCACGAGTTCGATGCGCTCCTCGCGCCAGCGCGTGGGAAGCGAGCCTTCTTCGAGCTCCACCGGCAGCACGATCACGGCGGCATCCAGACCGTCGGCGCAGGTCACGAGCGGTTGGGAGTCGGTCGCCGCCGCGATCCACCCCCACGAATCGATGCCCTCCTCCCGAGTCCTCGCGACCGCTTCGGCGAGCGCGGGGCGGTCGCGGCGCAGTAGATCGTCGGGCTCGAGTGGCCCCTCGCCGCGTCCGTCCGTCGAGGCGGTCGCCGGGTCGGCCTCGTACAGGACGAGGGGCGACCCCGTCTCCAGCGCCAGGGTGCGCCCCACCCTCAGGACGTGGTCGTAGGTTCCTTCTTCGTCCACATAGGTGAGGATCACGCCCGGTCCGGTTGTATGAGGATCCACTCTCATTCCGATGCTCCCATCCCGCCTCCGAGCCGATGCAAACAAGGCCAAGATGCCCCGCTTCCCCGGCTCGTTTCGCGCGTCGATCGAGGGTGCGGGATGATGCGTGGACCTGACGTCGCCCGCGGCGGTGGCGGAACTGGCAGACGCGCCGGCCTTAGGAGCCGGTGGCCGAAGGGCCGTGTGGGTTCGAGTCCCACCCGCCGCACTCAGATTCGACATGAGCAAAGGAGTGGGCCGTGGGGGATTCGAACCCTCGACGCGCAGATTAAGAGTCTGCCGCTCTAACCAGGCTGAGCTAACGGCCCCGTCGCAGAGTATAGAAAACGCCGTCCGGTCAAGGACTCGCGCAATTGGGGTGAGCGAGG
>DASPTB010000276.1:0-4859 GCA_035623615.1 Actinomycetota bacterium
GATGGATCATGATCGGGATCGCGATCTGCGCGGTGACCCAGGGGGTTGCGTTCGAGTACGCGATCCTCGCAGTGCAGAGGGGACTGCCGGGAGCCGTGTGGGCGACCTGGCTGCAGACGTGGGTGACGGCATTCATCGTCCCGTGCGGTCTCCTATTGCTCCTGCTCGCCCTGTTCCCCACCGGGCGCAGCCTCTCGCCCCGGTGGCGCGTGCTGACCCTGGCGAGCATCGCCTGGACCGTGATCGGCGTAGCGGAGACGATGGTGACACGGGCGCCGATGGTGCTCACGCCCGGCTTCCCCCAGCCCGCGAACCCCCTGGGAGTGTTGCCGGCCACCGTCACGAACGGTCCCGTGGGCGGGGCGTTCTGGGTCGTCGGGATCGGGCTCCTGCTCGTGGGCGTCCTGGAGGCGGTTCAGCGTCTGCGCCGATCCGCGGGCGACGAGCGTCAGCAGATGAAGTGGTTCGTGTACGTCGGCGCCGTCACGACCGTCGCCTTCATCCCGTTCACGATGTTCTCGGGAGACGTGGCGGACTCGGCGGGGAACCTGATCCCGATGATCGGCTTCGGGATCGCGCTCCCCGCGGCCTGCGGCGTGGCGATCCTGCGCTACCGGCTGTACGACATCGACGTCGTCATCCGGCGCACGATCGTCTTCGCGCTGCTCGCCCTGTTCATCACCGCCGTCTACGCCGTCGTGGTTGCCGGCGTGGGCGCGGTGGCGGGTGGCGGGAACGCCCTGCTGTCGTTCGCCGCGGCCGTCGTCGTGGCCGTCGCCTTCCAGCCGGTCCGCGACCGCGCGCGCCTGCTCGCCGACCGCCTGGTGTTCGGGCGCCGCGCCACGCCCTACGAGGTCCTCACCGGCCTCTCCGTTCAGCTGGCCCGGGCCGGCTCCACCGATGAGGCACTCCCACGCATCGCCCGCGTCGTCGGAGAGGCGACGGCCTCGAAGGGAGCCCGCGTGTGGCTGCGCGCCGGAGACTCGCTCGTCCCGTCGGCCTCCTGGCCTGCGAACGACGGACCCGCTCCGCCGGCAGTGAAACTCGACGGCGAGTCTCTGCCGGAACTCCCGGCGACCGAAGCCTTCCCGGTGACGCACTCCGGAACGACGCTCGGCGCGATCACGCTCGACGAGGACCCGGCGGATCCCCTCACGCCCACGAAGGCGAAGCTCGTCCTCGACGTCGCCGGTCAGGCCGGGCTCGTCCTGCGAAACGTCCAGATGGTCGAGGACCTCCGTGCCTCCCGACTGCGGATCGTGGCGGCGCAGGACGAGGAGCGCAGGCGGATCCAGCGCGCGCTGCGGGGCGGCGCCGAGCGCAGGCTCACGGGGCTCGCCGCCTCGCTCGCCGACGCGGAGCACCGGGCGCGGTCGGAGGGGGCGCCACGCACGCTCCCGGCCGTGCGTGATCTTCGGCGGAACGCGCAAGACGCCCTCGACAACCTCCGCGGCCTCGCCCGGGGCCTGTATCCCCCCCTGCTGGAGGAGCGGGGACTCGCGGCGGCCCTCGAGGCGCAGGCCGGGATCGCCGCTGCGGCAGTCGAGGTTCGCGCGGACCATCTCGAGCGATACCCGGTCGAACTGGAGGCCGCGCTCTACTTCTGCGCGCTCGAGGCCATGCAGAACGCCTCGAAGTACGCGGAGGCGTCGCACGTGCTCGTCCGGCTCGAGTCCACGAACGGGGACCTCCGGTTCGAGGTGACCGACGACGGCCGCGGGTTCGACGCGGCCGAGACCGCCTACGGCACCGGCTTGCAGGGCATGGCCGACCGCCTCGCGGCGATCGGGGGCGCGCTCGACGTCCGCTCCTCACCGGGACGCGGGACCTCAGTCAGCGGGATCGTTCCGGTGGGAGCGCGTCCCGGGGCCGCCGTGCGGGGAACAGGGCCGTGACCAGGACGACAGCCCGGCGTCTCGGGATCTCGCTCGTCGTCCTGATCGTGATCATGCAGATCACGGGACTGTGGCTGGTGTGGCTCGTGCGCGCAACGAGAACGACCGGGTCCTCGGGTCCGTTCGACACGCTGTTGGGATTGAGTGAAGTGGCGATCGCGCTGGTGTTCGCGACGGCCGGCACCCTCATCGTTGGACGCCAGCCGCGCAACACGATCGGATGGATCCTGATCGCCATCCCACTGACGCTGACCGGCGCGAACGAGGTCGGCGGCTACGCGACCTGGGCGCTCGTCGTGCACAGCGGCGCCCCGCCCCTCGGACGATTCGCGGCATGGGCCGATCGGAGCTCGCTCGTCCCAACCATCTGCCTGTGCATCTTTCTGTTCCTGCTCTTCCCCGACGGGCGCGTCCCGTCCCGGCGCTGGCGCCCGGCGCTGTGGTTCGCCGTGACCGCGCTAGCGATCACGACGGCGGGCTTCGCCGTCACGCCGGGGCGGATGACGGGGTCGTTCGCGAACCTCAGGTCCGTCTACGTCACCAACCCCGTGGGGCTGAACGGAGCCGCCGGCTTCGTGCATCTGATGACGGTGATCGGCGCCGTCGGCTGCTTCGTCGCGGCGTTTCTCGCCGGCGCCTCTCTCGTCGTTCGCTACCGGACGCGGCGCGGTGAGGAGCGCCAGCAGATCAGATGGCTCGCGTTCGTGGGGATCGCGTTTCTCTGTGAGCTCACGCTGTTCATCCTGCTCGCGGTCATCCTCGGCAACGCCGTGGGAGACACGCCCGCCGGACAGCTGATCGGCGACGGCCTGTTCGCCCTCATGTTCCTGACGCTCGGTCTCGGCATCCCCCTCGCCTGCGCCGTGGCGATCCTCAGGTACCGCCTGTACGACCTCGACATCGTCGTTCGCAAGACCATCGTGGTCGGCGGCCTGGCTGTCTTCGTCACGGCGGTGTATGCGGTCATCGTCGCGGGCATCGGGAGCGCGCTGGGTGCTCGCGGCAGCACGACGCTGTCGTTCGTCGCCGCCGTGGCGCTCGCGATCCTCTTCCAGCCCGCTCGCGACCGCGCGCGTCGCTTCGCCGACCGCCTGGTGTACGGGAAACGCGCGACGCCGTACGAGGTCCTCTCCGAGCTGTCCGGCGAGATGGGGGGCGCGATGTCGACCGAGGACGCGCTGCCGCGGATCGTCCGGGTGCTTGCGCAGGGAACCGGTGCCACGGACGTCCGGCTGTGGCTGAGCGTCGGCCGGGACCTGGTGCCGGCCGCGTCGTTCACGGGCGGGAACGGCGGAGGAGCAGCGGCAGAGCCCGGAGACGGCCGCGGACTCGCCGACGGGCCGGTCGACCGGTCCGATGCGCTGACCCTTCCGGTCATGTACGGCGACGAGCCGGTCGGCCGCCTGATGGTGACGGTTCCTCCGTCGGATCCGCTCACGCCGCCCAAGGAGAAGCTGATCCGCGACTTCGCTGCGCAATCGGGGCACCTGTTGCGCAACGTGCAGCTCGTCGAGGACGTGCGCGCTTCCCGAAACCGACTCGTCGCCGCGCAGGACCGCGAACGACGGGCACTGGAGCGCAATATCCACGACGGCGCACAGCAGCAGCTCGTGGCGCTCGCGGTGAAGAGCAAGGTGGCCGCCGGCATCGCGCGGAGTGAGGACGCTCCCGGGACGGAGGAGATCCTCGACGGGGTGCGGGGCGCCGCACAGGAGGCGCTCGAGGAGCTGCGCGAGGTCGCCAGGGGCATCTACCCGCCGCTGTTGGCGGACAAGGGACTGCCGGCAGCCCTCGAGGCGCAGGCTCGCAAGTTCGCGATCCCCGTCGCGGTAGCGACCGACGGGGTGGATCGCTACGCGCAGGCGGTGGAGGCAACCGTGTACTTCTGCGCCGTAGGAGCCATGCAGAACGTGGCGGCGCACGCGCACGCCGCCGCTGCTTCGGTGCGCCTCTCCGCGTCGGATGGCGATCTGCGCTTCGAGGTCACCGATGACGGAGCGGGGTTCGATCCCGCCTCAACGGGATACGGAAGTGGCCTGCAGGGGATGGCCGACCGCCTGGAGGCGCTGGGCGGGGACCTCGCGGTGCGCTCTTCGCCCGGCACCGGCACGGTGGTCGAAGGCCGCATCCCTGCAGCGCAGAGACAGGACCCGGGATGAGCGACCGAGCGCTCGCCCGGGTCGCCCTCATCCTTCTCGGCGTCACGATCCTGCTGTTCGGCGGCATCGGGCTCCTGCTGGCGATCAACGCCGACGCCACCTTCGGCAACACGGGAACGCTGCTCCTGTTCCTGGCGCTGGCGGGGATCGGCGCGGTGATCGTCGTCAGACAGCCGCGCAACCTCATCGGGTGGATCTTTCTGGCGACCGGCGTGGCGGCGGCCCCGCAGAGCCTCAGCACCGAGGTCTCCCTGTTCGTCTACCGGCACGGTGGGGCCACTTCACTCGTGCGGTGGCTGGCGTGGCCCGGCGAGTGGCTGTGGATCCTCCCGTACGGAGCGCTCTTGACCGTCGTCCCCCTCCTGTTTCCCGACGGGCGGCTCCCCTCTTCCCGGTGGCGTCCGCTGGCGTGGTTCCTCGTTGCCTACTTCACCAGCCTCCTGGTGGCCTTCGCGCTCCTCCCGGGGCAGAGCGACATGCCTCCCGTCGCGAACCCCGCCGGCCTCCAGGCGGCGCGACCTTTCCTGGCCCCCTACACGACGCTGTCCTTTCCCATCGCCATCGTCCTGTCCTTCGTGTGCGTCACCTCGCTGATCTTCCGGTATCGGCGGGCTGATGGAGACGCGCGCCAGCAGATCAAATGGTTCGGGCTGGCGATGGCCGTCATGGCGTCCCTCTTCTTCGCCGCCGGCGTTTCGAGCGGCCTCGGCTACCTCGGGTTGTCGGACCTGTTCGCGACCATCGGCTTCCTCGCGATCCCGGCCGGGGCTGCCGTCGCGATGCTGAGGTATCACCTGTACGACAT
>DASPTB010000277.1:0-5900 GCA_035623615.1 Actinomycetota bacterium
GGAAGACGGTCAACGAAGGGGATTGGCTCACGATCGATGGGACCGATGGGACGGTCTATCTCGAAGAGCTGGAGCTCGAGGAACCGCCCCTCGCCAAGGCGATCAAAGGCGACGAGGAGGCGCGGCAAGAGAAGATCTGGAAGGCGTTCGAGGCGTTCATGCAGCGCGCCGACGAGATGCGCCGGCTCGGCGTGCGGGCGAACGCGGACACGCCCGATCAGGCGGCCAACGCCCGCTCGCGGGGGGCGCAGGGGATCGGCCTGTGCCGGACCGAGCACATGTTCCTCGGCGAGGAGCGTGTGGCGGCGGTCCGGCAGATGATCTTCGCCGACACCACGGATGAGGAGCGGCAGGCGTACGCGGCGCTGGAACCTCTGCAGCGCGGCGACTTCGTCGGCATCTTCGAAGCGATGGACGGGCTGCCGGTGACCGTACGCCTGCTCGACCCGCCGCTGCACGAGTTCCTGCCGAACCAGGTCGACCTCGCGGTCGCCGTGGCGCGAGCCGAGGAGCGCGGGGACGGCGAGGTGATCGTCCGCGACGAGAAGTGGCCGCTCGAGGAGGCCCAGCGGACGCTGCGCAAGGTGGAAGAGCTCCATGAGGACAACCCGATGCTCGGCCTGCGCGGCGTGCGGCTCGGGATCGTCAAGCCGGGCCTGTACGCGATGCAGGTCCGCGCGATCGTCGAGGCGGCGTGCGACCGGAAGGAGGCCGGCGGCGACCCGGTCGTCGAGATCATGATTCCCCTCACCGCGACGCGCGAGGAGATGCGGCAGATGCGCGAGGAGCTCGAGCCGGCCGCGCACGAGGTACTTCAGCGCCGCGGTGTGGACTTGACCGTGCACTGGGGAACGATGATCGAGCTGCCGCGCGCCGCGCTCGTCGCTGGGGAGATCGCCGAGGTCGCCGAGTTCTTCTCGTTCGGCACGAACGACCTGACCCAGACGGCGTTCGGGTTCAGCCGCGACGACATCGGCAAGTTCCTCGGCATGTACGAGGAACGGAAGCTGTTGCCCGCCAACCCGTTCGTGACAATCGATCGTCCGGGGACGGGGCGACTGATGCGCATCGCCGTCGAGGAGGGGCGCGCCGCGAACCCGTCGCTGCACCTCGGGATCTGCGGCGAGCACGGCGGCGATCCCGACTCGGTCGTGTTCTGCCACGAGATCGGGCTCGACTACGTGTCGTGCTCGCCGTTCCGCGTGGAGACGGCTCGGTTGGCGGCGGGACAGGCGGCGCTCGGATCCTCCGAGTCTGCGTCCAAGTAGCGCGGCAGAATCACCCGAGCGCGGTGGCCGGCTCGCCTAACCGGCCGATGCGCGGCCCGTCCCCGCCGGGGTAGTGTGTGCGGCGAACGTCCGCCCCGAGCGGGCGTTCCTCGCCGAGTTCTTCCTCTCGGTCGACCTTCCCGTTCCTTCCCGCCTCCCTTCCCGAGGCCTTCCTGAGGACCTTCCCAAGGCCTTCCTGCGGTCCTTCCCGAGGAGGTCGATGGGATGCGCGAACGGTGCAGTCCTCGGAGCGCGCGAGTCGTGGCGGCGGCAGTGACGGCCGTCGCGGTTGCCGCCGGGGTGGTGATGCTCCGGGGGGTCTCCGCCGCTCAGGTGGGCCGGCGGGCGCCAGTTGCCATGCCGGGGCACGTGCAGCTGTTCTACACGGCGCCGGTTCTCGTCCGCGCGGGCGAACGGGTGCTGGTTCCCATCGACGCGATCTGCGCGAGCGTCAAGGGCGTGCCCTGTCGCGCGCGGGTCACGATGCGGGCCGCCGCCGGCCTCGGAGCACTTCACGAGGCGTCGGCCTCGGCATCCCCAGGGCTGCGCTTCGACCTGTCGGCCGTCGCGGCGCGAGCGCTGGCCGGCGGCGGCACCTCAGGCTCCATCCGCTTCTCGATCGAAGCCGTCGCGGGAGGAGCGCGGGCGGCGCTGCCGGCGGAAGCGGGGTCGTCGCTCCGGTTCTACGTGGCGAAGTCGATCCCCCCGGTGCGGGTGCCGTCGATCCCGTTCGGGCGGGTACGCCGTGGGCGGACGGTTCTTTCGCTTCCCTGGGGAACCGGGGCGATGCGCGCGGGGATCGCGCTCGGCGGTGACGGCGTTCCCACTGGGCCATCCTCGTTCGACGTGGACCGGTGGGGCCGCGTCCTCCTCCTCGACACCGAGCAGTCGCGCCTCGAGACGTTCGCGGATGGAGAGTTGGTGCGAGCGACAACGCTGCCGCTCGTGCCCCGGTCAGACGTGGCGGCTTCGCGCGACGGGGGCGCGGCCGTCCTCGTTCCCGGGGTGGGCGGCCGCGTCGACGTTCGCAGAGTCGTCGCGGATGGGTCGTCCGGCACTGCCACCGACGTCCCCATGCCGACAGCGTTTGGAATCGCCGGTGCCATCCGCATGGTCGGCGAGGACGCGTTCGTTCATCTGTTTCCGCTCGACGCGTGGATGCCGGTCGCCGGGTCTTCGTCGGCCGGCGCTGCGACCGGGCTCACTGTCGGTGAGCCGCTGACGGGCGGGCGCCAGCTCGTGAGCGTCGTCCGCGGCCGACGGGTCCGGCTCGGAACGGTCGCCGGGGGGCGGGTGCGCGACGCCGTCGAGCTGAGCTTCGGGCGCGAGCTCGGCGAGCTCTCGCTGGCGGCGCCCGACGGCGCGGGGGGTTACGTCGTCGTCGTGCACGTCTGGCACGGCGGGCCGCGGCCGGCCGACGCGTTCCAGGTCGTCCACGTCGCCCGTACGCGAATCGCGTCGACGTTCCTGGTGCCGAGCCATTCCTACACGGTCGACGCTCCCCAGTCGGTCTTCCGGCTTGGCCCCGGTGGACTGCTCTACCAGCTGCGCACGCTTCCGAGCGGAGTGCAGGTCGTTCGGTACGGGATTGGAGGTGGCTCGTGAAGCAACGGTTGGTGACCATCGGCGTCGTGGGCGCGGTGCTCATAGGGGTCGCGTGGATCCGGCCGGGATTCGCGTCGTGGTCCAGCGACAACTGCCACGGAAGCACGCACCTCGTCTCGGCGCTCAAGCGTGTCGACGCTCGGGACTACGCCGGTGTCGCGGTCCACGAGGGGTACGAGTGGGGCGGCGGGTGTTGGAACAACGACGATCGCGACGACACACCCGGCGCGCCAGACTCCGGAGGCGAGGGCCCGGACTGCTCGGGCCTCGTGTTCAAGACCTGGGAACTGCGGCTGACCTATGGGGCCGCGGGCTTTCGCTGGTACTCGAACCTGATGGATGTCCACGGGCCGTACGCAGCCTCGTCGTTCCGCGACGCGACACCCAAGCTGCCGTTCCGCGACCTCTCGAGCAAGACCCGCTTCGCCACGACGTACATGGACGCGTTCGCGAGCCCCACGCATATCGGCTTGATCTGGTCGAACGCCGTTCCCAGCGAAGGCGGCGACTACATCGTCGAGGCGTACGACGATGCCGAAGGGACGCAGGTGAACGTGGAGGACTACCGGGCCGACAGCGCGTTCCGGGCCGTCCGGCGCAAGGCCTGGACGCCCGACTGCGCGCCCCGGTGTCCCTCGGGCGGGCTCGTGCCGCGAACGGTTGTTGTCGGGTGAGCTCCCGTCTTCGGCGGGGGGCGGCCGTGACCGTGGGGCTGCTGCTCGCCGCGTGCACGAGCTCGGGACCGAGCGCACCCGCGACGCCTCGGCCGGCATCCTTTCCGCCGGGTACGGGCGTCGGGTCGACGCCCGGCTCGACGCCCGTGCCCGTGCCCGTGCCCGTGCCGGTGACGGCTCGTCCCGCACTCGTCCTGACCGCCGACCTCCGGCAGCGTCCCGCCAGCTGGCGACGGGTCGCGTTCATCCCGTACGGACCGAGACCGTTCGAGCTCGGCGCAGCCTTCCCTCCCGTTCATACGTCGCTGCCCCTCGTGCCCCGTTCGTTCACGATCGGTCCGGACGGCTCGCTCTGGATCCTCGACACCGTGAAGAGGCGCGTCGCCCATTACACGGTCGATGGACGATACCTCGGCGCGGTCGGCGGGCTGACCGTCGATCGGGTCGATCCTCGCCCGCGCGACGTAGCGTTCTGGGCGGGTCGACTGGTCGTCTTGGACGAGTTCGACCTCGCGGCTTCGTTGCGCGAAGTCCGGAACGGACGGCTGGGGCCAACCGTCGCCGTCGAGGACTCGACGGGGCAGCCCGTCGGCCTGCTCTACGTGTACCCGTCGGCGGCCGGCGGCGCCGGCCTCTCCGACGGGTACACGGCCCTGGGTCTCCTCGGCGCGGGTCCTCACGGCGTCGGCGAGGTCCTTGCAGGAGACCCGGCCGGGTTCCGGCTGGCGCCGGGGCTGCCCGTGGGCCGAGCGACGCGGCTGGGCGTGGGCGAGTATCGGGCTCGATCGTTCCGGATGACCTCGACCACGCCCTCGGGTCGGGTCGTGCAGCCCGTGCGCCTGCGCATGCGCGTCGGCGGCAGCCATCCCCACGACATTCCGGCCATCTTCTCCGAGCATTTCGAGGCAGCCGGCGACGGCGCGGGCTTCCTCTTTGTGCAGGGCTCTCCCGCCGCGACGGCGGACGCGGTCGAATACGGCGGAGGACGCTGGTTCCTTCGCTTCCCGACCGACGGGTCGCCGCTCGTGTGGGAGCGCCTTCCCACGCCCGCGGTGCCCGACGAGTATCAGACCCGCCACCTGGCGCTCGACGACGCGGGCCATGTCTTCTTCATGGAAGCCTTTCGATCCGGCGTCGCCGTCGACGAGCGATGTGCGGCGGGCTCCCGGTGCTAGCCTGTGCCCGATCGTGACGCCAACCGGCACGCCGCGTGAGCGAACCGAGGAGATCGAGCGAGCGACGCTCTCCCCGCGGGCCGTCCTCGCTGCCGAGAGCAAGGGCCGCGAACGGCCCGAAGACCCCCATCCGCTGCGCACGGCCTTTCAGCGCGACCGCGATCGGATCGTCCACGCGAAGGCCTTCCGGCGGCTCAAGCACAAGACGCAGGTGTTCCTGTCTCCCGAGGGCGACCACTACCGGGTCCGGCTCACGCACACGCTCGAGGTCTCGCAGGTCGCTCGCACTGCGGCGCGCGCCCTCCGCCTCAACGAGGACCTGACCGAGGCGATCGCGCTCGGCCACGACCTCGGGCACACCCCGTTCGGACATCTCGGCGAGGACGCGCTCACTCCGTTCCTCGATCACCCGTTCCGCCACAATGAGCAGAGTCTTCGAATCGTCGACTACCTCGAGAACGACGGACTTGGCCTGAACCTGTCGTGGGAAGTGCGCGACGGCATCCTCAACCATCCATGGTCGACGCCGATGCCGGCGACGCTCGAGGCACAGATCGTCCGCTTCGCGGACCGAATCGCCTACGTCAACCACGACGTCGACGACGCGCTGCGGGCCGGCGTGCTCTCTCTCGACGACCTGCCGGGCGAGGTGGTCGAGGTGCTGGGTGAGACGCACTCGGACCGCATCGACGCCCTCGTGGGCAACCTGGTCACGGAGAGCGAGGACGCCGACGAGATCCGTATGTCCGAGCCCGTGCTCGGCGCGATGACGGCCCTGCGCGAGTTCCTCTTCGAGCGGGTGTACCTTCGGGGAGAGGTCCACGACGAGCACGAGAAGGCGGTCGGCGTGGTCAGAGCGCTGTTCGCGTACTACCTTGATCATCCGGAGCACGTGCCGACGGAATACCTGCGGGCACCCGGCGACCTTGCGACGCACGTCGCCGACTACATCGCCGGGATGACCGACCGGTACGCGCTCCGGACGTACGAGCAGCTCTTCCTTCCCCAAGGTTGGCTGATGTAGGCGCGCGGGAGGGAGTGTCGTGGCGGGCAGGATTCGGCCCGAGGACAAGGACGCGGTCCGGGAACGCTCGGACATCGTCAAGGTGGTCTCCGGGTACCTCCAGCTGAAGAAGACCGGGCGCGACTCGTGGTCGGGCCTCTGTCCCTTCCACACC
>DASPTB010000273.1:0-2174 GCA_035623615.1 Actinomycetota bacterium
GTGATCGCGCGTGTGCGGGCGAACTCGACGGTCCGTTCCATGCTGTCGAGGTAGGTGGGGAAATCGAAGGCGTAGATCCGGCCGGGCAATGCGTTGTCGGCCGTGAGCAGGAAGCCGCTCCAGGGATCGTAGGTCGTGAGCGTCGCGCGATGGTGGCCCGGAGTGCCGGTCAGCTCCAGCACGCGACCGCCGCCGAGGTCGAAGCGGACGATCTCGTCCGGCCAGCCGGTGAAGCCGAAGAACTCCTGCACGGCCTCGGGTGCGGGATCGACGAGCGTGGTTGCCGGCCGATCGGTGAACTGCGCGTCGCCGGCCACATGGTCGAGATGGCCGTGCGTGTGAGCGACGACCAGCTGGTAGCCCTCGCGCGGATGCTCGGCGAGCCAAGCCTCCATGACTTCGTCCACGGTCTCGCGCAGGGGACTGTCGTCGGTCTTCTTGCTCGCGCCGGTGTCGAAGAGCACCGCCCGGTCAGTGCCGAACAGCAAGTACAAGAACGGCGCTTCCGGCGGGCCGAGGGCCTTGCTCTGCCGCAGCACGTACGTGTGCGGGTCATACCGGTGCACCTGGAAGGCCGGATCGGTGTTGCGTGTGCCACGGGGCGATCCATGAATCCAGTGGACATCGAGATCCCCGTGTACCGGCGCCCCCGTGGCGAAGTCGAGCACGCCGGTCAGTCGCCGAACGCGATCACGCTGCGGATGCCGTCTTGCGCATGCATGAGGTCGAAGCCCCGGTTGACCTCGTCGAGCGAGAGCGTGTGAGAGATGAGCGGATCCACGTCGATGTCGCCGGCGAGGTAGCGGTCGACGAACTCCGGCACCTGGTCGCGTCCCTTCACTCCGCCGAACGACGAGCCGGCGACACGGCGACCCGTGATCAGGAAGCGCGGCACGACGTCGAGCGTCTCGCCCCGGCCGGCGACCCCGCACACGGTCGCCAAGCCCCAGCCCATGCGTGCGGATTCGACGGCCTGGCGCATGACGTCGACAAAGCCGGTCGCTTCGAACGTGTAGTCGGCGCCAAAGCCGCCGGTCAGCTCCACGACCAGCCCGGCCGCGTCGGGGCCGCCGGTGAGCGTCTCGGTCGCGCCCTGTGCGCGGGCGAGCTCGAGCCGCTGCTCGGCCGGATCGACGCAGAAGATCCGATCCGCCCCGCTGAGCCTGCACCCGATGACGGCACCGAGGCCGACGAGGCCTGCACCGAACACGACACACGTCGAGCCGGGTGCGACCTTCGCCGTGTTCAGAGCGGCACCGATCCCGGTCGAGAGCCCGCAGGCGAAGACGCATGCTCGGTCGAGCGCAGCCTCCGGCGCGATCTTCGCCAGCGCTATCTCGGGCATGACGGTGTACTCCGCGAACGTCGAGGTTCCCATGAAGTGCCGGATCGGCTCGCCGTCGCGGGACAGACGTGTCGAGCCGTCGGGCAGGAAGCCCTGATTCTGCTGCTCGCGGATCGCCAGGCAGAGGTTGGTGCGTGGGTCGCGGCAGTGTTCGCACTCCCGGCATTGCGGCGAGAAGAGGGTCACGACGTGGTCGCCCGGCGCCAGGGAGCCGACACCCTCGCCGATCCGCTCGACGACTCCCGCTCCCTCGTGCCCCAGGACGGTCGGGGCGTAGCCCGACGGGTCGGCGCCCGACGCCGTGTACAGATCCGTGTGACACACGCCGCAGGCGACGAGTCGGACGAGGACCTCGCCCGCCTTCGGCTCGGCCAGGTCGACCTCCTGCACCTCGAGGGGCCGACCGAACTCCTCGAGCACCGCCGCCCGGATCTTCATTCGGCGGTCTTACCAGTTTCCGGAGCCGCCCGGATGCGCAGGAGTGCCTGTGGGCCGTCGGCGGTGGGTCTGGGGCTGGTCGCGAGAGAGCTATGCGGCCAGGGCGACGGTGCGGATCCGGATGTCGTGGCTGCTGTTGTTTGCGTAGCCGAGCGGATTCCATTCGGCGCGCTCGGGTTGGTATGCGCCGGCTCCGTCGTACGCTCGGACCTCTATGCGATGCCGACCGGGCGCCAAGTGCAGCGCGGCACGCCAGCGACTGAGGCCGTTGGGCTCGTCCGCGGGGATTAGTTGGTCCACTTTTCGCCAGGGGCCGCCGGCGACGCGGATCTCGACACTGGCCAAGCCGTTGCGGCCTCCCCAGGCAACGCCGGACACCTCGGCCGTCCCG
>DASPTB010000002.1:0-4774 GCA_035623615.1 Actinomycetota bacterium
CCTGAAGCTGCGCCTTCAAGGCCTTGAGCTCTTTTGCCGTAAACGGGGATTTTGTCGGCATTGTCTGTTCCACTTCCTTCGCGAGGCCGCCGGAGCCACCCGGGATCGCGCTGGGCCCCCGGAACGGGAGCACATACTATCCCGCACTACTCGAAACGCCATGTAGGCGCGCTTCGAGCTGATGGCCGTCCAAGCCCGAGACCAGGAATTTCTTGGTTCGCGCCCGGGTCCCGGCGACCAGACGGACATGACCGGCGAGGTCGGGTTCGACGAGGAGTATGCGGACGCGGGCAGCGCCACCTTCGAGCGGGAGAAGGACCTGTCGCTCGTCAACAACCTCCGCGACCTCCTCGACAAGATCGACAAGGCCATGGCGAAGATCGATGAGGGAACGTACGGTCTCTGCGACCGATGCGGGAAGCCGATCGAGAAGGCCCGCCTGAAGGCGCTGCCCTACGCGAACCTCTGCCTCAAGGACAAGCAAGCCGAAGAGCGCGTCCGCTAGCCGGGTCGTGGCTCGAAGCGCTCGCCTCGCCGCGGTCGTGTATGCGGTCGCGCTCTGCGCGTACGTGCTCGACCGCGTCACCAAAGGGCTGGCCGTGCACTACCTCGTGGGGCGCGCCCCGATCGTCATCGTGCCCCACGTGCTCGACCTCACCTACACCACCAACTCGGGCGGGGCGTTCAGTGTGTTCCCCAACCATCCGTGGCTCTTCTTCACGGCGAGTGCACTCGTGTGCGTCGGCATCGTCGTCGCGTCGTGGCGGCTCACCTCCGCATGGGTGGCGGTCGGCCTCGGCCTGATCCTCGGCGGCGCGCTGGGCAACCTCACCGACCGCATCGTCCGGGGCGCGGGCGTGTCGGGCCGAGTCGTGGACTTCATCCATCTGCATCTGTGGCCCGTGTTCAACGTGGCCGACTCGTGCATCGTCGTCGGCGTGCTCATCGCGGTGATCGCCTCGACCTTCGGCCGGGCCCCGAGCTCGGGGTGAAGAGCGGCGAGCGCACGTTCGTCGCCGGGCCGGGACGGCTCGACGTGGAGGTCGCGCGGGCGCTCGACGTCCCGCGCGCCGAAGCGCAGCGCGCGATCGACGAGGGCCGTGTCCTGGTCCAGGGGCGATCGCGCCCCAAGTCCTTCCGGCTCGCCGGCGGGGAGACCGTCGAGGCGTCGATCCGCGAGGCCGGCGATCTTCGCGCCGAACACGAGCCCGTCGAGGTCCGCTACGAGGACGAGCACCTGATGGTCGTCGCGAAGCCCGCCGGGCTCCCCGTCCACCCGACGGCGGCTCGGCGAACGGGCACGCTCGTGAACCGG
The DNA here is from genome assembly GCA_035623615.1 of Actinomycetota bacterium. Lineage (GTDB taxonomy): Bacteria > Actinomycetota > UBA4738 > UBA4738 > UBA4738 > DASPTB01. Next base: position 1,316 of record DASPTB010000002.1, read on the forward strand.
CTGCTTGGGCTCGGCGTCCCGCTTTCGTCGGGCAGCGACCCCGACCGGCCCGGGATCGTCCATCGGTTGGATGCGGGAACCTCCGGACTCATGGTCGTGGCGAAGGACGACGGAACGCACGAGGCGCTGTCGGAAATGTTCCGCCGTCACGCCGTCGACCGGCGCTACCTCGCGCTCGTGCGCGGCGGCATGCCCGACCACGTGCTGATCGACGCGCCGCTCGAACGGCGCGGCGCACGCATCGTCGCGCGCGAGACGACGGGCCGGCAGGCGGCCACCGAGGTGGAGGCGCGCGAGCGGTTCGACCGCGCGACGCTCGTCGAGGCTCGTCCGCGGACCGGCCGGACGCATCAGATCCGCGTGCACCTGTCCTCGGCGGGCCACCCGATCCTCGGCGACCGTCGCTACGGCGGCGGCGGAGGGGACGCCGACCGCCTGCGGCTCACGCGGCCGTTCCTGCACTCGTGGCGCATCGCGTTCGATCATCCGGTGACGGGCGCGCGCGTCGAGGTCGAAGAGCCGCTCCCCGTCGACCTACGGGGCGCGCTCGATCGACTCGAGCGCGATGCCTGAGCCCTGCGCGCGTACGACGCGACGCCACGTCCCCGGCGCGGGCCTCAGACCAGGTGGCCCGTGAACGACTCCTTGCCGGAGGACGAGTTGCACCCGAAGGCCGCCGGCGCCGACTGCGTCTGCGTCCCGCTGAACGCTTCGACGCGCCAGACGCCCTGTTGGTACTGACCCTGGGTGACCTTGAGCGCGACGGTGAACGGCTCACGGATCCGGTTTCCGTGGCACTCCGATTCCGTGTCGCTGCCGGATCCGTGGTAGCTCGACCCGGATTTCCCCAGCGCCGCCGGACGCGCGCCGGAGCGAACTGCCTTGAGCGTCACCGAGCAGGCGCCCGTCCCGCACTTCGGGATGACGTTCCACTTCTCACCGAATTTCTGGCCGACGTGGCGGTTGACGTAGTTCTCGGCGACGTAGACGAACCGCGTGTCGAACGAGCCGGCGAACCGCGCCCGCGACAAGGGCGGCGGAGCCGGCGTCCGAATCGACTCCGTGACGTTGGGCGAGTAATGGCCTTTGGAGTCCTGTGCCGCGAGCTGGTAGACGTAGGAAGTCTTCGGCTTGACGTCGTAGTCCTTGTAGGTCGTGGTCGTGAGCAGGTCCACGTACTTCCCGTTGCGGGTCAGGACGTAGCCGTACAGTCCCTTCCCGGTGCCGCTCCACGACAGATCGACCTCCCCGCCGCTCACGGGCGTGGCGGTGAACGACGTGACCTTCAGACCAGTCCCGGTCGGTGACGGTCCCGCCTTCGGCGACCCGCCGCCGGTGCACGCGGCGCCGAGCAGGGCGACCGCGCATCCGAGCGCCAGCACCCCGATGGGCGCGGCGCGGCCAAGACGCTTCCCGACGAGTGCCTTCCACGTGACCATCGACCCCTCCCGTGGCTCGGGCCGGACGGGGGGAGTCTGACGCTTCGGTGCTGTCGGGCGCAACAGGACTTGTGCCCAAACCCCTAAGGGCGGGGGAGCGAGGAGGAGAACGCCACCTCGTAGTGGTGCAGGACCGTGTCCTCGAGCAGAGGCAGCTCGTCCTGGTGGATCACGGCCTCTTCGCGCCAGTCCTCGCCCGCGAACGCGCGTAGTGCCTCGAGGTCGCGCCAGAGCGTCACGACGGCGAACTCCCGCGCCTCACCCAGCGGCCGGCCGACCACGTACCAGAGAAGGCCGTCGGCCGAGTCGAGCATCGGAACGGAGAGCTGGCGGACCTTCTTTTCGAAGTCGCCCCCCATTCCCGGGACGGTGGTGGTCCTGAAGATGCGAACGATCATCGTCGTCTCCTATCGGCGCGAGCGCGCCGGCTCCCGCAGATACAGGGCGTGCTGCGTCCGAACCTCCTCGCGCGACGCGAGGAGGGCGTCCTCGACGTCGGGCGGCAACGTGCGGGACTCGATCAGCTCGGTCAGCTTCTTCGGGTCGACCGTCATGACGCGGTCCCACAGGCCGATCGGCTCGAGGATCCGCCGGACGCGGTCGGCATCGGGGGCGGTCACGTGCTGGGCGCGACGGTCGATCGCCGCCCCGTCGGTGCCGAACAGGCGTTGGTACCCGTGCTCCTCGCAGAACGCGTTGATGAGCGCCTTGAGATCCTCGAGCCGCCGGTACGTCGCCCAGTCCTCGCGCTTCAGCCCGATCCACTCGTCGACGATGGCCGTCATGTTGGGTGTCGGGTCGCCCGCCTCGCGTTCGTACTTGTGCCGGAAGATCGGGCAGCGCGACTGGAAGTCGCACCAGTTGCACAGCGGGTTCTGCCGCGGCTCGAACTTGCCCGCGGCGATGCGCTCCGCGACGGTCGCGATGCGTCGGCGGAGCTCGTCGGTGTCGGCGGGGGAGCGAAACGTCGACATGCGCTGCCCGGGCAGCAGGTAGTAGAGGGTGAGGCGCTCGGGCTCGATTCCCCAGATCTCCTGCGCGGCGAGGTGGTAGACCGACAGCTGCAGGTCGCGATCGACGATCGCCTTGGGCGGGAGCCGCCGGCTCGTCTTGTAGTCGACGATCTCGTATCCCCCGCCCGGCATGCGGTCCATGCGGTCGATCACGCCCGACAGGTGGACGCCCTCGACCTCGATCGTGAACCGGTGCTCGAGCGCGGCGGGGATGCGGAACTCGGCGGCGTTCTCCCGGTGATACTGCGCCAGCACCTGCCGTGCGTGGTCGTGGTACATGGCCTCCTCGCCCTCGTCGCGGAAGCCGTCGCCCGACCATTCGTCGTCGAGGAATTCGTGCAGGTCCTCGAGCGAGGGCGCGACCGGGACCGGGCGGTCGTGAAAGCGGAACAGCGCCCGGTGCAGCACGTCGCCGAAGGTGAGCGCGGGCGAGGACGCCGTCGGCAGCCGCTCCTCGTACTGGAAGCGGTACTTCGCCGGGCACGTCTCGTACGTGTTGATGGAGCTGTAGGAGAGTTTCATGTCCCTTCCCGGCCCCTCACGGTTGCCTCGCCTCGGGGTCGAGTGTAAAGTGCGGGAAGGACGAATTACAAGGCTGTAAGCATTTCCAACGTCCTTCTCCAGGGGTTTCCACAGGCGCCGAGGGCGGCCTCCCTCCGCCCTCGGTTCGGCGTCGGCGGGGGTACGGTGCAGCGGTGAGTCGAATGGGCGGCGCGAGCTTCGTTCACCTGCACACGCACAGCGAGTACTCCCTGCTCGACGGCGCGTCGCGCCTCCGCGAGCTGACGGGCAAGGCCGCCGAGCTCGAGATGCCGGCGATCGCGCTCACCGACCACGGCGTGATGTTCGGCGCGCTCGACTTCTACGACGCGGCGACGGCCGCGGGGATCAAGCCGATCATCGGCGTCGAGGCCTACGTCGCGCCGGGCTCGCGCTTCGACCGCGAGCGTGGCGACGACGACGAGGCGTACCGCCACCTCACGCTCTTCGCGCGCGACGAAACCGGG
>DASPTB010000029.1:0-3357 GCA_035623615.1 Actinomycetota bacterium
GCGGGTCGCCGGTTATCGAGCACGCGGCGGGCCGCGCGCGTTTCGCCGTCCCCGACCACGTCGAGGTCGTCGCCCGGGAACCCGGTTCGTGACCGACGCCGTCGTGACCTGCGGCATCCCCGGACACGACCGTGCGGGCCACGAAGTCGTGGCCGAGGTCATGCGCGTCGAGGAAGGTTCCCTTTCGTGGGACGTCAGCGGTCGCTGCAGCTACGCGGCGACGTTCACCTACCGAAGCGACGACGCGTCGACGTAGCTCGTCCGAATGGAAGAAGGCCCGTTGGCGCTTCCCGTCACTCCCAGCGGACGACGACGCGTCCCGGCAGTCCGGGAAGCGGCAGGGACGCCGCCTCGCTCTCGACGGCCTCTCGTTCGACACCCGACAACCGGCGCCAGGATTCGACCGTCACCGTCGCGCTGGCCCGCCGCCAGGTCCCCGCCACCTCGCCTCCGACGAGAACGGCTCCCGGCCACACGCGGGGCGTCCATAGCCGTCCCCGGCGCTTCGCGTCCGGCACCAGGAGCTCGCGGTCGGCTCCTTGCAGCAGGAAGAAGGCGTCGCCGCTCGGGAGGAGCCGGGCGGCCGCCGGCGACCCGGCGCCCGCCCGGAACAGCGGTTCGTCGCGGGTGAGGATCCACCCGTCCCCGATCGGTGTCCGGACGGGAGTCAGCGACTTCCTCAGTCCCTCGAACGCGGAAACGCCGGATCCCGGACCGATCCCCGCCCACACGGCGAACGCCCGCGGCGTCGTGGGACCGAACACGCGCAGGTGGCGGCGTGCGAGCTCGAGGCGCGCCGAGGGGGCGTCGATCTCGGGTGGCGGGACGGTCCAGATCGTCGGTTGGCGCGCCCCCTCCCATCGAATCAGGAGCGTGCCCGTCGTCGCCGCGTACTTGAGCCGGTACGGGTTCTCGCCGAGCGCGTCCCCGGCGTCGGCGTAGCCCATCCGCCTGCCCCGGAGGAGCGTCTTCAGTCGCGCAGCGAGGTCCGCCGCGACCCGTTGGCCCTTCGCGTCGTCGGGCCATCGCCCGAGCGAGAAGGCCGCGAGGTCTCGGGCCGGCACGACGTAGGTGCTGAACCGGGGCCCCCACAGCTGCACGAGTGAGAGGTCTTCCCACGTCGAGGGCGTGGTGCGCTCGACGCGCGCGTGGATGGACAGGAGCGCAGCTCTCGGCATGCTGTCCTGCAACCCAGCCCACGCCGCCAGCCGGAGCGAGCGCCGCCCCTGCGGGAGCCGCTCGTCGAGGGCACCGACGTTCCTTCGGAACGCGAGGATCTGCCCCCGCGTCAGGTTGAGTCGGGCCCCGGTCACGTGAGGAGCGTCAGCTCGAGCCCGGCGCCTCGAGTCGTACCTTGATCTTCGCCAGGTCGCTCTCGAGTCCTTTGGGAATGTCCTTCGAGAGCTTCCACGAGGTGAGCTTGGCCAGGAAGGAAGGCTTGGTCAGCTCAGCCGCTTTCGTCACCGACGTGGAGCCGTCGGATTCGGCGAGCGCGAACGAGTGATGAACCGTTCCGAGTGCGCCGGTCGAATCCCATGCGAAGGCGCTGTTCGGCGACAGCTCCGTGATCGTGCTGTGCTCGCGCTGCGTCCCGAACTGCTTCGCCTCCGTGGCGTACGTCGTGCCGACCGCGACCGGGCCGTCCCCTTCCTTCGTGACCGTCAGGCCGTGCCCAGACCAGTCGGCGTGGTGTGAGAAGTCGCTGACGTAGCCGAACACTCGCTCCGCCGGGGCCTTGATCGTCGTCTTCGCCTGGAACGTCTTCATCGGTCCTCCGTGAACGCCGCCACGGAATCCTCACCCTCGAGCGAGCCTACGGTCAAATCCGAGGGACGAGCCTCGGCGCCTCCCACGGTCCGCCCGTCCAGGCGGGAGAGGCCCTTAACGTTTCCGTCGTTCGAGCGTTCTCGTTGGGCGACAATGAACGCTCTCGTGCTGAGCGAACAGCAGCGAACCGCCCTGGAGGAGGCCTACCGAACACTCGGGGGGGACCTCTGGCGGGCCGTCTACGCGTTCGCCGAGGGAGATCGAGCCATCGCCGACGACGCGGTGGCACACGCCTTCATCGAGGCCGGTCCGCGGCTCGGCCGTATCCGTGAACTCCGTCCATGGCTCTACTCGGTTGCGTTTCGGCGCGCGGCGGCCGACTTGCGGGCCGGGCGCCGGACGATTCCGCTCGAATCGACCATTGCCGGGCAACGTTCGATCCCCGATCCGGATGTGGACCTGGTAGAGCTTCTGCAACTGCTCGCGCCGCTCAGCTCCAAGCAGCGGTCGGCCTTCGTTCTCCGACAGATCTACGGGTACTCGACGGCCGAGACCGCGTCGCTGCTTGGTGTCAGCGAGGTGGCCGTTCGGGTGCACCTGCACGGCGCGCGGACCCGCCTGAAGACGAGTTTGGAGGAGGTCGAACGGCTGTGAGCGAACGCCGCCGAACAGTGCTGGAGGACATTCCCGTTCCCGACCTGTGGCCGAGAATCGAAGCCGGCCTTCGTGCGCGCGAGGCAGAGGGCGCGTCTCGCCCCGGCCGGGCCGTGAACCGTCGGCTCGTCGCGGCCGTCGTCGCGCTGGGGGTGTTCGTGGGCGGGCTGAGCGTCGCATGGCTGGCGCTCGGACGGCGAGGCAGTCCCCCCGTCGTCCCATCGCATCGGCCGGCGCACCTGACCGTTCGCGCGAGCTTCCCGGGCCAGCACGTGACGTGCTCGGCGACCCTGCTGAACCCCCGGCCGCACCAAGGGGACAAGATCATGGTCAGCTTCGCCGTGGTGAACGGGGGCTCGCGCCTTGTTCGCTGGGTTGCTCCGTTCGAGACGGTCACGATGACGGACGCCACCGGGCGGGTCCTGTCGCGCTCCTACGACAACGGTCTGCGCGTCGGGAACTACTCGCGCACCGGAATCCTGGCCCCGGGGTCGTCCCACGAGTTTTCCTACGCGGGGCCGCCCTTCCCGCGAACAGGCCCCGTGATCGTCCGCGCGACCTGTATCGCAGGGATCTCCGCGCCGGCGCACCACGGGCGGCCCACGTCGGGACACCTTCTGCTGCCGCCGATTCCCGTCAGGGTCGAAGGACCGCGCGCCACGCCGCTCGGCTGAGGGGGACCGCCCAACGACACTTCACGGTGGGGGGAGCAGCTCCTGGATGGTCTTGCGGAGCCCGCGCCAATAGGCGGCGCCCCAGAGAGGCGTCTTCTGGAAGTAGTGGATGCGCCTCGGCTCGAGCTCGACGATCACCGGGATCTGCAGCGCCCGACATGTGCTTCGGCGGCGATGTGCGACGGAACGCCGTGGCGACCGCCTCGTCGACGGCGAGCGTGAGCCCGACCGCGTAGACGGTCAGCGACCCGCCGAAGCCGCG
>DASPTB010000287.1:0-8047 GCA_035623615.1 Actinomycetota bacterium
GCGGATCCGGCTCGTCGCGCAGGAGCTGCCCGATCTCCTCGTCGTGCAGCATTCCCGTCAGGCCGTCGGAGCAGAGCAGCAGGCGGTCGCCGGCGCGCAGATCGAGCCGCTGCTCGTCGACGCTGACGTCCTCTTCGACACCGAGCGATCGCGTGATGATGTTTCGGGCGGGGTGGACCCCCGCCTCCTCCTGCGAGATCTTCCCCTCGTCCACCATCTGCTGGACGAGCGTGTGGTCGTGGGTCAGCTGCCGCAGCCCGCCGTCGCGGAAGAGGTAGGCGCGGGAGTCCCCGACATGGGCGATCAACGCCGCGTCTCCCGAGGTCTGCAGGACGGTGACGGTCGTCCCCATCCCGCGCAGGTTGTGGTCGCCGGCGGCACGCTCGTGCACGACACGGTTCGCGCGCTTGACTGCCTCGACCAGCGGCTCTCCGGACGGGTCCCAAGCGGGCTGGGCCTCACGGATCGCCTCGATCGTCAGCGCCGAGGCGACGTTCCCGCCGCGATGCCCTCCCATCCCGTCGGCGACCGCGAACAGCGGTTCCTCGACCAGGTACGAGTCCTCGTTGCGGGTGCGAACCCGCCCCACGTCGGTCCGGACCCCGACGCGCACGATCATCCGCGCAGCTCCAGCGTGGTCTTGCCGAGCCGGAGGTGGTCGCCCGCGTGCAGCTCGGAGGGGCCGGTCAGCTTGCGCTGGTTGAGGTACGTCCCGTTGGTCGACCCGAGGTCCTCGACGTACCACGTGCCGTCCCGGGGAAAGATCCGAGCGTGGTACTGGGAGATGTACGTGTCGCCCAGCCGAATCTGGCAGGCGTCGGCGCGGCCCACCTGCAACGGCTGCTCGAGGCGGAAGGTGCCCGCCTTCGAACCCTGGTCGTCGATGACGAGAAGCTTGCGCGGCGCCTTCCCGGAGTCGCGCGAGCGCCTCGCGTGTTTGGGCGGCGCTTTCGCACGCTCGCCCGCCGCACGCACGGCCGAGCCTCCCGTGACGTCGAGCGTTGCGATGCGCAGCGCCCGGTACACGAAGAAATAGAGAAGAGCGAGGAACGCGAACTTCAGCACGTCGAGGACGAAAGGCGGCATGTCCCTACCCGCTCCGGAACTCGAGCACCGTGTTCCCGATCGTGATCCGGTCGCCGTCGGCGAGCGCCTGCTCGCCGACGGCGGCGTCGTTCACGAGCGTGCCGTTCGTCGAGCCGAGGTCGCTCACGACGTAGGAGCTCCCCGCGCGACGGATCTCGGCGTGGTGCCGGCTCGCCCCCGGGTCGTCGACGACGACATCGCATTCGGGAAGCCGTCCCACGACGGTGCGTTCCTTCTGGAGCGTGAATCGCTTGGCGGCGGTGCCGGCGCGAAGGAGCGTAAGGGATGCGGGCCCGCTCGTCGCGGTTCCCGAGCCGCCGGCGGTTCCCGGGGCGACGGTAGCTCCCGGTCCGGGCGCGCCGGCAGCGCCGCCGGGCGCCTGGGCAGGCTCCACCGGAGGCGCCCACCCGCTCGGTCCCTCGACGAGTGAGGCCGTGCAGGTGAACCGCCCCTGCTTCAAACCGTCGTCTTCCTCGAACTCGACCTCGGGCGGACCGACGAGTCCCCAGCCGCGCTCGCGCGCGCCGTCGGCCACGACGCTCTCCAGCTCGCGGCGGAGCGCCTTCTGCGTGTCGCTGAAGCGCTCGGTGTCGGGCGACGAAAGGCCGAAGACGTAGTGGTTGGGAACCCACACGCCACGCACGCCGACGGTCTTGCCGGCCTCCATCTCCTTGAGGATGCGCGTCGCGAGTTCGACGGGATGCAGGCCGCTGCGAAAGGCTTTGGCGAAGATCCCCTCGATGGTTCCTTCCAGGCGACGTTCGAAGTCGTTGAGGATACCCACTGGTCTCGGCCGTCTCCGCAGGTAGAGGGCCTAAGGAGGTCTTCTTCGGATTATATCCGTGGGGTCGGCGCGGGCGGAGCGGCAGCTTCGGACCACTCGTGGCGATCCTGTACCATCAGCGGCCACGGGCGCGTGGCGGAACTTGGCAGACGCGCAGGATTCAGGTTCCTGTGGGGGCAACCCCGTGGAGGTTCAAATCCTCTCGCGCCCACGCATTTTCGCCCGCCAGCGATCGAACGTCAGTCGCCGTCCGGCTCGCGGCGAGCCCAGACGTGGAAGATGCGCGGGCCGCCGATGATCGTCGCCGGGTCCTCCGCCGCCCGCCTGAGGTCGTCGCGGGTGGACTCGACCGTTTCCATCGAGGCGAGCCCGTCCTCGATCATGGTCTCGGCGATGGCCTCGAGGGTCAGCAGGGGAAGCGTCTTCGCCTCTCCCTCGTTGTCGACGCGCTGCGTGAGCGTCACGTCCGGATGTGGAATGCCCGCCTCGAGGAAGGAGGCGAACAGCTTGCGCCCCATCGTGGGATCTCCGCCGTGGCGGCGAAGCGTCTCCCGGTACGCGTTCGCGTAGAACGCGTGGCCCGCGTTCGGCGGGTAGCAGAAGAGGGCCTCGAAGTCGCCGTCCTCGACAGCGACGACGCCGCCCGGGGAGACGGCCTCCCACATGCGCCGGAGCAGGTCGACGGGCCGGCTCAAGTGCTCGAGCAGAAGCCGGGAGAAGACCACGTCGTACGCGCCCGGTTCGCTCCACTCGTTCACGTCGACGACCCGGAACTCGATGTTCGCGACGCCCTGCTCGGTCGCGGTGTCGCGAGCGAGCCCCAGCTTCACCTCGTCCATGTCGATGCCGAGCACGTGACCGCTCGGTCCGACGCGATCGGCGAGCTCGAACGTGACGTCGCCGCTGCCGCACCCGACGTCGACACAGCGCATCCCGGGACGCACGTCGATGCGGTCCAGGAGGGCGGACGTTGCCTGCTGATGAGCGCGGGCGAGAACCTTCAGTCGCTCGTATCCGCGAACGCCGCCATGGATGACGTAGCGCTCCACTCGCCCGATCCTAGTCGCCCCCGCTCCGGCGGCTCATGTGCGCAGCGCTCAGTCGGGATCGACGCCGGCGTAGGCGAACGCGAACCACCGGGCGAAGGCCGGGTCCTGCTGCAGGGAGGTGATCCATCCGTCGCGGACGCGGCCGCTGAACGCGCCGTCGTCGGAGGATCCCGACAGCCCGTGGAACCCGGCGAGGATCAGGCGCAGCATCCAGTTGGAGAACGCCTGCGTCCGCCAGACGGCACGTAGTCGCGTCTCCGAGTATCGCTCGAGACGGTCGCCGTCTGCGGCCGGGCCGAACCGTTGCGCGAGGCCGTGTGCGAGCTCGACGGCGTCCTGGATGGCGAGGTTCATGCCCTTGCCGCCCGCGGGGGTGAACAGGTGCGCGGCATCGCCGGCCAGGAAGATCCGTCCCTGCTGCATCGGTTCGCGCAGCTTCACGCGCAGGTCGAGGAGGGTTGCCTCTCCGAGGGGAACGTCGTAGATCCGCTCGCCCACTCCGAGGCGCTCGGAGAGCTCGTCCTGCATCCGCCTCTCGGGCCACGCGTCCAGCGTGTCGGCCGAATCCACCTGGAGGAAGTACCGCGTCAACGTGGGGCCGCGCCGCATCTGTCCGGCGAAGCCTCGCGGGTGCGCCGCATAGATCGTGTGCGGCTCGAGCGGTGGCGCCTGCCCGATCATCGCCAGCCAGCGAACGGGCAGGGTCTCCCCGACGACCCGCGTGTCGTCCAGCGCGTCGGCGACGGGGCCACGCGGCCCGTCGCAGCCGATGACGACGTTGCACACAAGGTCGGATATCGCTCCGTCCCGGGCGACGGCGAGCACGGCACCCTCGCCGGTCTGCCGAACGGCGGTCACCTCCGCCCCGAATCGCACGTCCGCGCCGCCGGCGACGAGCGCTTCCGCGAGCCTCGCCACCAGCTCGTGCTGCGGATAGATGTAGTGGGGCCGGCCGCCGGTGAGCTCTGCGTAGTCGAGGACGACCGACGCCTCCGGGGAACGGAACTCGCACCTGCCGTTCTCGTCGGAGAACTCGAGGATGGCGGGTGCGATCTCCTCCGTCTCGAGGAGCTTCACCGTCCGGTATTCGATGAGCCCGGCCTTCGGGACGGCCAGCAGATCGGTCTGCGGGTGGCGCTCCAGGAGCACGAAGGGAATCCCGAACCGGCGGAGGATGTGGGCGACGACGAGCCCCGCGGGTCCCGCACCGACGATGCCGACCGTCGTTTCGCTCTCACTCATGGATCGGCGTCCCCCCGGCGATCGTCCGGCAGGAAGGGACTGAGGTCAAACCCGGTCGAGTCTGTCCGGCCTACGTCTCCTCGATTTCCCCGTCGTGCCACTCGGGCTCGTCTTCCATGAACGCCCGGTACTCGAGGTAGCGCTCGTGCTGGGCCGGATCGTCGGCGTTCTTGTCGTACGTGGCCCGGTCCTCGAAGACGGCGAAGAGCCAGGAGACGTCCGAGTCGTTCTCGAACAGGACGTAGGACTTCACCAGCCCCGGGATCCCGCCCTCGAGCTGGCGGTTCACGACCTCGCGGAGCTTGTCGCGGTTCTCAGGCTTCACCCGCGTGCGCGCGACCGTTCCGTACATGACCTCCCCCTCTCTCCGAACGAGGCGACCAGTCAACCACGAAGGAAGGTCGTGGTGAAAGCCGAGCCCGCGTCGACGGCTGCCGCGGTTCGTCTATCCGTGGATGATCGCGCGGAGCGCGGCGACCTCGGTGCGCAGGCGCTCGTCCGGCACCGGGGTGGCGTCGCCGGGCGGGGGAAGCGGGTGCTCGGGCGCACGGTCGTCCACGTACCGGGGCACGACGTGGGTGTGCACGTGCGGTTCGGCATTGCCCAGCACCTGGTAGTTGATCTTCGCCGGTCGATAGCGCTCGTCGAGCGCGCGGGCGACGAGCGCGACCTCCGCCATGTACGCGGACAGCTCGGCGCCCGTCAGTTCGAACAGCTCGGTGACGTGGCGGTCACCGCGCCAGATGACGATCGAATACCCGGGGGAGAGCGGCTGCCGTTGCAGGTAGGCGTCGGAGCACGTCCCCGCGTGGAAACGCAGCCCCCACCCGTTGTCGTCGGGACGGCCTTCGCGGCACATCGGACACGCGTCGCCGATCAGGCGTTGTTCCCAGTCCTCGGGCCAGGTGCGCATCATCCGGGTCCTCTCAGCGTGGGGGCGGCCTGTCGTCGGTCGGAACCGGGAATCCCCAGGGTGAGGTGGGCGGTGAGGCGGGAGGCGCCGACGCTGCCGCGGCCACTCGCGCCCGCCGCTCGGCCCGCCGACGACGGGCTCGCGACAGGCGCGAGAGCCCCACGATCACGAGCGCCAGTGCGGCGAGGACGAACAGGGGCGCCCACGAGCGCGCCGCCGCCGCCGTCGCGGACGGGGGATTCGAGTCGCGAATCACGAAGTGCGTGAAGCGCACCGGCTCGATCGGACCGCTCTCGCCCTCCGCTGCCGAAAGGCCTGTGCGCCACTGCGTCCCGGGGAGGCCGGGAAGCTCGTCGTCGACCTGGCCCACCATGGCGCCGTTCACGAACATCGCGAGATGCGTGATGCGCGCGCTTGCGGTGGAGCTTTGGTCCGAGCAGACGCCCTCGACGTGCACGGTCTGTCCGGGACTCAGACCGGCGAGCCGTCCCGACAGAATCGGCCGGGCCTGCACCTGCATCGTGCTCTGCGGCGCCTTGAGGATCGCCCATGCGCCGCGTGAATCGACGGCGAACTCGTAGTGGGCGTGTCCGACGTTCGGCCATCCGCAGACGACCGCGCCGACGCCCGTCGACGGACTCGCCGGCAGCTGCACGTCGACGGCGACCGACAGGTGCGAGATGGGAGCGTCGTACGGCGCGTCGACGAGCACCTCGTGTCCGCGTGCCGGGGTGATCTCGTATGCGCCGTCGCGGATGGCGGCGCTGCTCCCGGTCGACGACGCTCCCGTGTACCAACCCCCCGTCGCGGCGCCGAAGTCGTCGACGTACACGACCTTGCCCTGCGTGGCAAGGGACGCGGAGGTCGGCCCCGGCGTCGGACTCGTCGCCGCCAGCGCCGATGCGCCCGTTCCGGCGACTAGAAGGAGCGCTGCGACCGGTGCGACTCGCCGGATCGATCGCCCGGTCGTTCCAGTTCGGCCGGAAGCTCCCATTCAGGGCGAAGCATACGATGCGGTTACCGGCCGGCCGGGGAGGATTCGTTCCCGGCCCTGCGCCGACTACGTCGTTGCCGCTATGCGTCGCGCGGGTGCGCGACGTCCGGGCGGCGGTGCGACAGCGCCGGGAGGCGGCCGCGCACCCGCTCGATCGCCGCGAGATCCAGGTCGGCGAACGTCACGCCGACGCCGTCGGGCGCGGTGGCGATCACGGTTCCCCACGGATCCGCGACGAGCGAGCGCCCGTAACAGCGCCGGTTGTCCTCCGGCCGTCCCCAGGCGCCCCATTGCGCCGGCGCCACGACGAAGGCCTGGTTCTCGATGGCGCGCGCCCGAAGCAGGACCTCCCAGTGGTCGCGCCCGGTCTCGAGCGTGAAGGCGGCGGGAACGAACAGCAGGACGGCGCCGCGGCCGGCGAGCGCGCGATACAGCTCGGGAAACCGTAGGTCGTAGCAGATGCTGAGGCCGATCACTCCGAACTCGGTGTCGACCGTCACGATGCGGTCTCCCGCCGCCACCGTCGCCGACTCGCGGATCGGCGGCTGGCCCGGGAGGTCGACGTCGAAGCGGTGGATCTTGCGATAGCTCGCCACGATCTCGCCGCGATGGTCCAGCAGCAGGCTGGTGTTGAACACGCCGCCGCCGTCCGCCTCCAGGAAGCTGCCGCCGAGGATCCACATTCCGTGGCGCGCGGCGATCTCGCGCAACCATTCGCTCGTGGGGCCGGGGATGGGCTCGGCGACGTCGGCATGCCGTGAGGTCGGGCCGAGGTAGGTGAACAGCTCGGGGAGCCCCGCGAGTTCGGCGCCCCCCTCGGCGGCGGCGTCCAGGAGCTCTCCCGCGACCTTCCGGTTGGCCTCGGGGTCGTCGCCGGCGTTCACCTGACAGAGCGCGATGCGCATAGTGTCGTCAGACTACCCCCAGGCGTAAACGATGACGGCCCCGGAGGCGTTCATGGGGGGACCATGAAGACATCGCCGACAACGCAGTCCTCACCAGGGCGCCCGAGTGTGCCCGGGTTGACCGTGCCGGAGAACGGTCGTGGTGGCCCCGATCCGGTGGCTCGGACGGTTCCCGCCTCGCCCGACCGGCCGATCTTCGACGTGTTCTTCGCCGACTGGCACCTGTCCCTGTACCGCGCGCTCTGGCTGGTCACGCGGAACCGGCACGAGGCGGAGGAGATCATGCAGGACGCGTTCGTGCGGGTCTGGGAGCGGTGGGAGCGCGTCCGCGCGATGGACCGCCCGGAGGCGTACCTGTTCCGCACCGCGATGAACCTGCATCGGAGCCGCGTTCGCCGGACCCTCACCGCGATCCGCCGGACGATCGGCGCACTGCCGGCCGACGACGCGATCGCGAACGTCGAGGAGCGCGACGCGATCGTGCGCGCGATGGGGCGGCTGACGCCGGCCCAGCGCGCCGCCGTCGTGCTCGTTGACCTCGTCGGGATGCCATCGGCGGAGGCGGCCGCCGCGCTGGGCGTGCGGCCGCCGACCGTCCGAGTGCTCGCGGCTCGTGGACGGGCACTCCTTCGAGAAGAGATGGGAGACGAACGATGAACGACCTTCGTGACGGACTCGGCCGGGCGGGACGTCAGGCGCCGCCGCTCGCCCCCGGGTCGTTCGAGCGGGTGTCGCGTGCCCGGACCCGCCGGGCACGCCGTGGGCGGGCGACCGCAGCCGCGGTGTCGCTCGCGGTCGCGGCCGTCGCGATCGGCGGTGCGGCGCTCGCCTTCCGGCCCCATTCACACCCCGGCGGCACGGGGAAGATCCACGCGGCCGCCGGCATGAACCTGTCGGTCGGCGCGGATCAGTACGCGTACGAGAAGACGGTCACCTATTCGTACGGCCCCGAGGGGGACGGGCAGGGATGGCCGCTGTTCGTCGACAGGTTCACCGAGCAGACCTGGTACCGGGGCGACGGGTCGGGGCGCGACGCGACGGTCGACGCCAACGACTTCTTCACGGCCGCCGATC
>DASPTB010000060.1:0-10683 GCA_035623615.1 Actinomycetota bacterium
TCCCTTCCCGCTTGACGTCGGCCTTCCCGATGGGCACCAGGAAGTTCGGGTCCTCGGAGACCTTTTCCCGGATGCGCCGGTAGATCCACTTGTGCTCCAGGAACACGCACGGGTTGTCGTCGCGGATGGCGGACTTCAGCAGGCCTTTGGCGTCGCTCGGGAACGCCGGGCAGATCACCTTGAGGCCGGGGGAGTGCGCGAACCACGGCTCGGGGTTGGTGGAATGGAAGTTCGAGGCGCGGACGCCGCCGCCGGACGGACCTCGCAGCACCACCGGCAGCGGAACGCCCGATCGATAGTGGTAGCGCCCGAGCGTGGTCGTGATCTCGTCGAACCCCGAGGACATGAAGTCCGCGTACTGGAACTCCGCGACGGGCCGCAGCCCCTCCATGGCGGAGCCGATCGCCATGCCGACGATGGTCTCCTCGGCGATCGGCGTGTCCATCACGCGATCCGGGCCGAAGCGTTCGATGAACCCCTCGGTCACCTTGAACGCGCCGCCGTAGACGCCGATGTCCTCGCCGAGCATGAACACGCGCTCGTCGCGCTCCATCTCCTCCCAGAGCGCCTCCGCGATGGCGACGAGGTAGGTCGCCTCGCCCTGGTCGGTCCGCTTTCCGCGCGGCTCGGCGCCGTGGCCCGCCGCGCCGGCGTCCGCACCCGCCTCACCGCCGTCCACTGACGCCGGCGCGGCGGGCGGCCCGCTGGGTGCGCTCGTCTCGGGGGCGATCGTGGTGGCCGCGGGCGTGGCGGAGGAGGTCGCAGCGCCTCCTTCCGGGCCCGTCGAACCATCGCCGGTCCCGGCCGGCGGGTTCGGCTCGGCCGTAACCGGCGGGCCGGCCGTCGGCGGGGCGGGCTGGTCGCCGGACGTTCCCGTCGTGCCGAACGGCGACTCGGGCGTGGCGTCTCCCGGCGTGCTCATGTCGCTCACGTGCCCGTCCCTCCCGCGCCGTCGCGGCGCGGCTCGTTCTCCCAGTACCCGTCGCCCGCCCACAGCCCCTTCGTGACGTCCGCGCCCGAGGGCGCAGGGGACGCCTGCGCGTACGCGTAGCACTGGTCGAATTCCTTTGCGATGCGCTCGTCCAGACCGCCGAGTTCCTTCTCGCTCACGACCTTGAGCGCCAGCAGCAGGTCGCGGAAGCGCTTCACAGGATCCTTGAACTCCATGTACTCCTCGAGGAGCTCCTTCGGAACGTACTTGGCGGGGTCATGGCCCGCGTGGCCGCGCCACCGCAGCGACACGCTCTCGATGAGCGTCGGGCCCTCACCGCGCCGCGCTCGCTCGACCGCGACCCGCGTCGCCTGGTAGACGTCGAGCACGTTGGCCGCGTCGACACGAACGCCCGGCATGCCGTAAGCGGATGCGCGCTCGGCGATGGTCGGAACCGCGAACTCGAGCTGGTTGGGAGTGGAGTAGGCATAGAGGTTGTTGTTGACGAGCCACACGACCGGGAGCTGGTGAATCGACGACACGTTGAGCGACTCGTGCCAGCGGCCGTTGGACGTCGCGCCGTCCCCGCAGATCGCGAGCGCGACGCGCGGTTCCTTGTTCATCTTGTAGGCGAGGGCGGCGCCGGCGGCGACCGGATAGGCGATCGGCAGATGCGAGATCGCCGTGAAGGTCCGGTGGCCCTTCCAGTCACCGACGTGGCTGTTGCCGTCGCGGCCGCGCGTATAGCCGTCGATGCGCCCCCAGAACTGCGCCATGACGCGCTTCAGGTCGAGGCCTTTGGCGAGCTGCGCGCTCAGGTCGCGATGGGTCGGGAACAGCGAGTCCTCGGGCATCAGTGCGTAGGCGGCCCCGACGTGCGTTCCCTCCTGTCCGCGGCCCGAGTAGAAGGCGCCGGGGAGCTTGCCCTGCCGGTAGAGCGTTTCCAGGCGTTCGTCGACGTGGCGGCAGAGGGTCAACAGGTACAGCAGCCGCTTCAGGTGGTCCCACGACAGGCGAAGCCGGTCGATCTGCGCCCGCGCCTGGTCGAGGGGACTCCCCACTACCTCTTCGGGGGCCTGCTGCTCCTGGGCTCCCTCGGTTGGCTCTTCGTCTGGCGCCGGGCTCTCGCCGGGCGCGTCGGTTACCTCGCCGGGCACTCCCTGCTCCCGCTGGCCGGTGGTCACGTCCGCAGTCCTTCCATTCTCCTGGTCTTCATCGGCTGCCGATCACGGCGAGTGCAATGGTTTTCCGGCAAGTGCCAGGAACGTTTCTCCGAGGGCCTCCGACATGGTGGGATGCGGGTGGATCAGGGTGCTCACCTCGGCGGCCCCGGCTTCCCAGTTGGTCACGAGCATGGCCTCTGCGATCAGGTCGGTGGCATGGGGCCCGATCAGGTGGATCCCCAGGATGGGGCCGGCACCCGCAGTCGAGACGACCTTGCAGAGCCCGCCCTCGCCCAGGATGTTCGCCTTGGCCAGGATCTGGAGGTTGAAGGTCTTCACCTCCACCTCGTGGCCCATGTCGCGTGCCTGCGCCTCGGTCAGGCCGACGGAGGCGATCTCCGGCGTGCTGAAGGTCACCCGCGGGACGCCGGCGTAGTCGATCTCGGGGACGTCGAGTCCGGCGATTCGCTCGGCGGCGCTCATTCCCTCCAGAAACGCCGTGTGCGCGAACTGCAGCGGCGTGGCGGCCACATCGCCGACGGCCCAGACGCGCGGCGCGGTGCTCTGCAGCGTGCCGTCCACCTTGACGTACCCGCGGTCGAGTTGCACCCCGGCCTCCTCCAGGCCGACACCCTCGGTCACCGGTCCGCGACCGACCGCGACGAGACACATGTCCGCCGACACGGTCGCCGTGGATCCGTCCGGGTTCCCGTACGCGACCTCCGCGCGATCGGCCTCGTCCTTCCACTCCGTTACCGACACCCCTGTGAACACCGCGATGCCGCGACGTCGAAACGCGCGGTCGAGCTGCTTCGAGATCTCCTCGTCCTCCAGTGGAACCATGCGCGGCAGCGCTTCGAGGACCGTGACCTCGGCACCGAAGGAGCGCAGGAGGGAGGCGAACTCGACGCCGACGGCGCCGGCGCCGATCACCACCGCCGACGACGGCAGCGACGGCATCCAGAGCGCCTGGTCGCTCGTGACGATGTGTGTGCCGATCTGCATGCCCGGCAGGAGCTTCGGTCGAGAGCCGGTCGCGATGACGACATCCGGGGCTGCCAGCGTGCGCTCACCCACCACCACGGCGGGGCCCTCGACGAGGCGGCCCTCACCCCGAACGACGTCGATGCCGCGCGCCGTCACGAGACTCGTCAGGCCCTTGACCTTCTTGTCGACGATCCTCTCGCCGAATTCCAGGACCCGTGGCCAGTCGGGGCTGCCCGTCGCCTCGATTCCCCACTCGGCCGAGCGGTTGACATGATCGAGGACGGACGCCGACTCGAGGAGCGCCTTGGTGGGGACGCAGCCCCGAAGCAAGCAGGTTCCGCCGAGTCGCTCGTCGCGCTCGACGAGCGCCACGCGCTTCCCGAGCTCGGCGGCCCGGAGCGCACACGCATAGCCGCCCGAGCCGCCGCCGAGCACGACCAGGTCGAAGGTCTCTGCCGTCATGGTCGGTTCCGCTCGGTCCTTCCCGGATTCGTTCGAACGCACTCGGAAGGTGGGCCGCCGGGCACGCGTCTGAGCCGAGGCGGCGAACGGCCGCCCACGGCCGTCATACTACCGCCGAGGCATCCAATCGGGCCGAAGGGACGCGAGCGTGGAGGCGTCGGGAGAGGGCGAGATCCTCAGGCGATCGCCGCTGGACGAGGCGCATCGGGCGCTCGGGGCCAAGATGGGCGTGTTCGGCGGCTGGCTGATGCCGATCGAGTACGCGGGTACGCTCGCCGAGCACGACGCCGTGCGCTCCGCGGTCGGAGTGTTCGACGTCTCCCATCTGGGGAAGGTCTCCGTCGGCGGCGACGAAGCGCTCGACGCGCTGCAGATGAGCCTGACGAGCGACGTCGCGCGCGTGCCGGTCGGGGGCGCCCAGTACGGGTTGGCGCTCGACGACGACGGCGGCATCGTCGACGACCTCATCGTCTACCGGCTCGGCCGGGACGACTATCTGGTCGTTCCGAACGCGGCGAACGCGGAACGGGTGCTCGCGCAGATCTCCTCGCACGCTCCGGCAGACGTCGAGCTGGCCCTGCGAGACGACCTGGCGCTCCTGGCGGTGCAGGGTCCTCGCTCGCTCGAGCTCGTTGAACCTCTCTTCCCGCAGGCGTCGCCGCTCGCGTACATGAGCTGCGACCGATCGTCGTGGGTCGGTGGACCCGTCGTCGTCGCGAGGTCCGGCTATACGGGCGAGCGCGGGTACGAGCTCTTCGTCGACATCGCGTCGGCCGAGGACCTGTGGGATCGGCTCCTTCGCGACGGCGAGCCGCTCGCGATTCGCCCGTGCGGCCTCGGCGCCCGCGACACGCTCCGTCTGGAGATGGGGTATCCGTTGCACGGCAACGACATCAGCGAGGATCGGACCCCACTGGAGGCGGGGCTCGGCTGGGCGGTCGCGATGGACAAAGGGGAGTTCCCCGGGCGCGAAGCGCTCGAGGCGCAACGGTCGGAAGGGATTCCGTCGCGCCTCGTCGGGCTGCGGATGACCGACCGGCTGATTCCGCGCTCGCACTACGCCGTCTACGCGGCCGAGGAGCCCGTCGGGGAGGTCACGAGCGGGACGTTCTCGCCGACGCTCCGGAGCGGGATCGCGCTCGCCTACGTCGAGCGGCGGGACGACCTTCTGCCGGGCGCCACGGTTGAGGTGGACGTGCGGGGACGCCGGGGAGCAGCGCGGATCGTCGATCCGCCCTTCGTCGATCGCTCGCCGCGATGAGGATGCCGGCCGGGGTCTCCGGCTACGTGCTCGGCTGGTGGGCCGCCCGCAGGAGCTGGGCGATCGAGGCCGAGTCGAAGCGCGCCCCGTTCATCAGCTCGTTCAGCATCGTGCCGGAACGGGGCCCCGCGACGTCCGCCACCACCACGTAGAGCCCCGAGGTCGGGATGCCGACGTGCCGGAGCGGTCCGAACCCCGGCGCGGCGACCATGTAGGCCCAGTGGGAAGGGCGGCCGTCCGCGACGCAACGCCCGGCGGCCGATGCCACGAAGTCCCCGGGGGAGAAGTGGCGGCCCGTGTAGTCGGGCGGGTGGTTCGCAACCACCGTCGGGCGGACGCGGTCGCACGCGCCGGCCCGGTCGAGCTGGCCGAACGAGGCGTTCTTCGCAGCGAGGTAGTAGTAGTCGGTGGGGATCTGCAGTCGCCCGATGTCGACCCAGAAGGCCTCGATGCCTTGCACGTGGGCCGCTCCGCGCTCCCAGCTCGCCAGGTCGGGCGAGGCGACGAACCCCTCGGCCGGGACCCGGGACGCGGGGATTGTGCTCGCCTGCCACGACCGTGGGATCACCGCTCGCACCAGACCGATGCGAACCTCGGCGAGCGGCGACGGAGAGGCGGGAGCCGAGACCGGAACGATCGAGAGGGTCTGCGAGATCGGCTCGGACTGGGGTGCGTGGGAACAAGCCGTCGCGACGGCCACCAATGCAAGCGCAAGGACCTTCGTGCGCACCGTTCTCCCCGGCGGAGTGTATTCCCTCAGGTGGGCCGAAACCAACCCGGTCGGGCGCCAACCCCTTTCGGGGAGGATTCGCGGCATACGCCTTGTCGGATCGGTGGGGGACTGCGGCCTGCGTCCGGCGACGCGGGCCCGCCGGCCGTCCGGCGAGGTCAGTCGACGAGGCCGAGACGGAAGGCGATGTAGACGGCCTGCGCCCGGTCGTTGGCGCCCAGCTTCTCGAAGATCCGCTCCAGGTGCGTCTTGACGGTGTGGGGCGAGATCCCGAGTTGCCTGGCCACCTCTTTGGTGGTGTTCCCCTGAGCCACGTACTGGAGGATCTGCGACTCCCGGTTGGAAAGCGGCGTCTCGGGCCGCGATGGCCGAAGGCGGGACTCCTCGATGAACGACCGTGTCAGCGCCGGGTGGATGACCGGCTTGCCCTCCATCGCCTGCCGCGTCGCGCGGACGAGTTCGTCGGCTGTGACGTCCTTCAGCAGGTAGCCGGAGATGCCGGCTTGCATCGCGGGCGCCACGGCGGCGGTCTCCTCGACGGTGAACAGGATGACCTTGGTGTCGGGTCGGCCGTCGCGGATGGTCTTGGCGGCCTCGAGCCCGTCCATTCCCGGCATCTGAACGTCCATCAGCACGAGGTCGGGCTCGAGCTCCTTCGCGGCGGCGATCGCCTCCTCGCCGCTTGCCGCCTCGCCGACGATCTCGATGTCGACGGCTTCCGCCAGGGCGGAGCGAAGTCCGTCTCTGGTGACTGGGTGGTCGTCGACGATGAGGACCCGCACGATCCGCGCCTCCGCGTCTTCGGTTGTACCCTCAGGTGGCGGGCTCACCTCTCGTGGCCGGCCCGCATCGGCCATATGGAGGACTCTAGCCCATCCGAGGAAACAAGGGAGGGCGGTATGTCGGAACCGCAGGAGGCGAGCGCGGAGAACGGGCACGCCGAGAACGACCTCCGGGACCGCGCCCGGGAGGCCCTTCGAAACGTGCACGATCCGGAGCTGGGGATCAACATCGTCGACCTGGGCCTGGTGTACGGGGTGGACGTCTCGGACGGGACGGTCAAGGTGACCTATACGCTGACGACGATGGGCTGCCCGATCGGTCCCCTGATCGAGGCCGAGATCCGGCAGTTCCTCGAGACCGTCGACGGGGTCGAGAACGTGGAGGCAGAGATGGTTCTTCGACCCCCCTGGACTCCGGAGATGATGTCGGAAGAAGCGAAGGCGGCCCTGGGATTCTTCTAGGGAACCCGAAGGAACCGGGCGGCGGAATTCGCTCTTGCAATTTCGGCGTCGCTCCTGCAATACTCAACCCTTCATATCGGAATTGACCAGATCGACACGAGGAGGCACATGCCATGGGTGAGTACGCCAACCCCGGCGCACTGGTGGAGACCGACTGGCTCGAGAGCAAGCTCGACGACCCCGGAACCCGGGTCATCGAGGTCGACGAGGACACGTCCGCGTACGAGAAGGGGCACATCAGAGGAGCGGTCGGCTGGAACTGGTCCACCGATCTGCACGCCCCGCTCGGCCGCGACTACGTCGACCAGGCCGGACTCTCGGCGCTTCTCTCGTCTGCCGGAGTCGAGGACGACACGACGGTCGTCCTGTACGGCGGCAACAACAACTGGTTCGCGGCCTACGCCTATTGGATCCTGAAGCTTCGCGGCTTCGACAACGTCAAGCTGCTGAACGGCGGCCGCAAGAAGTGGGAGCTCGAGAGCCGGGAGCTGACCACCGACGCCCCGCACGTTGCCTCCACCGGCTACCGCGTCACGGGCGGGGAGCGCCCGGAGATCCGCGCGCTGCGCGAGGAAGTCCTGTCCAAGGTCGGCTCGTCGGCGTTCGTGGACGTCCGCTCGCCGGAGGAGTACCGGGGCGAGAAGCTTGCGCCCGACCACCTTCCGCAGGAGCAGGCCCAGGTGCCCGGCCACATCCCGGGGGCGGCGAACATCCCGTGGGCGAAGGCCGCGAACGACGACGGCACCTTCAAGTCGGCCGACGAGCTCAAGGCGCTCTACGGCGGAGAAGGCATCACCGGCGACGGCGAGACGATCGCGTACTGCCGGATCGGCGAGCGCTCGAGCCACACGTGGTTCGCGCTGCAGGAGCTGCTCGGCTACTCGAACGTCAAGAACTACGACGGCTCGTGGACCGAGTACGGCTCGCTGGTCGGCGCTCCGGTGGAGAAGTAGCCAGCCAGACGCCATCCGTCGGCGGGCGCCTACCCGCTTGAGGGTGAGGCGCCGGGAAGGAACACGCGAAACGAGGCCCCGCCTCCTTCGCGCGGCTCGACCCACGCCTTGCCGCCGTGCAACTCCGCGAAACGCGCGACGAGCGTGAGGCCCATGCCGACGCCGGGGGAGTGTGGGCGAAGGCCAGGTGCCTGCCGGAACGGCTCGAAGATCGCCTCGCGCAGGTCCTCCGGCACCCCCGGCCCGTCGTCGTCGACCTCCAGGAGCACGCCACCCTCCTCCTGGGAGACGCGGACCCAGATGGACGTGCCCGCCGGCGTGTGCCGGACCGCGTTGGAAACCAGGTTCTCGATGATCCGCTCCACCTTGGCGGGGTCGACGTCGCACTGGGTCGAAAGTGCCTCCACCGTGACGCGGTGCTCGTCGGGGACGTCCATGCCGTCGACGACCGTTTCGGCGAGGCGCCCGACGTCGATCGTCCTCCGGCGGGGCGCGATGATTCCACGGCCGAGCCGGTCGAGGTCGAGGAGGTCGGAGAGCAGTCGTTCGAGCTTGCGGGCGTTCACAGCGAGACGGTGGACGATCTCCCGTGACTCGTCGGGCTCGAGCCGGACCTCCTCGCGCTCGAGTGTCAGTGCGAAGCCGAGCACCGCCGACAGCGGCGTGCGCAGCTCGTGAGAGACGGCCTGCAGGAACGTGTTCTTCATCTCGTCGACGGCGCGCAGCTGTCGCGTGATCTCTCGTTCGCGCTCGAAGGCCGTCCGTAGCGCCTCCTCGGCCCGGCGCCGTTCGGTCACGTCCATCGTCACCGCGATCGCCCCGCGCACCTGCCCGTCGGCGCCGCGAACCGGGGAGACGCTCGCGCGAACCGTCATCTTCGCGCCGCCGCGACGGTGGAGGTCGAACTCGCCGACCCAGTCCTGGTTGTCGCGAAGCGTCTGCGCGATGTCGGCCAACGGCGATCCCTCCGACCGCTGCCACAGCACATCGCGAACGTCGCGCCCGACAACCTCCGTCTCCTGCCAGCCGAAGAGCTCCTCCGCCCGGCGGTTCCAGTAGGTGATCAGTCCGGTCGCGTCGGTGGCGATGACGGCGTCCTGGACCGCCTCGAGCAACTGTGCTTGGAAGCGAAGGGTCTTCTCGGACGTACGCCGATCGGTGACGTCGATGATGATCCCCTGCCACTGCTGCGGCTCACCCGACTCCGAATGGATGAGTACCGCCTCGTCGTGCACCCACACAACGTGCCCGTCGCGGTGGACGAAGCGGTAGTCGACCGCATACGGGTCGCCGGTGCGGATGCACTCCTGGTCGATCGCCATCACTCGGTCGAGGTCGTCCGGATGCACGACGCGCATCCACAGGCCGGGATCGGCCTCCCATTCCTCGGGCGTGTACCCGATCAAGGCCTCGACCTGCGGCGACACATACCCCATGCGCTCGCCCTCGGCGACGATGTCGGTGTAGGTGACGGCGGGGACCTGCTCGATGAGTGCCTGGTACCTCGCCTCGGTCTCCCGGAGCGTCTCCTGCGCGCGCTTTCTCGCGGTGATGTTCAGCCACAGGCCGTGCGAGTAGCGAGGGGCACCGTCCGCGTCGGCGATGACGGTCGCGTCCTCGTACACCCACACGACGCGACCGTCGCGAGCGATCATCCGGTATTCGTTCACGCTGCCCTTGCCGGTGTGGATGTGCTCGAGGTTCTCGGCGATCATCCGTTCGCGGTCCTCGGGATGAAGGACCTTGATCCAGAGGTCGGGATCCTCGAGCCACTCCCGGGGTTCGTAGCCGAGCAGGTCCTCGACCTGAGGGCTGATGTAGATCGTCGAGCTGCTCGGGTCGAGCCCCGACACGTGCGTGACGGCGGGCAACTGCTCCACGAGCGTGCGGTACCGCTCCTGCGCCGAGCGCGCCTCACCCTCCGCGCGGCCGCGGGCGACGGCGGCGCCGAGCGTGCCCGTCGCCGCCATGAGCGCGTCCACCTCTGCCGCCGACCAGTCCCTCTCCGCCTCGCACTCGTCGAAGCCGACGTGGCCGAGCCAGTCGCCGCCGGCGATCAGCGGGCTGACGAGGATCGACTTCACCCCCATGGGCTCGAGGTCCGCGCGCTCGGCCTCGGGAAAGTCCGCGACATTTCCCACCACGGGCCGCCCTGAGCCGAGCAAGTCGGCCCACCGCACGGCCGACGGCTCGTCGTAGGCGTAGTGATGCCACCCGGGATCCTCGAGCCTGCGCGGGATGTCCGGCGCGACCCATTCGTGTGTGATGCCTCCGTGGATCACCCCGCTGGTGTCCAGGTGTGTCTGAGCGAGCCACACACGGCTCACGCCGGCAGCTTCCCCGAGCTGGGAGAGGACGTCGTCGATGGCGCGCTCCCACCCCGGGTCGCTCAGAAAGCGCTGTGCGGCGTAGGCGACGGCCCGCAGGATCTGCCCCTCACGGGAGGGGCGGTCCGGGGCGTCGGCGTCGAGGTCGGTGGGGTGGTCGGGCATCGCTGGGGAAGGTCTGAGCTCTCTCTGGTTCGATTATCGGCCGGTTGAAGGCCCCGTAAGACCCCTCCCGACCTGCGGCGTTGAATCCGATGTCCGGAATAGACTTTACCGCGTTCGGGGACTAGACTGGGCTCGCGAGCGAATGCACGTCGGCGGGAAGGGCGGCGCCGGCGGATCCGCGCAGTGCGAACGGGAGAGACGCGCGATGGCTGTTTCCCAGGAAGAGCATCTTCGAGAGCTGAGCAAGGGGTATCGCTTCGGCTGGAGCGACCCGGAGCACTCCATCTTCGTTCCCAAGAAGGGTCTGTCGGCCGAGGTCGTCGAGGAGATCTCCGAGCGAAAGTCCGAGCCCGACTGGATGCGCAAGTACCGGCTGAAGTCCCTCAAGCACTTCCAGGCGCGCCCGATGCCGTGGTGGGGCGCCGACCTGTCGGGCATCGACTTCGACGACATCTACTAC
>DASPTB010000063.1:0-24136 GCA_035623615.1 Actinomycetota bacterium
GGCCGCATGTACGCTGAGGCCGAGACCGGCGTCAAGGCGCGACGACATGGGAAACCGGTGGGATCCGACGAGCTCATCCGACTGACGGCCGTCGAGGCCGTCCGGCTGTTGCGCGCCGGCGAGGTGTCGCCTGGGGAGCTGCTCGACGCCGCCGAGGCGCGCGTCGCCGCGGTCGACGCAGACGTCAACGCCCTGCCGACGCGCTGCTTCGACCGAGCTCGCGAGCGCGCGGGTCGTCTTCCGGACAATGGCGAACGCCGCGATGCGTGGCTCGCGGGGCTTCCCGTCGCCGTCAAGGACCTGAACGACGTCGCGGGCGTCCGCACGACGTACGGGTCGAAGACGTTCGCCGACAACGTCCCCGACCGGTCCGACATCATGGTCGAGCGACTCGAGCGGAACGGAGCCCTCGTGGTCGCGAAGTCGAACACGCCGGAGTGGGGCGCGGGTGCGAACACGTTCAACGAGGTCTTCGGCGTGACGCGCAACCCGTGGAACACGTCGCTCACGTGCGGTGGCTCCTCGGGCGGGTCCGCGGTCGCGCTCGCCACCGGCCAAGTGTGGCTGGCCACCGGTTCGGACCTCGCGGGCAGCCTCCGGACGCCGGCGAGCTTTTGCAGCGTGGTCGGCCTGCGCCCGAGCCCGGGCCGCGTCGCGACGGGCCCGTCACCGCTGCCGTTCGACACGCTCGGCGTCGAAGGGCCGATGGGCCGAACCGTCACGGACGCCGCCCTCATGCTCGACGCGATGACGGGCACGAGTCCGGAGGACCCGCTGTCGATGGAGGCCCCCGCGGTGTCGTTCCTGTCGGCGGCCGAGGCCGCGACCCCTCCGGCCCGCGTGGCCTTCAGCCCCGATCTGGGCATCGGGCCGGTCGACGCCGAGGTCCGGGAGACATGCGCGGCGGCCGCCCGCCGGTTCGACGGACTCGGCGCCGGCGTCGAGGAAGCGACCCCTGATCTGTCCGAGGCGCCGGAGGCGTTCCGGACGCTCCGCGCGGCGGTGTTCGCCGCGAGCCTCGGCGATCTGTATCGGCGCGCGCGGGAGGACATGAAGGCGGACGTCGTCTGGAACGTCGAGCTCGGCCTGGGCC
Organism: Actinomycetota bacterium; assembly: GCA_035623615.1. GTDB lineage: Bacteria > Actinomycetota > UBA4738 > UBA4738 > UBA4738 > DASPTB01. The sequence goes on from DASPTB010000063.1 coordinate 1,094, forward strand.
TCACGCTCGAGGACGTCCGGCGCGCCGAGGAGATGCGAGGAAGGATCGTGGCGAACACGGCCGAGTTCTTCTCCACGTACGACGTGCTGGCGTGCCCGGCCGCGTGCCTCCCGCCGTTCGACGCCGACGTGACGTGGCCTCGCGAGCTGAACGACGTCGCCTTCGACAACTACGTGGAGTGGCTGCGGATCACGTACGCGATCACGCTCACCGCGTGCCCGGCGATCGCGGTTCCCTGCGGGTACACACGCGACGGGCGCCCCGTCGGGTTGCAGCTCGTCGGCCGGCCCAGGGGAGAGGCCGCGCTGCTCGGGGCGGCGGCCGCGTTCGAGCGGGCGGCCGGCTTCGCGGCGCGTGTGCCGATCGATCCCGTCGCGGGCAGCGTGCCCATCGGCCACGCCACCGGTCCGTGACCGGGATGTTCCCCACACTGGACGACCCCTCCGACGCCGAGGCGATGGGATTCGGAGACACGTCGCTGTCCTATCGGGAGCTGCGCGACGGGGTCGCCTCGCTCGCGCGTGGACTCGAGCCCGGCGAGCGGGTGCTCGTGTGGGCGACCCCCTCGCCCGAGACGTGTGTGGCGGTGGTCGCCGCGCTGTGGGCCGGCGCGGTGGCCGTTCCCGTGAACCCGCGAATCGGGGCCGCCGAGCTCGAGCACGTCCTCGACGACGCCGCGCCCCGCCGTGTCCTCGCGGCGCCTCGAGCCGAGCTCCCCGAGCGGCTGCGAGCGCTCGAGCGCCTGCACGTCGATGTGAGCGCACAAGGGGCAGCAGCTCCACGGCCGGCGAAGCTCGACCCGGAGGCTCCCGCGTTCGTCTTCTACACGTCGGGGACGACCGGGCCGCCCAAGGGCGTCGTCGTCCCGCGCCGCGCGGTCACGTCGAACCTCGATGCGCTGGCCGACGTGTGGGAGCTCACGTCGCGCGACGTCCTGACGCACGGCCTCCCGCTCTTCCACGTGCACGGTCTGGTGCTCGGCGTCCTGGGGCCGCTCCGGCTCGGAGCGCGGCTGCGCCACGTCGGGCGGTTCTCCGCGGACGCCGTGGCCGCCGAGCTCGCCGCAGGGGCGACGATGGTCTACGGGGTCCCCACGATGTACCGCGACCTCGCCGACGCGGCCGACCGCGACCCCGGCGTCGCGAGGGCCTTGCGCCGCGCCCGCCTGCTCGTGTCGGGGTCGGCCGCGCTGCCGCTCAAGGACTTCGAACGCATCGAGGCGTCGACCGGGCAGCGCGTGGTCGAGCGCTACGGAACGACGGAGACCTTGATGATCTGCGCCGTGCGCGCGGCGGGCGAGCGCCGGCCGGGCACGGTCGGCCCGCCCGTGCCCGGCGTCGAGGTCCGGATCGTCGGCGACGACGGCGCCGAGGTCGAAGGGCAGGACGAGGATGCGATCGGTGAGGTGCTCGTCCGCGGCCCCAATGTGTTCCTCGGCTACCTCGACCGACCGGTCGAGACGCAGGCCGTCCTGCGCGACGGATGGTTCGCGACGGGCGACGTGGCGGGGCGCGATCCCGACGGATCGGTGCGCATCGTCGGCCGCAAGGCCACCGACATCATCAAGACCGGCGGGTTCAAGGTGGGTGCCGGCGAGGTGGAAGCGGCGATCCTGCGGCACCCGGGCGTTGCCGAGGTGGCCGTCACCGGCGAGCCCGACGACCGGCTCGGCGAGCGCGTCGTCGCGTGGGTCGTTCCCGTCGGAGCGGCGCCGACGCTCGACGAGTTGCAGGAACTGGTCGCCGAGCAGCTTGGGCCGCACAAGCGGCCGCGCGAGCTCCGTTGTTTGGAACGATTGCCCCGCAACGACATGGGGAAGGTCGTCAAGAGTGCGTTGAAGGTTCCCCCCGGGCCGCCGGCGTAGCCTCGGCCCCCGCCGTCCCCGTCGCCGCCGGCGTTCCCGCCTGCCTCCGATCCGCGTCCACCGCGGCGAACGGCTTCGGGGCGACGGATCTCAGCTCGGCTTCCTCGCGGGTGACTGCCTCGAACGCGCGGCGAGCGTACTCAACGTAGGCATCGCGATCGAACGCAGCCGGGTCGCCCGTTCGATCGTGGAGCAGCAGCCAGACGAGTCGCTCCGCGCCGTCGAGGCGCCCCCAGACGTAATCGTTGGCGCGGCCGTCGGTGTCGAAAAAGGCGCCGAAGTGGTGCAGCGTCACGCCGCTCAGCTTGTTCCCGGTGGGCGTCAGCAGCGTCGCGTCGTCGGGACTCATCCGCACCACCTCCACGCGGTTGAGCTCTCCGAGATCGGCAACCTTCTGCATCGGGTACAGCACCGCGTCCCACAGCGGGAAGCCCTCGTACCGAACCACGAGGCGCCTGCCCGCGTCGCCCCAGTCCTTCGTCGCGTCCCGGATTCGCTGCAGCATCTCCGCGCCGATCCCGTCGAGGCGCTTGTTCAGGTACTCGTCGAGGGCGCTGCGCACCGTGTCGATCTGGGACGTCCGGTCTTCGACGAACGTCTCCACGACGCCGTCCCAGGTATCGGCCGGCGTGGCCAGACAGCGATCGATCTCGCTCAGGGTGAACACCTTGCGCACCCGCTCGCGGAGCGAGGCGATGACGGGGAGAACGCTCTCGTCGGCGGGAACGGAGCCGAGGCGAAGGTCGTCGGTGGGCTCGGTGATGCGGGCGATCATGCCCCAGAGGAGTCGCTTGACCTCGTCGAGCTGGGCACGGCTGGGCGGGTCGGGCGTGTCGTCGGCCGTCGCGTAGAGGCCGTTCAACCCCTTCAGCACGAACGTCAGACGTCGAACCGCGTACCCGAGATCGAAGGTCTTGAGGAAGTCGACCACCTCCTCCGAGTCGGGAGGGATCTCGTCCCGCAGCGGTCCGCTCTCGGCCCAGCGTTTGATCGCGTCGGTCACGAACGCCGCCTGATCGGTGCCCGCGGGAAAGTCGCACAAGGCGGCGGCCGCCGAGGCCATGCCGTCGAGCACCGAGCGCACCTTGAGACGCACGTAGGCCGCGTAGGAGCTCTGCTGCCTCGCCGCCGCCTCGTGCAGCGCGCCGTTCAGGGTCGGGGCCTCCTGCCTCGCGACCGTGTCCCCGGCGTCGCCGACGGCCTTCTCGATCGCCTGCTGGGCCTGGTCGATCACGTCCTCGACCCGGTCGACGCGGTGGTTGAAATCGCGGAGGTCGAGGAGGGCGCCGGCGATCGGCTGGGTCGCCGGGATGGACGAGAGCGACCCGAAAACCGTCGCGAGGAAGCCAGGCTCGCCCGGCCCAGCGGCCGCCGCGGCTTTCTTGGCGCCGGGGTCGGGCTCGATGTAGAGGAGGCGCCGGTCCACCTCCGACGACGCCGGCATTCCGAAGATGGCCCGGATCGCCGCCCGGAAGGGGAAGTTGTCGAGGACGCCGCCGTCCACGAACCATGCGTCTTCCGGTCGGCGGCCGGCGAGGCGGTAGGTCGGGAAGAACTCACGGTCGTAGTCGGACGGGAGCTTGGCGGGCAGCGTGTCGAGGTCGGCGAGATGGGCGGGCGGAAACGCGCCCGGAAACGAGGACGTCGATCGGGCGGCGAAGGCGAGCGCGCCGTTGTAGGCGCGCCCGAACGCGTCGTGCAGATGGGTCCGCTCGAATGCGTAGATGTGCCGGTGCCACTCGCTCGGGACCTGGATGGGCGCGTAGGCGGGGGCGAGCCGCTGGTACCCGTGGAAGTCGGTGGTCGTGACGAACAGGCGCAGGTCGTGCCCGGGAGGCATCAAGGTGGCGGGCTTCGTTCCGCCGATGTCCCCTCGGCGACCGTCCATCCCCTCGAGGGCGCCGAACGCCTGCCGCAGCAGGAAGTCGCCGTCGAGGGGCGGCTTTCCGCGGAAACCGGTGAACATCCCCTTGGCGCCCCACGCCGCGAAGCGCAGCGGCAGGGGAAGCCAATGGGGGTGCGTGAGCTTGTGGATGTCGCCCTGCCGCAGCCACAGCGCGCGCAGCCCCTGCTGGTCGAGGTTCCCGGCGAGGGCCTTCGCGAGGAAGATCCCGTTGATGCCGCCGGCGGACGTCCCGGACACGATGTCGACCACGACGCGCGTGCGGATGCCGTCCCGCCGCTCCAGATGGCGCAGGAGCTCCCAGTAGACGCCCTCGGTCGTGCCTGCCGGGAACGGATTCCGCTCCGGGCTGAGGTCGCGGCCGTTCGACGCGATGACGAGCTTGTGGATCTCTTTCGTCGTCCCGTGCATGTAGATCGCGAGCGAGACGCCGCCGTAGCAGACGAGGGCGACCCGAAGCTCGCGCACGGGACCCTGGTCGTCCTCGGCCGGTGCGGGGTCGTGTTTGGCCATGCTCCCTCCGATCGGTGGCGGGGGGACGGAAGCACGGCGCGCGTCACCGCCGCGTCACGCGGCCGTTGCGCCGGACGCAGCCCGGCTGGGGACTGCGGGCGGCTACTCGGTTCGAGAGAACCGCATCACGGCGAGGATCGTGCAGGTCACGCCCACGATGAGCACGATCGCGAGCTCGAACAGCGTGGGCAGCCTCCAGCTCCCCCATGTCATGCCCGGGTTCAGCGCGGCCACGACCGCCGGCGGGATCGCGAGGTGCTCCAGCACCACGCGCCGCATCGGGTCCACCGCGTAACTCAGCGGGTCGAGGCGCGTCAGGACGCGGAGCCACACCGGGATGTGGGTCAGCGGAAACAGCGCCCCCGACAGAAAGAACATGGGAAGGACGGCGAACTGGATGACGGCTTGGAACGACTGCACTTGCTGGATCCCGCTCGCCAGCATGAGGCCGAAGGCCGTGATCATGAAAGCGGCCAGGGCCATGATCACGACCAGGCCGACCATCAGCGAGAGAGAGTAGGGAACCTGCACCAGTCCGGCCAGCACCAGCATGATGCACCCTTGGAGCGTCGCCACCGTGGCCCCGCCGAGCGACTTGCCCAGCACGACGGCACCACGGCGCGCGGGCGCGACGAGCATCTCGCGCAGGAACCCGAACTCCCGGTCCCACACGATCGAGACCGCGGAGAAGATCGCGGTGAACAGCACGGTCATCGCGACCACGCCGGGGAACATGAACGTGCGGTAGTTGTAGGGCCCGATGTGGCCGACGAGCGCCGACAGCCCCGTCCCGAGGACGAACAGAAAGAGCACCGGCTGCGCCAACGCCGTCACGATGCGAAGACGATCGCGTCGGAACCGGATCAGCTCGCGCTTCCACACGACGCGGATCGCGCGCCAGTCGTCGATGAACGACCCCGACGCTTCGCGGACGGGGGCGATCTGGATGCTAGCCTGCCGTGCCATCGCTACCTCCTCGCCCGCATCCACATCCGGGCGCCCATCTTGTCGGCCGCCGAGGCCTCGGTGTCGCGGATCGTGCGTCCCGTGAAGGCCATGAACACGTCGTCGAGCGTCGGCCGGGCCACGTTCACCGAGCGGATCGGGACGGAGAGCTCGGCGAACAGGCGGGGGACGAACTCGTCGCCCTCGGGCACGTAGACGCGGACGGCCCCCTCCGCGAGCGAGGCCTCGAGTCCGAACCGCTCGCGCAGTTCCGCGACCGTCGCGTCGACGTCGTCGGTCCCGATCTCGACGCGGTCCTGGGCGACGCTCGCCTTCAGCGCGTCGGGCGTGTCGAGCGCGACGATCGTCCCCTGGTCGATGATGGCGATCCGGTCGCAGTGCTCGGCCTCGTCCATGTAGTGCGTCGTGAGGAAGATCGTGATCGCCTCGCGGCGGCGAAGCTCGTCGATGTAGTTCCAGATGTGCACGCGCGTCTGCGGGTCGAGGCCGACGGTCGGCTCGTCGAGGAACAGGACGCGCGGCGAGTGAAGCAGGCCGCGCGCGATCTCGAGCCGGCGCTTCATTCCGCCCGAGAATCCCATGACCTGGTCGCTGCGCCGGTTCCAGAGGCCGACCAGGTCCAGCACCTGCTTGATGCGGTCGGGGGTCGTCTGACGGGGAACTCCGTACAGCTCCGCGTGGAACCGCAGGTTCTCCTCGGCGGTGAGGTAGTTGTCGAGGGTGGGCTCCTGGAATACGAGGCCGATGCGCCTGCGGACCTCCGCCCGCTGCGAGACGACGTCAAGTCCCGCGACGCGGGCGATTCCGCTCGTCGGGCGGATCAGCGTGCAGAGGATGTTGATGGTCGTCGTCTTGCCGGCGCCGTTGGGGCCGAGGAACCCGAAGGTTTCACCGGTTCCCACCGAGAAGCTCACGCCGCGAACGGCCTCCACTTCGCCGTAGCGCTTGTGGAGGTCGGTCACCTCGATCGCCCGTGCCGGTTGCGCGGCCGCAGGCTCGCCGTTCGATACGACTGCGGGTTCGCTCACATCGCTCCTTCCCGTGCTTCGTCCGCGGACTCTGGCTCGAGCGCCTCGCGCAGGGCCATCAGACCGTGGTGCAGGTGGGCAACGTCGTCGTCCGCCATCGGGCGCAGGGCCTCGAGGACGACGGCCCGGTACGCGCGTCGCCACGCCTGCGCGCGCCGTCTGCCCTCCGCGGTGGGAGACAGTCGGATCCGCCGCAGGTCGTTCGGGTCGCCGGTCTTGCGAACGACGCCTTCCGCTTCCATCTCGGCGACGAGGACCGACACCTGGCTCTTCGGCATGCCGATGGCCCGTGCGAGCTCGTTGACGGTGATGCCGGGTTCGTCGCAGACCCGCATGAGGATCGGGAGTCGGCGGGAGAACTTCGGCAGCCCCAAGCGGATCGAATCCTGCGCCAGCTGCCCGCGGAGCGAGGCGTTGATCCCGCGCAGGAGCTCGACGATCTCCTCGCCGCGACCGGCCGGCCGTCGCTCAGCGGAGGGCAACGGCCGCGCGCCTGTTCGTTCGAGATAGAACGTTCATTCGAGAACGAGTGTACGGCGCATTGACCCGACCGTCACGGGGACGGATGGGTCATGTCTCTTCGAGAAGCAGCACGCTGGGCGGGGAAGCCTCGATCGCGCTCAGGTCGGGCGGCGGCTCGCTCTCACGGGCCGCCCGGGCCGCCGTCCACGTGTCGCGCGACTCCCAGATGGCCAGGAGGCACAGCTCGCCGTCCTTCTCCTCGAGGACCGAGACCTGGCGCAGCCCCTGGTCGGCCTTCATCCGCCGGGCCTGCTCGTGCAGCGCCGAGCGCGCCTCCTCGGTGTGGCCCTCCTGTGGGCGGTGGATGTGGATCTCGACGAACATCGTCCTGGGCGGGTCCTGATCGGTCGAATGGGGTGACCCGCTCATAGTACCCGGGGTCACCCACCCGCGGGCGGCAGGCGGCGGCTACCCGCGTTCCCGCATGATCTCGAAGAGTCGCAGCGTCGTCCGCAAGTTCCTGATCGTCATCTCGGGATAGGACGGGTGCGCGCTGAGCTTCATCATTGATGTCCTTGTCAACGTGCGGATCGGGGCCGACCAGTACAGGACGCCGTCGCCGACGCGCAGCGACTCGAAGCCGGGCTTGAGCGTGCCCGGATCGATGAGTCCCTTCGCCCCGACGGCGTCGGTCAGGAAGATCACGTTGTGGCGCACGCCGGTGTCCGCGGCGTCCCAATCTCGTGGGATGCCTCGGACGACACTTGCCATCTCGTCGGCATCGCGGATCACCACCCGCGCGTCGTGGCCGAATGCGTCCTCGAGTCGGCGCTCGATGGCCGACGCGGTCCGCGTCGTCCGGCGCCGGCGCGAGCCGACGACCACGTTCCCGCTCTGGATGTACGTGACCGGGTCGTGGAACCCCATGTCGGAGAAAACGTCGCGAAGGTCGCTCATGGGGATGATCCGGTTGCCGCCGACGTTGATTCCTCGGAGCAGGATCAGCCAGGTATCCACGCCGGAACGCGGGGAGCTCACCCGAGAGGGGCTTCCGGTGACGGTCTGACGAACAGGCGGTACCTCGTCACGTCGCGAAAGCCCAGGCGCCGATACATCGCATGCGCCTGTGGACTGGACTGCAGAAAGGCCGCTTCGGCCCCCGCGCGGAACCCGTCCTCACAGGCCCGTGCCGTCATGGCCGCCGCGTACCCGCGGCGCCTCCACTCCGGAGGCGTGGCGACGCTCCCGATGAAGATGAGGCCGTCCCGGACCCACCCCGCGGCGGTGGACACCGGCGCTTGATCCACGCGCCCCAGATAGACGGACCACCCCAAGGTGGAGGCCATTGCGGGCGAGTACAGCGGGGCGACGAACTCGGCGGGAGCCTGGAAGCCGGCGGCCGCGACCCCGAGAGCCGCCGCAAGGCCCGCCTCGTCGTCGGAGGCGAGCCGCTCGATCACGAGGTCCGCGGCGTGGGCGCTCCCGAGCGCGCCCTCCCGGGCGAACATGGCCGGCATCTCGTCGACGAGGGACAGGCCGAGTCGTTCCGCTTCCCTCTCCACTCCGGGGGTCCGTCCCACTCGGGTCTGAAGAGAGAACGGGAGGCCTCGCTCCTCCACCTCGGCGATTGCCTCTGCGAGGGCCCCTGTGGACTCGTCGTCGTCGGCCCAGACCCCGGTGAACTGGGGAAGGGGGAGCGCCGGGCAGAGACAGAGGACATAGCCCTCTCGCCGGTCGAAGGTCCCGTCGTCGAAGTCGTTGACGATGGACTCGAATACCCCGCAGAGGGCCGCGTGGAAAAGCTCGGCCTCGTCCACGGAAGCATCTTCCCCGAGCCCGCCGGCGCGTTCAAACGGGTCGTACCTCGCGAGGACTTGTCTTCAGGGCGGCGCGACTCGAACGGCGACCGGGGTGGTTCCGGCCCTATGACGTGGAGGTGGCGTCGGGCTTGGCGGTCACGCCGACGCCGACGGGACAAGAGACGCCGGTGCTGTGGTTCGGGCAATACCCGAGAGGATTCTTTGCCAGGTACTGCTGGTGATAGTCCTCGGCGTAGTAGAACTCGGGCGCCTCACGGATCTCGGTCGTGATCGCGCCGTATCCGGCGTCACCGAGCGCACTCGCGTACTCCTTCTTCGACTCCTCCGCGGCCTTCGCTTGAGCGGGTGTCGTGGTGTAGATCGCCGAGCGGTACTGCGTGCCGACGTCGTTGCCCTGTCGCATCCCCTGCGTCGGGTCGTGATCCTCCCAGAAGATCCTCAGCAACTCCTCGTAGCTCACGGCCTTCGGGTCGAAGACCACCAGGACCACCTCGGCGTGGCCGGTCCTTCCGCTGCAGACCTCCTCGTACGACGGGTTGGGGGTGAATCCGCCGGCGTAGCCCACGGCGGTCGTGTAGACGCCGGGCGTTTGCCAGAAGAGGCGCTCGGCGCCCCAGAAGCATCCGAGTCCGAAGACCGCCGTCTCGAGCCCCTCGGGGAACGGTGGCTTCAACGGGTGGCCGTTCACGAAGTGGGTCTCGGGAACGGGCATCGGTCGGTCGCGCCCCGGCAGGGCCTCCTCGGCCGACGGCATCTCCTTCTTCTCCTTGAGCCAGAACATCTTGCCCCTTTCCTTTCATTTCCAAGCCTGCATCCACGGTAACGGCCTGGGGGCCGCTCCTGTTCCCGACCCCCGAGCCGCGCTCACGATGGCCTTACCCCGGTCCGGGCGGCCCCTTGTACTCCTGGATGACGTTCCCCCCGTCGACGACCAGGGACTGCCCCGTGACGTACGAGGCGGCGTCGGACGCCAGGAAGGCGATGAGCTCGGCCACCTCGTCTGCCGTCCCCGGCCGCCCGATCGGCGTGTAGGTACCCGCCCTCCGTTCCCAGTCGCTGGATGAGCCTGTGGCGATCCAACCCGGCGCGACCGAGTTGACGCAGATCCCGTGCCGTCCGACCTCGAGCGCCAGCGACCGCGTCAGGCCGTCCACGGCCGCCTTCGCCGCCCCGTACGCGCTGCTCCTCGCGATGGCCACCACCGGTCCGGTCACCGAGGAGACATTGACGATCCGGCCCGACTCCCGGTCGATCATCCCGGGCAAGACCGCGCGGGTCATCGCCACGGTGGTCCCGAGATTGAGCGACAGCCCCCGCTCCCACGAATCCTTGTCGAGCTCCGCGAACCACGTCCAGGAGTCCTCGACGCCCGACTGCACCATCCCCGCATTGTTCACCAGGGCGTCGATGCGGCCCCAGCGAGCCTCCGCCTCGCCCGCGACACCTCGTGCCGAGTCGGGCTCGATCAGGTCGGCGACGTACCCGGCGACTTCGATGCCTTCGGCCTCCAGCTCCGCCGCGCGCTCGTGGATCCTCTCGGTGGTCGACGTGAGCGCGACCGCGGCGCCACGCCTGCCCAGCAGCCGCGCGGCGGCGAATCCGATGCCGTCGGGGCTTCCCGCCCCGGTCACCAGAGCGACCTTCCCGGTCATCGAGATGCGATCCGTCACGGGCTGGGAGTCGGATGCGATGGCGGGAGTCTAGTGCCCCTCCCGCCGAGGCCCCGCGAAACGTGGCGGGCGCTCTAGACGGCGACGGCGCGTGCGGGCGTTTCGCGGGGGAGGTACACGTTGAACGAGGCACCGCCGCCCTGTCGTTCCTCGACCCACGCACGCCCGGAGTGCAGCGCCGCGAACCGTGCGACCAGCGAGAGTCCGATTCCGACGCCGGGGGAGTGCTGGATGACCTCCTCGCCCTGTCGGAACGGCTCGAAGATCGCCTTGCGCATCTCTTCGGGTACACCCGGACCGGCGTCCTCCACGCTGATCAGCGCGCCTCGCTCGTAGGGCGCGACCTTGACCCACACGGGGGTCCCGGCCGGCGTGTACCGGACTGCGTTCGTCACCAGGTTCTCGACGATTCGCTCGACCTGCGCGGGGTCGACGTCGGCGACGACCTCCTCCGCGTCGATTTCCACCAGGTGGTCCTGGAGGTCGCACTCTGCGACCACGCGCTGCACGAGCTCGCCCAGGTCGGTGGGCTTTCGATTCGGAGTGAGGATTCCGCGGGACAGGCGATCGAGGTCGAGCAGGTCGGCCAGCATCTTGTTGAGTCGCCGCGCGTTGCCGGCGAGCCGGTGGGCGAGGTCCTTGCGCTCCTCTGCCGAGAGCCGTACCTGGTCGTTCTCCAGGGTCAGCGCGCCGGCGAGGATGCTCGTGAGCGGGGTACGCAGGTCGTGGGACACGGCCTGGAGGAACGAGTTCTTCATGGCGTCCAGCTTCCGGAGGTGCTGGCTCGCCTCGCGCTCGCGGTCGAGCGCCTCGCGCAGCTTGCTCTCGGCCCGCTTCTGCTCACTGAAGTCATACATGACGCCCTGCACGAGCGTCGGCTCCCCAGCCTCGCCGGCCACCACCTCCGCGTCGTCGCGGATCCAGACGACCTCGCCGTCGCGGGCGACCATCCGGTACTCGAAGAGCATGCGCTGCCCGTCGTGGACGTCGCGATTCTGCTCGCGCAGCACTCGGTCGCGGTCCACCGGGTGCAGCCGTTCCTGCCACAGGCCCGGCGTGTCGACCCACTCCTCGGAGGAGAACCCGAGGATCTGCTGGACCTGCGGACTGGCGTATCGCCAGTTGCCTTCTTTCGGGAACTCCGAGATGTAGACCACCGCCGGCGTGCCCTCGACGAGGCTCCGGTACTTCGCCTCCGTCTCGCGCAACAGCGACTCGGTTCGCTGGTACTCGTCGATGTCCACCATCAGCCCGCGCAGTCGGACGAGCACGAGGATGAACATGACCGCCGACGCCGCCGCGACGATGACGGCGTCGCTGTCCCTGCGCTGGACGGCTTGGATCGCTTGCAATGCGGGCGCCATCAGGGACGCGCTCGCGAGGACCCAGAGTCGCCGGCGTGAGCCGCGGTGGACACGTTCCGGAACCGGCTCTCCGAGCTGCACCATCGACGCGTGGAGCGCCGCCGCTCCCCACAGCAGGTAGAAGAGTCCCCATCCCGCGTCGAGGCCGCTGCCGCTGCCGTCGTAGTTGAAGAACAAGAGGATGATGTTGTAGATGGCGTCGGTGATCAGCAACGAGACGATGGACAGGGTCAAGAGATAGAAGGCCGGGGGCCGGCGGCCCGAGTCGACGACCATCCGGATCATCGCCGCCATCAGCAGCAGGTCGCCCAGCGGATACGCGATCGAGGTCAATTTCGCGAGCAGCGATTGGTTCGCGTGGGCGTTCGGCGCCATCCAGTAGACCCACACGAGCACACCGATGCCGATGGTGATGATCAGCGAGTCGATGAGCGCCGCGCGGTCCCTGCCGGGCGAACGCCGCCGGGCAAGCACCAGGATGCCGGCCATCAGCACGGGGTAGACCAGCACGTAAAAGAGGTCGCCGAGGCACGGGAACGGTGCGTTTCCCGTCCTGAACCAGATCTCCGGGTGGTAGGTGACGACGTCGCCGGCGAGGAACAGGCCGAGCCCGGCAGCGAAGAGATACCAGGCGTCCTTGTCCTTCGACTTGTGGATGATTGGGCCTGCGATCGCGGCCAGCACCGCCGAGAGGCCGACGAGGTTGAACGTCCACCCGGTTCGAGCCCAGGGCGGGCCGACGTAGTAGAAGACGCCGATCACCAGACCGACGCCCAGATACGCGATCCAGACCCGGTCGCGAATCGACGTCGCGGTGGATTCCTTCACCCGTTCACCCGTTCCTACCGTCAGGCCAGCCGTGCCGAAGGCAGCCAAGCAGCGCTGTCCTCATGGCTGGATATCGGCGGGTCGGCGGGCCCTCCTTAGGTGACGGCACAGCCTCGCAAAACGGACATCTCTACGCGTTGGCCGCGCGTGGCTGTTGCTCGCCGTGGATGGAGAAGCGGTCGCACAGCTCCTCGAGCACGTGGTTGAGCAGATCCACCTGCTCGTCGGTGTTGGCGGCCGTCAGCTGGACCCGAAAGCCCACCTCGTTGCGGGGGACCAGGGGATAAGCGGCCAGCGTGACGTAGACGCCCCGGTCGAACAGATAGCGCCCTACCTCGTCGATGTCCTCGGGGTTGGCGAGGGGGATCTCGACGATCGGGAAGCTGCTGTAGTTGGGGGTGGCGATGCCCAGGGCGTCGACGTGGTCGAGGACCCGCCGCGTCTTGCGGAACAGGTCCGCGCGAATCTCGTCGCCGCGCTCCGCGTTCACCTTCAGACCGGTGAGCGCGGTGGCGAGCGAGGCGACCGGCGAGGGGCCCGAGTACAGGTACGGGGGTGCGACCACCTTGAGACCGTCCTTGAGCTTCGTCGAGCAGGAGACGAAGGCGAGCAGCGACGAGTAGGACTTCGACATCCCGCTCACGAAGACGATATCCTCGTAGGTCTCGCCGTAGTGGCGGACGACACCGTTGCCGCGGCTTCCGTACGGCGATATCTCCTCGGGGGTCCGCTCGCCGATGACACCGAAGCCGTGGGCGTCGTCGATGTACAGGAGCGCCTCGTGCTCCCGCGCCAGCTGGGCGAACGCACGCACGTCCGGCATGTTGCCGGTCATGCTGTTGACACCATCCATGCAGATGAGCCTCGGCGTGGCGCTCGGCTGCTCGAGCAGGTCCGCCAGGTGGTCGGGGTCATTGTGCTGGAAGCGCTTGATGGTCGCTCCGTGCGCTTTCGCGATTTGGCACCCGTCGTAGATGGTCTTGTGCGCCCGGCCGTCGAGGAAGATCGTTCCCGCGCCGGCAAGGACCGGAATGATCGCCATGTGGATCAAGGTGATGGTCGGAAGAGCGAGGGTGTCGTCGGCTCCGAGCAGCTCCGTGAGGTCCGCCTCGAGTTGCTCGTACAGGACCGGGCTGCCGAGCAGTCGCGACCAGCTCGGGTGCGTCCCCCAGCTCCGCACGTAGTCGTCGATCGACTCCATGATCTCCGGGTCGAGGTCGAAGCCCAGGTAGTTGCAGGAGGCGAAGTCGGCGAGCCACTTGTCCCCGACGCGGATCTGGCGGCCGTCGATCTCGTCGATCACCGCGTCGAGCATCGGGTGGGACGTCTTCAATCGCGAGAGGTCGGCGCAGGTCTCGAGCCAGCGGTCCAGCCAGTTGTCGCCATCCCGGCGGAGCGGCTTGCGGCGCGAGCCGTTGGGGACCAAGCCGTCGGATGGGTCCTCGTTCGCCTTCCGCCTGTTGCCTCGCAGCGCGCCGGGCAGGCTCCAGTTCGCGGGCATTCCACCCTATCGGCGGACGCGCCGACCCTCTTTACCGGGCGCCCGGGTCGCCGGCCGCCGCGGAGCGAAGGAGCTCGGCCGCCGCCTGCGCTCCGGCGGGACCGACGGAGAGGTCACCGTCCACGGCGTGCTCGAGGTCGTCGAGCGCCACGGCCGCGTGCGCCCGGACCTGCGGGGACTCATCTGCCAGAATCGCCCGGTACTCGCCCAGCGCCTCGTCCTTCTTGCCCGAGAAGAGCAGGGCGAGCGCCAGGTCCAGGTGGACGGCCAACAGCGAAGGATCCACGCCGAGCGCCTGCCGGAACAATGCCTGCGCCTCCTCGAACCTGCCGGCCTTGAAGCGGGACCAGCCGACGATCTCGAGCACGTCCGCGTCATCCTCGTCCGTCGCGACCGGTGTCTCCGCGACGTGGGTGAACAGGCGCGCCGCCTCCTGCCGGTCGCCGAGCCGCTCGGCGACGGTCGCCAACCCGGCGGCCGCCCAAAGCGACCCGCCGTCGACGCGCAGCGCCGCCCGGTAGGCTTCCCCCGCTTCGGCCAGCCGATCGCGGCCGAGGTTCTCCAGCGCCCATGCCTTCGCGACGTGGGCGGCCGGGACGGCCGGATCGAGCTCCAGGGCGCGCTCCGCGACGGCGAGCGACTCCTCGTACTCACCGCGGTCCGCGAGCTCGCTGGCACGCTCCAGCACGTCGCGCGCCGACATGCCGATCGGGAGTTCGTCGGACCCGCCCCAGCCGCCCACGACTCAGACCCCGATCCACATGTGGTCGAGGGAATGCCTCTTGTCGAGCAGCGAGGCGTTGCGCTCGACGCTCCGCATGCCGGGAAGGAACAACGCGGCGAACGTCACGACGGCCCCGACGACGCCGGCGCCCACGAGCGTCGCGCGCGCGCCGATCGCGTCCGCAACGGGCGCGGTGAGGGCGAACGAGAGGGGCACGAGACCTACCGAGATGAACCAGTCGAAGCTCGCGACGCGGCCGAGCAGCGGTCCGGGCACCAGCCGGTGTTTCGTCGTCGCCCACACGATCGTGCCCGCCGTCTCGAGCCCGTTGCACAGCAGGCAGGCGGCCATCATCTGCCACGACACCGTCGCGAGGCCGTAACCGGCGACTGCGAGCGTCGCGAGCGTCCATGCGACGTACATGAACGTGATGAACCGCCGTGGGATCCCCCGTTGCCCCATGATCGACGCGGCCCCGATCGCGCCCACGCCTCCGGACGCGAAGATGAACCCGAGCGTCCGCGCGCTTCCGCCGAGCTGGTTCTTGACGAGGAACGGCAGCAGCACCTCGGTCGGCCCCATGAACAGAAGGTAGGCGATCGTCGCGGCCGCGAAGGTTCCCCAGAGCCACGTGTGCGCCCGCACGTACGCGAAGCCCTCGCGGATGTCCCTCAGGGCCGACTGGCCTTCGCCCTCGCGCTGGATGGGGCGACGACGCATCAGGAGCAGCGAGACGATGGAGACGACGAACGTGCCGCCGTCGACGATGAACGCCCATCCTGGTCCGACTTCGTGGATCACCAGGCCTCCGAGCGCGGGACCCGCGAGCCGCAGCGCCGCCGGACGCACGAACTGATCCAGCGAGTTGGCGGCGCCGAGTTGCTCGGGCGCGACGATGTCAGGGACGATCGCGTCGAACGCGGGGCCGAAGAAGGCGGATCCGACCCCGTAGAGCGCCGCGAGCACGACGACGTGCCACAGCAGCAGCGATCCCATGACCGACAACACGCCGATGGACGTGATGGCGAGACCGCGCACCACGTCGGCCCACAGCATCACCGAGCGCCGGTCGACACGGTCCACCACGACGCCGCCGAGGAGCAGGAACAGCACCTGCGGCAGCGACATGGCGAGTCCGACGACGGCGAGCGCCGAGGGCAGGTCCCACAGCGTGTACACCTGCCACGCCACGGCGACGAGGAAAATGCCGTCGCCCAGCAGCGACACCGTCATTCCCGTCCAGAGCAGACGGAAATCGCGCAGCGCGAGCGGGGCCAGCATCTTGAAGCGTTCCTGCACGGCCACGTCGTCCACGTCGGCGACTGCAGGAGCGGACTTGAGCGCGACGGTCGGCGGCAGCCGGGAGGTCGTCTACATCACAGAAAGAGCCGCCCCAAGACGCGGCGTCGGCGCGTCCCGGAGCGGCCCGATCGAATACGTCGTGCCTATGGCTTCCAGTGAGCGCCGGCCGCCAGCAGCAGCGCGGCCAACCAACCCAGGGAAGCGGCGATCCGACGAAGCTTCACGTTCCCTCCCACCCATCTGTTGCCGTGCCCATCGGCTCAGGTATCGGCATGTTGGGGGAGGTTTCTGAAGACCGGGGGAGGTGAGGATGGGGAGTGGGGTCCGGGCCGGGGTCGGGCTGCGCTTCTCCAGAACGCGTTCCGGACGGCCGATGCACTTGTCGGGATGATGTCGCCTTGAAGTTGATCCTTGGTGCGATCGTGGTCGCGGTCGCGGTCGGGTTTCTGATCGGAGGAAGCCTCCGGAACCTGTCGCACGTCCGGATCAGATGGTCCGCGCTCGCACTCGTCGGACTGGGACTGCAGTTGGTGCCGGTCGGGTCGAACCAGAGTGGTCTCGGATTCGGATTGTTGATGTTCTCGTACGCCCTGCTGATGGCATTCGCGATCGTGAACATCCGCAGCTCCGGATTCCCGTTGATCGTTGTCGGCTTGGTGCTGAACGCCCTGGTCATCGGCGTGAACCACGGGATGCCGGTGGAGCGGCACGCGCTGGTCGCGTCCGGGCAGGGCAATACGCTCGTGGCGCTCGAGCACGACGGTGGCGCCAAGCATCACCTCGCGACCTCACGGGACCGGCTCCTGTTCCTCGGCGACGTCGTCGCGGTCCCGCAACCGGCCGGCCAGGTGGTGAGCGCCGGTGACGTGTTCACGTACGCCGGCGTGATCTGGTTCGTGTTGGGCGGGATGCGGCGCAGGCAGGAGCCGGTACCCAGCGGAACACGCACCGCGTCCGACGCCATGTGGCTGGGCTGACATCCCCCAAACGGGTCTCCCCCGTTCCCGGAGGATTCCACCCGATCGTCGGATGCACAGCGTTGCTGTCCGGGACGTATCGTTTCCACACCATCTTGGGAGGTGCTGACCAATGAGCGTGCGTCGCGTTGCCGCGTCCGTTGCCTGGCTCGCATCACTGCTCGCCGCCGCGGGCGCCCACTGGAAGCCGTAACTGGGCGAACCCGCCGGTCCCAGCTGTTCCCCCTCGTCGCCTCGCGATTCGTCGCGAATGTGCGAAGCTACGTCCCCATGACTGACCAGCCACGGGGACTGACACACCTGCTCCATCTTCAGGAGATCGATACGTCGATCGATCGCCTGCGCTCGAGGCGGGCCGCCCTCGAGGGTGGAGCCGAGGCCGAGGCCGCCCGTGAGCGGCTCCGGAGTGCCGAAATGGTCGCCGGTGAGCTCCGGCTGGCGATCGACGAGGTTTCCCAGACCGTCCGCCGGCTGGAGGGCGACGCCGACGGGTTCCAGCGCAAGCTCTCGGACGAGGAGCGCCGACTGTTCGACGGCTCGGTCGCAAACCCCAAGGAGCTCGAGTCCATCCAGGCCGAGGTGACAAATCTCCGGAACCGCAAGTCGCGGGTCGAGGACGAGGTGCTGGAGAACATGGAGCGCCGGGAAGGGCTCGAGGGGCAGCTGGGACGCGCCGAGGAGGCGGTCGGGGAGAGCCGTACATCGCTGTCGGCGCTGCTGGGCGAGTCCGAGGAGGATCTCCAGCAGATCGAGAAGGACCTCGGGGGCCTCGAGTCCGAGCGGGACGTGCTGGTTCTGGAGTTCGACCCGGAGCTGCTCGAGCTCTACGAGGATCTTCGGCGCCAGAAGAAAGGCGTGGGCGCGGCAGCCCTCGTCGACGGAGTCTGTCAAGGCTGTCACCAGCAGCTGTCTCCTGTCGCGCTGGATCGACTGCGGCGCACGGACGGCGTTCGGAGGTGCGAACACTGCCGGCGGATCCTGGTCTTCTGACCGTGGCCTGCGACGGCGCGGCCCGGGGAAACCCAGGGCCCGCCGGCATCGGAGCGGTCGTCGCCGACGCCGACGGGCGGGTGCTGGCCGAGATCGCCGAGGGGATCGGCGTGGCCACCAACAACGTGGCCGAGTACAGGGCGGCGATCGCCGGCCTGGAACGCTCGGCGGCGCTCGGCGGGCGCCGCATCCTGCTTCGGTCGGACAGCAGGCTCCTCGTCGAGCAGCTGCAGGGACACTGGCGGGTGAAGAACCCGACGCTGATCGCCCTGCATACGGAGGCGCGCCGTCTGGCGAAGGGGTTCGACTCGGTGGGATACGAGCACGTGCCGAGGGAACTGAACAAGCACGCGGACCGGCTCGCAAACCAGGGTGTCGACGAATGGCTCCGAGGGCCCGGCAAGGGTTACGCGTCGCCTACCGCGGGGCAGGGGCTGTTCGGGTAGCTGCCTATACTTGCCGTCGGAGGAGTCGGCCGGGCGGCCGCGGCGAGGGCTCAGGCCAGCGTCGAGGAAAGTCCGGACTCCACAGGGCAGGGTGCTGGGTAACGCCCAGGCGGGGCGACCCGCGGACAGTGCCACAGAGAACAGACCGCCTCCGCGCTCGCGGAGGCAAGGGTGCAACGGCGAGGTAAGAGCTCACCAGCGGCCGGGTGACCGGCCGGCTCGGCAAACCCCACCCGGAGCAAGGCCAAGCAGGGGGCGGGCGGCCCGCTCGATGCCCCCGGGTAGGCTGCATGAGGGTCGCGGCGACGCGGCTCCCAGAGAGATGGTCGCCCACGACAGAATCCGGCTTACAGGCCGGCTCCTCCATCTCGCGCCCGGCTCATCGAGCTTCACTGCCACCCTCAGGGACGTGCTCGCCCGGGACCATCGGTCCTGTCGTGCAGGGTCGAACGCCACCCGCGCGGTCGCGCTCGAGGCGCGAGGCTCACACGAGTGCCGACCCGAGGAGGCGGGAATGGGATCGATCGGAGTGACGTTCGCCGGTTGGCTGGGAGCGATGGTGAACCTCGACCACCCGGCGCACTACGTGCACTGGGGTTGGTTCCAGATCTCGACCGCGAATCTCGTCGTGATCCTGCTGATGATCGTGGTGTTCGTCCTCGCCCTGTTCGTTCCCTTCCCGGGGAGGCGGTTCCAGTGAGCGTGCAGACCGAGAAGGTCCAGTGGAGCGCGCGGGTACGGGAGTCGGCGGAGAAGAACCTGCCTCCCTCGCAGCTGCTTCCCGACGAGCAGCCGGTTTACGTCCACTCCTGGATCTACGTCTTCGGCGCACTGTCGATCGCGGCATTCGGGGTCGTGCTCGCGTCGGGCTTGTGGCTGTCCCTGAAGGGCCCGACCTGGTGGCACACCTCGAGCATCGGCCTGTTCGTCAACAGCCTGCATCTGTGGAGCGCCGAGCTCTTCTTCTTCTTCATGGTCATCCACCTGTGGGGCAAGTTCTGGATGGCCGCGTGGCGCGGGAACCGCTCCATGACATGGGTGACCGGCTCGGTCGCGTTCCTTGCTTCGATCGGGACCGCGTTCACCGGCTACCTGTCGCAGCAGAACTTCGCGTCGCAATGGATCGCGTCCCAGGGAAAGGACGGGTTGAACGCTGCCGGCGTCGGCGCGTTCTTCAACGTGTTGAACTTCGGTCAGATGCTCATGTGGCACATCGTGCTGTTCCCGCTCGTGGTGGGCGCGCTGATCGTGATCCACGTGTTGCTGGTCCGCAAGCACGGTGTCGTCCCCCCGTACCCGGTCGAGGGACAAGAGGAATTCGACACGGGACCGGAGGCCGTCGTCGACGTGCAGGGCCGGGCCGACGGTGAGGGAGGTGTGTCATGAGCACGGGGGCTGTGGGCTTCGCGAAGGCCCGCAAGCGGGACCAGCGGCACGTCGAAGCCTGGACCGGCGGCTACCGTCCCTACGACCTCGTGAAGGAGCTTGTCGTCGCGGTCGCCGTGGTGGTGGTGCTGACCGCGATCCTCGCCGCTCTGTTCTCCTCGCCGGACGATCAGCCGGTGACGCTCGCGCGGTGGGCGCGGGCGGATGCGAAGGACTTCACCACGGCAGCGCTCTCGGAGCTGAACGGGACGAGCGACACGGCGCAGTACGGTCCGCCTTACAACTCCACGCCGGGAGCCGCACAGAAGATCGGACCCTTCTCGCTCCAGACGCTGGCCGGCGTCCGCATCCCGATCGACGCCGCGAACGACCTCGTGCTGCAGCCGCTGCAGTCGGTGGCCGGTGACAACCCAGGCCTGCAGGCGGCCCTGAGCCAGTACCGTGCGGCGTCGCCCTCGCAGCAGAAGGCGTGGACCGACGCGTATGGCAAGGCTCTGAACTCCGCGACCGTCTCCGGTGGTCAGCTGCGGGTCCCGCCCGGTGCCTACGGTCCGGTGGCCGTCATTATGGCTTCCGAGCTGGCGCTGGCGCGAAGCGGTGGGTTGGACGGGGCGCTGCTGGCGACCAAGCAGTTCTACCAGACCGACTACACGAAGCCCATCCTGTTCATCTCGGACGGGAGCTACTTCGGCAACCTGGCGTCGTCCCGCAACCTGCTCGGTGAGCAGTGGGGGATGATGAACGAGACCGGCAATTGGCCGGGGCAGCCGTGGCTCTGGCTGTACACGTTCTGGTACCAGATCCCACCCTTTGCGTCGTCCGGGAACGCGGACGCGTTGATCTGGGGAATCATGGCGCTGCTGAGCGTGATCCTCGTGCTGGTGCCGTTCATCCCGGGCGTCCGCTCGATCCCCAAATGGATCCCGATCTACAAGCTCGTCTGGCGGGACTACTACCGGGGGCTCGCGGCCAGGTAGGCATCCGCGAGCCGGGGACGGCTTGCTACCCTGTGGTCCCGTGCGCCCCTGGGCCGTCCTCCTCCTGCTTTCCGTTGTTCTGCTCGCCGCGTGTTCCTCGGAGTCCGGCGACGTCCCGGGGGGGTTCCTCGTCGCGAAGGTCTCGGGGCCACTGCCCGCGATCGAGGGGACGACGATCACGGGAGCCACTCTCGCCCCCTCGGACTACCGCGGGCACGTGGTCGTGATCAACTTCTGGAATCCCGACTGCCCGCCGTGTCGCAAGGAGGCGCCCGAGCTCAGGTCGCAGTGGCAGCGGCTGCGATCACTGGGCGTGCGCTTCGTGGGCGTGGTGTACGTGGGCGGAAACTGGCCGGACGATCCGTCGGCGGCGCGCACGTACGTCGACGAGTACGGCCTCGGCTATCCGGCGATCGTCGACCGGCATTCGAGCATCGCGCGCGCCGCCTCGATCCAGGCGATTCCGGAGACGATCGTCGCCGACGCCTCCGGCCGGATGCGATACCGCGTGCTGGGGGCGCTGAAGCCGGGCGAGCTGTCCGCGCTCATCACCGGACTCTCGCCGTCTCCGTAGGTCTGCTTCGGCCCGGACGGGTCAGCCCGACGCGGCCACGCGGCTGGCCAGGGACGCCGCGGCCCGCGAGAACTGTCGTCCCGCGTGGTATGAGGACCGCACGAGCGGGCCGGCCTCCACGTGCGCGAACTCGAGCTCCTCCTCGCCGAACCGAGCGTGTTCCTCGAACTCGGC
This sequence comes from Actinomycetota bacterium, assembly GCA_035623615.1. GTDB lineage: Bacteria > Actinomycetota > UBA4738 > UBA4738 > UBA4738 > DASPTB01. The sequence continues at coordinate 22,563 of DASPTB010000063.1, forward strand.
GGGGGTGACCCACCGGTCGACGGGGAGGTGGTTCGCGGTGGGCTGCAGGTACTGGCCGATCGTGAGCAGGTCCGCTCCGGCCCCGCGAAGGTCGCGCATGGCGTCGGCGATCTCGTCGGGCCGCTCGCCCATCCCGAGGATGAGGTTCGACTTCGTGACCTGATCTGGGCGGAGCCGCTTGGCGATCCGAAGAACCTCCAGCGAGCGGTCGTAGCCGAACGCGGGGCGGATCCTCCCGTGCAGCCGGCGAACCGTTTCGAGGTTGTGCGCGAACACGTCTGGGTTTGCCTCGATCAGCGTGGCGACGTCGCGCTCGCCGCCCTTGAAGTCCGAGGGAAGGACCTCGACGCCGATGCCCGGCACCGCGTCCCTGAGGGCGCGCACGCACTCCGCCCAGATCGCCGCGCCGCCGTCGGGCAGGTCGTCGCGCGCGACACCGGTGAGCACGACGTACCGAAGCCCGAGTCGGACGACCGCATCCGCGACGCGCGCGGGCTCGCCGAGGTCGACCGGCCCGGGTCTGGCGGTCATCACATCGCAGAACCCACAGCGCCGCGTGCAGCGATCCCCGAGGATCAGGAAGGTGGCCTCGCGTTCCTCCCAGCACTCGTAGACGTTGGGGCAACCCGCTTCCTCGCAGACCGTGTGCAGCCCCTCGCTGCGCATCAGCTCCTTGAGCGCGCGAAAGTTTGGTCCGGTCCGGAGCCGGGTCTTCAGCCAGTCGGGCCGGCGGCCGTCGGGTCCCGGCTGCGCCGCCCGGCCGTCGGTCGTCTTCACGATGGGCAGGTAGAGCCGCCGGCCGCGAGGGTTGTGATCGCTCGACGCCATCCGGGTCAGTGTAGTCGCGGCGATGCGAGGGGGGTGCCTACGCGGTCCACTCCTCCGAGGTCAGCGCGTAGATGTTGTGGTCCTCCCACACGCCGTTGATCTGCAGGTAGCGGCGGGCGAGCCCCTCGAAGCGGTAGCCGTTCTTTTCGACGACGCGGATCGACGCCGGGTTGCGGGGCATCACGGCCGCCTGGACCCGGTGCAGGCCCGCCTCGCCGAACGCGAAGCCCGACGCGAGACCCACGGCCTCGGTGGCGTACCCGCGCCGGTTCCGTGACTGGTCGACGAAGTAGCCGATCGTGCAGTTCTGCCAGGCGGCCCGGACGACGTTCGCGAGCGTCAGGCGGCCGACCAGCTCCCCCGTGTCCCGCTCGAAGATGCCGAACGGGAACGACAGGCCTGCCTGTCGCTGGCGCACCGCCCACTCGATGTCGGCTCGCTGCGCGGCGAGCGTCAGGAACCCCTCGGGGCGCCACGGCTCGAGCGGTTGCAGGAACTCCTGGTTGAGAGCGCGAAGCGAAAGCAGCGCGCCCGCGTCCTCGCCGGTCAGCTCGCGCAGGAGGACCAGGTCGCCCGCGAGCGGTTCGGGCTGCGCTCCTTCGGCTAGAACCGCGCCAGCTCCTTCATCCGTTCGTAGATCCGTTGCGGATCGAGCATGTAGGCGTGCTCGAGCGGACTCGAGAACGGCATCGCCGGGATGTCCGGGCCGGCCATTCGCACGATCGGTCCGTCGAGGTCGAAGAGGA
>DASPTB010000084.1:0-2229 GCA_035623615.1 Actinomycetota bacterium
GGCGCTCCTCCTCGCGCTTCATGCGCCGCCGCTCTCGCCATTTGTGGAACATGGATCGATTCTAGGCGGGTCGGGCGCCGGTGGGCCCGTCGCCGAGCTCTTCCTCAGGCGGAGTCGCTACCGCTTCGGGTAGGTGATCCATGAGTTCGGTGAGCGACCTTGGTCCTCGGGCCCCTGGTCGTCCTGCTCGGGGCTCGTGTCCGCACCGATGATCTCCGAGACCCGGCGCTCCTCTTCGCGCTTCTTCCGACGCCGCTCGCGCCACTTGTGGAACATGCTTCCAGTATCGGCTCGGCGCTTCTCGGGGTCCAGCCTTCCGCCGGCCGCGACCGACAGTGCCGCTCGGCGCGTGGCAGAGTATTCCGTGACCTGATGGGTTCCTTCGTCGCCAACGTCACGTTCGACTGCCGAGACGCGGCTGCGGTTGCGCGGTTCTGGCACGAGGTGACCGGCTATGGGATCGAGCTCGTGCCGGACCCCGGCAACCACTACTGGGTCCTCACCCCGTCGGAGGTCGACTTCCCGCGACTGGTCTTCGTCACGGTGCCCGAGGCGAAGTCGATCAAGAACCGCGTGCACCTTGACGTCGTTCCTCGAGACCGCAGCCAGCAGGACGAGATCGACCGGCTGCTCGATCTCGGCGCCCGAGTCGTCGACGACCGCCGATCCGTCGAGCCGGGTGGGTGGGTCGTCATGGCGGATCCGGAGGACAACGAGTTCTGCGTCGAAGGTGGTTCGGAATGAGGGCTTCGTCACCCGGATCGGGGAACCGTCGTGAGCCTTGACCCCAAGGAGATCGTCCGCAGCGGTTACGACACCGTGTCGTTCGCCTATCGGTCCGACAACGAGGAGGACGAGAAGTACGAAGGGTGGCTCGCGGAGGTCGCCGAGGAACTCCCCGTCGGCGGTCGCGTGCTCGACCTCGGCTGTGGCTGCGGCGTGCCGAGCGACCGATGGTTGGTCGCTCACGGGTTCGACGTCACGGGTGTCGACTTCTCGCCGGTGCAGATCGACCGCGCACGCGCGTTGATCCCGGAGGCTGCATTCGTCCTTGCCGACATCGCGTCCGTCGAGTTCGAGCCGGGCTCGTTCGACGCGGTGATCGCGCTCTACTGCATCTTCCACCTGCCGCTCGAAGAGCAGCGCACGCTCTTCGCGTCCGTGCGCCGATGGCTCAGCAACGGTGGCCCGTTCCTTGCCATCCTTCCCGCGGGGCCGTGGACGGGCACCGAGGAGAACTGGCTCGGGGCGGGCGGGCGGATGTGGTGGACACAGGAGCGACCCGAGGTCTACGACGAGTGGCTCGCCGAGGCGGGCTTCCAGCGGCGGTGGCGCCGATACGTGCCCGAGGGAGAGGCGGGCCACGACCTGGTGCTGGCGATCGCCGGAGCCACCCCGTGATCGTGCGGCTCGCGCAGGACTCCGACCGGGAGCCGGCGATCGAGGTCGAGCGCCGAGCGTTCGGCAAGCCAGAGGAAGCGGCCATCGTCGCCGCGATCTGGGACGAGCCGGGGTCCTTCGGGCTGGTCGCCGAGGAGGCGGCACGCCTGGTCGGGCACGTCCAGTTCTCGGCAGCGACGATCGGCGATGCCGACGTGGGCGTCCTGTCGCTCGGACCGATCGGCGTTATTCCCGAGCATCAGGGCCGTGGCGTCGGGCGCGGGCTGGTCGAAGCCGGATTGAGGGAGGCGCGAGCCCGCGGAGCCGTCGCCGTCATCCTGCTCGGGTCGCCGTCGTACTACGAGCGGTTCGGCTTTCGACCCGGCACTTCGTTCGGCCTCACGAATCCGCACACGGGAACCCAGGAGAACGGATTCGTCGTCGCCGAGGAGGACTTCCAGGTGCTTCCGCTGACCGAGCCGGCCGCCCCGTTTCACGGCGCGGTCCGCTGGCACCTCGCCTTCGGCGAACCGCCGGTGGATCGACCGAGCGACGCCGGATGACTCGCTCCTTCACCATGTCGGATGAATTCGATCCTGCCGGCGGACGGTGGGAACCGATCGCACTCGACGGTCTGGCACGGCTGTTCAGGCAGGTCGACGCTCCGTGGTGGGTCGCCGGTGGCGTTGCGCTCGATCTGTTCGTCGGCCGTCCGACACGCGAGCACGGCGACCTGGACGTGGAGATCCTGCGCCGAGACCTCTCCGACTTCGCCGGCGCGATTCGAGGCTGGTCGCTCTTTCAGGCGAAGGACGGACGTCTTCGTCGCCACGACGCCGGGGAGCCGCT
>DASPTB010000085.1:0-4818 GCA_035623615.1 Actinomycetota bacterium
CCCTCTGACCTGGGCATTCTCGACGCGGCGGCTTGTGCGGAACCGGTTTCATCCGGATCGAGCGATGCCGCCTCCCCCAACGCCCGCGCATCATGGCGGAGAATTTTCCGGAGACGAATCGGAAGGGGGAACGGCATGTCCGAGAACAGGAGCGGGGCGGCGGTAGGGTTCACCTACTTCGCGAGCCTGATGATGATCATCATCGGGTTCTTCAACGTCATCCAGGGCCTCGCCGCGATCATCAAGCAGACGTGGTACGCGGTCAGCCCCAACTACGCGTTCAAGTTCAACGTCGCGACATGGGGCTGGATCACCTTGCTTATCGGGATCATCGTCCTGCTCGCGGGGTTCGGTCTGTGGAGCGGCGCGGCGTGGGCCCGCACGGTCGGCGTGATCATGGCTGCCGTCGTCGCCATCGAGGAGTTCGCGTTCCTTCCCTACTACCCGTTCTGGTCGATCACGGTCATCGTGATCTCCATCTTCGTCATCTGGGCGCTGACGGCGCACGGCCGCGACGTCACGATGCAGAACTAGCTCCCGACGCCGGCCGGCTGGAATCGGCCTTCGGAGCAAGGGATACTCGACCCACCCGGCCCGCACGGGCCGGGTGGTCGAGCAAAGGGGAGCCTCATGAGCGGCGACGGCGACGGGCTCGAGACGGCAGCCGCTCCCGCCGCAGGAACCACCGACAAGCGGGCCTCGCCGGGCAGCGAGATCCCCGAATGGGTCGGCAAGGTCATCTGGCGCGGCATCTGGCAGATCATCCTCGCCGTCCTCCTGACCTGGGTGGGCCTGTGGGTCCTGAACCAGACGCGTGACCTCGTCCGCTACCTGATCCTGTCGCTGCTGCTGTCGTTCGCCCTCGAGCCCGCGGTCATCTATCTGCACGAAAAGCGGGGATGGCGCCGTGGCGCGGCGACAGGGCTGATCCTGTTCGCCGCGTTCGTGATGATCGTGCTCATCTCCGTGGCGCTCGGAGGGGCGATCATCCACGGCGCCAACGGGATCGTCCGGTCGCTCCCCGGGTGGATTCGCGGCTTCAACCGGTGGACCCGGGACCACTTCCACACGACGCTGATCTCCAGCTCGAGCACGGCGTCGTCGTCGGCCGCCGTCAAGCACGTCCAGAAGTACCTGACCGAGCACGGCTCCGACATCATCGGAAGTGTGACCGGCGCGCTCGGGGTCGTGTTCAGCGTGTTCACGGTCGGGATGTTCACCTTCTACCTGACCGCCAACGGGCACCAGGTCCGGCGAGCCGTGTGCTCGCGGATGCCGCCCGAGCGGCAGCGCAAGGTGCTGTGGGCCTGGGAAGAGGCCATCCGGAAGACGGGCGGCTACCTCTATTCGCGGGGCGTGCTCGCCGCGATCAATGGCACCCTGATGTTCATCACGCTCGTGATCGTCGGGACACCGTACGCGGCCCCTCTCGCGCTGTTCGAAGGCGTCGTGGCCGAGTTCATCCCGATCGTCGGCACCTACATCGCGGGGGCCGTCCCGGTCCTGGTGACGCTCGCGTCTCAGGGTCTCGGGCGGGCACTGATCGTGCTCGCCGAGATCCTCGTCTACCAGCAGGTCGAGAACTACTTCCTGAGCCCCAAGATCAGCGCGAAGACCATGGAGCTGAACGCCGGGGTCGCCTTCGGGGCGGCCCTGGCCGGCGGCGCCATCGGCGGCTTCATCGGCGCGTTCTTCGGGCTTCCGATCGCCGCCGTCATCCAGTCGTTCATCGGCACGTACTCCAAGAAGTACGACGTGGTCGAGGACGACCTGACCCACGTCGACGCGCCCCCGCCCGCCAAGCCGAAGAAGGAACGCAAGCTCATGCGGCGGCGTCGGGCGCGGGAGCCGGACGACGCGGCCTCGCCCGCGGAGGCTCCGCCGCCCGATTCGCCTGACTGAAGAGGCTGGTCGGAGCCTCACACCCGACTGCTACGGAACTCTCACGGAGTTCTCAGGCGGCGTCCCGACACTGGTCGCCATGGCGTCCGACCCGATCGCGACTCGGGACTCCGGCCTGCGCCGGGTGTCCAGGATCACGCGCAGCGCGTTCGCCGGCGCGCTGGTCCTGGCGGGCGCGCTCTCGGCTCTCGCCGCGCGCGAACTGCCCGGCCGCACCTCCCCGCCGGCCGGGAACGTGACACGTTCGCATCGCGGCACGAGCCTGCTGCCTCCGTCTGGGTCGGCGACCGCGCCGGGCTTTCAGGCGCCGTCCGGTCAGGGAACCGCGCCGGCGCCGCTGCAACCGCCCGTCTCGGCGCCGGTCGCCGGCTCGGGAGGCGGTCCGGTCACGTCGGGCGGGTCGTGATGGAGCAGCTGCCGCACGCCGCGTTCCCGGTCTTCGGGACGGGGGCGGTCATCGCCACGACCGACCCGAGCTCCCTCGGCACGGCGGTCACCACGGTCCGCGGCGTCTGCGACGAGTTCGACGCCGCATGCAGCGGGTTCCGCTCGGACTCCGACGTCGAGAACGTGAATCGCGGCGCCGGGACGTGGGTGGCCGTCGGCGCCCTGTTCCTGTCGGCGCTCTCCGAGGCACTTCGCGCGGCGGCGGTGACGGACGGCGACGTCGACCCCACCGTGGGCCGCGCGCTGTACCGCCTCGGGTACGACCGCGATTTCGCGACGATCCTCCGCGACGGGCCGCCCCTGCGAGACTTCGCACCCGCCCCCGGCTACGCGTGCGTCCAGGTCGACCGCCGGCGCGGGCGCGTCCGCATCCCGACGGGGGCGCGCCTCGACCTCGGCGCGACGGCGAAGGCCCTCGCCGCCGACCGTGCCGCCGCGGCCGCCTCGTGTGCGGCGGGGTGCGGCGTGCTGGTGAGCCTCGGCGGCGACGTGGCCGTCGACGGCCCGCCACCCGCCGAGGGATGGGACATCGGTCTGTCCGATTCGCATGCCGATCCTTCGTCGCCCGGGCGCGCCGTTCGGATCCGGTCCGGCGGCCTCGCGACCTCGAGCACCACGGTGCGCACGTGGGCACGCGGCGGCGTCCGCCTGCATCACATCGTCGACCCGTCCACGGGCCGGCCGGCGCCCGACGTCTGGAGAGCCGTCAGCGTCGCGGCCGCCACGTGCGTCGACGCGAACGCCGCGGCGACGGCCGCCGTCGTCCGTGGTGAGCGCGCGCCCGGCTGGCTCGAGGACGCCGGGCTTCCGGCGATGCTCGTTCGCCGCGACGGCGCCGTCGTTCGCACCGCCGCGTGGCCGGCCGAGGTTGCGGCGTGACCGCGGGCATCGCGATCCCGCTCGCCGACGCATCGTCGAACGGACGGGCGCTCTGGTACCTGACGAGGGGAACCGGCGTCGTGGCGCTCCTGCTGCTGACATCCGTCGTGGTCCTCGGGATCGTGAACTCGTTGCGATGGTCCTCGGACGCGTGGCCCCGCTTCGTCCTACAGCGCCTGCACCGCAACCTCTCCCTCCTGGCGGTGGTGTTCATCTGCGTGCACGTCGCGTCGTCGGTGATCGACGCCTTCGCTCCTCTCCGGTGGATCGACGCGGTGCTGCCCTTCGCCGCTCGGTACCGCCCCCTCTGGCTCGGCCTCGGCACGGTGGCCTTCGACCTGATCCTCGCCCTGGTCGCGACCAGCCTCTTGCGCGCCCGGATCGGACACCGGTCGTGGCGGGCGGTGCACTGGCTTGCGTACGCGTGCTGGCCCGTGGCGCTCCTGCACGGACTCGGAACGGGAAGCGACGCCAAGCAGACCTGGATGCTGGCGCTGGACGTGCTCACCCTGCTCGCCGTCCTCGGGGCGACGTGGTGGCGGCTCGGCGCCGGGCAGCCCGCGTGGACCTCCGCGCGCCGCAGTGCCCTCGCCGCGACGCTCCTCGTGCCCCTCGGGATCTCGATCTGGGCGGTGGCCGGCCCGCTCCACTCGGGGTGGGCCCGGACCGCAGGGACGCCGGCGAACCTGCTCGCGGGGGGATCGTCGACGGCGACCCGAAGCGTAGAGGGCCGGTCCACGAGCAGCGCCCGGCGACTCCCGTCGCAAGCGCGATTCGACGGATCGTTCAGCCAGTCGGGCCCCGCGAACGACGGAACCGTGCGGGTGGACCTGAGGGGCCGGCTGTCGGGGTCTCTGCCCCTCGGCCTCACGATCGATCTGCACGGCGTTCCGGAGAGCGGCGGCGGCCTCTCCGTGCAGGGCGGTTCGGTCGCGCTCGGAACGGTGTCGGATCCTCGCGCGTTCACGGGCGCCGTCCAGGGAATCGACGACGGACGCATCCGCGCGACGCTGGCCGACGCAACCGGAACGCAGATCCAGCTGACCGCCGGCATCCAGATCAGCGGAGCGAGCGCGACAGGAGAGGTGTGGATGTCCCCATCCTCGCTCGGCGGCACCGGAGACGGCGAATGAGCACGCCGTCGCGGACGACGCACAGCTCGCCGCCCGCCGGTCTCCCACGGCTGCTCGCGCACCTGTCGTCGCCGCGGGCGCGCGCATCGCTGCGCGCGCATCGCGCCGTGCTTCCCGCGCCGCCGCGTCCGCGCGGGCGGCCCGACCTCGCCCTGATCGAAGCGGTCGAACGCTCGGGACTGCGCGGACGCGGCGGCGCCGGGTTCCCCTCCGGCACGAAGCTCCGCGCGCTCGCCGACCGCGGCCGGGGAAAGGGTCGCGCCGTCGTGGTCGTCAACGGGACCGAGGGCGAGCCCGCGAGCGCCAAGGACGAGCTGCTGTTGACCGACACACCCCACCTGGTGATCGACGGCGCGCTCGCGGCGGCGGCGGCCGTCGGCGCCGAACGCGTGGTGCTATGTGTCTCGGCGTCGAACACGCGGGCCCTCTCCTCTCTGTATCAGTCGCTCGACGAACG
>DASPTB010000290.1:0-2408 GCA_035623615.1 Actinomycetota bacterium
CTGCGTGTACGACGGCCGGCCGCTCGACGGAACGGAGATCCGCATCGAACCAGACGATGAGGGTGCGGACGGCGCGATCCTGCTGCGGACGCCGGCGCTCATGCGCGGCTACCGCTTCGACCCGGACGCGACGGCCGAGGCGATCGACGCGGAGGGTTGGTTCCACACGCGCGACGTCGGCTCCTTCCGCAGCGATCGCCTGCAGGTGCACGGCCGGGCCGACGACATCATCGTCACCGGCGGCGAGAAGGTGTGGCCGAGCCGCGTCGAGGACTCGATCCGCGAGCTTGCCGAAGTTGCCGACGTCGTCGTCACGGGCCGTCCGGACCCCGAGTGGGGCGAGCGCGTCGTCGCGGTCGTGGTGGCCGCGGATCCGCAGGCACCGCCGTCGCTCGAGAGCGTCCGTGCGCACGTGGCTGCCGGCGTGTCGCCGTACGCCGCGCCGAAGGAGCTCGAGATCGTCGAGGAGATCCCCCGGTCGGCGCTCGGCAAACCCGTCAGGAGGCGATGAGGGTGGCGCGCCTCATCTACTCGATGCTCACGTCGCTCGACGGCTACGTCGCGGACGAACGCGGGAACTTCGACTGGGCCGCGCCCGACGAGGAGGTGCACACCTTCGTCAACGACCTGGAGCGACCGGTCGGCACGTATCTGTACGGCCGCCGCATGTACGAGACCATGATCTTCTGGGACGGCCCGGAGGCCATCGAGGATCAACCCGCCTCGATGCAAGACTTCGCCCGGATCTGGCGCGCCGCCGACAAGGTCGTGTACTCGACGACGCTCCCGGAAGTCTCCACCGCCCGAACGCGACTCGAACGCCGCTTCGATCCCGACGAGGTCCGGCGGATGAAGGAGACGGCGGAACGCGACCTCAGCGTCGGCGGGCCGGGTCTGGCCGGGCAGGCGATCGCCGCCGGGCTCGTCGACGAGCTCCAGCTGTTCGTGGCCCCCGTCGTCGTCGGCGGCGGGACGAGGTGGCTCCCCGATCACGTCCGGCTCGATCTCCGGCTCGAGGAGGAGCGCCGCTTCGGCAACGGCATGGTCTTCTGTCGGTACCGAGTGAACGTGACCGACTCGCCACTCGCCTAGGCGCTAGCGCCGGAGTATCAGGGTGAACTCCTCGACGCCGTCCTCGGCGAAGGTGCGGCCGACCACCTCGAAGCCGCACTTCTCGAGCACACGCTTGGAGCCGACGTTGTGGGTGGCCACGTGCGCCGTCAAGGGCCTGGTCGCGTCGTCGGCGAGGAACGCCGCCAGCGCCTTCGTCGCGATCCCGCGGCCCCAGAACTCGCGCCCGAACCAGTAGCCGACCATATGGGCCCCATCCTGGGGCCAGCAAACGACGTGACCGGCAACCTGGCCGTCCACGACCGCCGTCCACGCAATGTTGTCGTCCACCGCCAGCACCTTCGTCCAGTGTTCGACGAAGGCTTGCCGGTCCGACCTCGGCTCCACGGCCGCCATCCGGACCGACTCCGGATCGAGGTGCTGCTCGAAGAAGACGAGGATGTCGTCCGGCTCGACCGCTCGCAGAACGACGTCAGGGGTCCCGACCTCGGGCTCGTTCGGCATGCCACCAGCGTAGTCACTTCGGCTCAAGCAGCTCCTCCGCCTCCACTCCGCGAGCTGGGGCCGGCTCTCCACGGGTCGTCACGCCCCGGTGACCTTCGCCAGGACGAACGGGTGAACGGGGCCGGCGCCGGCTTCGCGGAGCGCAACGCCGACCACCGTGAGGGTCCAGCCGGAATCGATCGTGTCGTCGACCAGCAAGACCGGCCCCGACGGCAGCGCGCCGGCGACCGCGAACGCCCCGTGGACGTTGCGGAGCTGCTGAGCGCTGTTCTCCATCTCGCCCTGCGGCCGGTGCGGCCGTGCCTGCCGGACGACCGCCTGAAAGGGCAGCCCGAGCCGGCCGGCCAACGCCTCCGCGAACGCGGGCACCTGCTCAGGGCGGCGTTCCGACGGGACGTACGTCACCCACGACGGCTCCGGCGCCGGCTTCCACCGTTCGCGGATCAGCGCGGCCGACGCCTCGAGAAGGTCTGAAGAGAACGCGCCGCCCTCGTTCCTGGCGCGCCTGACCGACGCACCCCACGCACCATCGCCGTAGGCGCCGAGCGCCCGACCGGGCTCACTCAAGTGCTCGGGGGGAATCCGGCCCTTGAGCCCGCTCACGCCCGACGCCCACATCTTGCGCGGTTCGATCAACAGGTCGGTGCCGCGCAGGTGGGCGAGGGCCCGGGCCACCATCTCGCGGTCGACGGCAACCGGCAGGCGCTCACCCGTGCAGTTCGCGCAGCGCCCGCATGGCGCCGCCTCGGGATCGTCGAGCTGGCGGCGCAGGAACTCCATCAGACACGACTCCGTCGCCGCGTAGTCGCGCATCGCCTGCTGCTCGGCGCGGC
>DASPTB010000121.1:0-14270 GCA_035623615.1 Actinomycetota bacterium
GCCGCGGCAACCGTCATCGAGAAGAACGCGAGGACCTGTCCGACGAGGTTCCCCCACTGCCGTGCGAACGCCACCAGGGAGAGGTTCACCGCGTTCAGCTGCAGCTCGATCGCCATGAAGATGACCAGGGCGTTACGGCGAACGAGCACACCGACCGTGCCGATCGTGAACAACACGGCGGACACCACCAAGTACCACTCGGTCGGCGTCTTCACTGCACTGGCTCCAGGTCGCCGCCCTGCTCGGGTGGCTGTCCGGCGGAGAGGTCGCCGGTGCCGTCGCTCTCGCCGCCCGCGCTCACGATCACGGGCCGTCGCGGCGCTGCCGCGGCTCCCGCCTGCCGGCGCCCCAGGAGCACCACGCCGACCGCGGCCACGATCAGCAGCACCGAGGTCACCTCGAAGGGAAAGAAGTACCGGTTGAACAACACGGCCGCCAGCGCGCGGACATTTCCCCCGCGGTTCAAGGCCGCCAGTCGCGCCGCGTTTCCTGAGGACAGCCCGAGCCCGAGGCGCACCGCCACGACGACCTCGGCGACGAGGCCGGCCCCCAGCAGGATCGCGACCCACCGCTGGCCCGGGATTCGCTCGCCCAGCCGGTCCTGCGGATCGACGCCCAGCAGCATGATCACGAACAGGAACAGCACCATGATCGCTCCCGCGTACACGATGATCTGCACGACGAACAGGAACTGCGAGCCGAGCATCAGGAAGAAGACGGCGATGCAGAAGAAGTTCACGATGAGGGCCAGCGCGGAATGCACAGCGTTGCGCATGAACAGCATCGCGATCGCCGACGCCACGGCGATCGTCGCCATGGTCCAGAACAGGATCAGAATGCCCACGGGCTCTTTCCCTGCCGGGTGTCGTGGGCCGTCCCCGGCGCCGGCGGTGGCTCGAGCAGACGTTCCTTGGTGAAGACCGCTTCCTCGCGGGACTCGAACGCCATCTCGAACGCCGGGGTCAGTGTGAGCGCGCGCGTCGGACAGGCTTCAACGCAGAGCCCGCACATGATGCACCGCAGGTAGTTGATCTGGTAGTCCTTCGCGTGGCGCTCGCCCGCCGACACGGGTGCGGCCGGATCGTTGTCCTCGCCCACGACCCAGATCGCGTCGGCCGGGCACGCCCAGGCACACAGCTCGCATCCGATGCACTTCTCGAGGCCGTTCGCGTGGCGGTTGAGCCGGTGTCGGCCGATGTGCGATCGCTCTGGGAGGACGCGGACCTCCTTCGGATACTGGTCGGTCACGGGGGGCCGCAAGGCGTTGCGCAGGGTGACCGAGAACCCCCGAGCGACGCGCCCGATGCTTCCCATGATCCCTCCGGTCACGATGACTTCTCCGCTCGCGCCGGAGCCTCCGGCTCGGGAAGGCCGGCCGGCTCGCCGCGCGGTCCGGCGAACAACGGATACAGCAACAGGACGATGGCGAGCGTCCCCGACGCGATCACGAGCACGATGCGCCACGGCTCCCAGTCGGTCGCGCGCGGGAGCATCACCGCGGAGGCCGTGACGAGGATCCACAGGAGCCCGGCGGGGATGAGCACCTTCCACCCGAAGCTCATCAGCCGGTCGTAGCGGAAGCGCGGCAGGGTGGCGCGCACCCAGATCAGCAGGAACGCGACGAAGACCAGCTTCGCGACGAACCACACGACGGGCCAGAGCCACCGGGCGAACGAGAACACGGGCCCGTGCCAGCCCCCCAGGAACAGCGTCACGGCGACCGCGGAGATCGTCACCATGTGCGTGTACTCCGCGAGGTAGAACATCGCGAACTTGATGCCCGAGTATTCGGTGTGATAGCCGGCGACGAGCTCGCTCTCGGCCTCGGGCAGATCGAAGGGCGGCCGGTTGGTCTCGGCAAGCGCCGCCACCGCGTAGATCAGGAACGCGGGAAACTGCAGGAACAGGTTCCACTTCGGGAGCCAGGTCAGACCCGGAACGCCGAAGTGTCGTCCCTGCACGGCCACGATCCCCGACATGGTGAGCGTTCCGCAGTAAAGCACCACGGCGATCAGGCCGAGGCTCATACCCACCTCGTAGGAGACCATCTGTGCGCTCGAGCGGATCGAACCGAGCAGCGGATAGTTCGAACCGCTCGACCACCCGGCGAGGACCACCCCGTAGACCGCGAGCGACGCCATCGCCAGCACCCAGAGGATGCCGATGGACAGGTCGGACACCTGGAAGGGGACGTAGTGGCCGTCGATCACCACCCCGGGCCCGAACGGGATGACCGAGAAGGCCAGGAGCGCCGGGATCACCGACACGAGCGGCGCCGCCAGGTACACGGCGAGGTCGGCGGTGGCCGGCGTGATCCCTTCCTTGAAGAAGAGCTTCGCGCCGTCCGCGAGCGTGATCATCAGGCCGAACGGGCCGGCGCGGTTGGGGCCGATGCGGGTCTGCATGTCGGCGACGACCTTGCGCTCCATCCAGATCACGAGCATCACGGCCACGAGCAGCGCGGCGAACACGACGGCCACACGCGCGATCAGGAGCCACCAGTCGACCGCGTCGATGGCCCCCACGAGGCGCGCCACCGTCACGGGTTCCCTCCGGCAGCGCGAACGGCCTCGGGGGCCCCGACGAGCTCGACCGTGACGGTCGTCGTTCGACTGCCCGACAGCAGCGTGTTGGCGGCGAGCCCCGGCTGGTTCCAGGGAACGAACGCGGCGCCCTCCGCGACGTGCGGCGTCACCCGGGCGGGGACGACCGCCTCGCCCGCACCGGTCCGGAGGCGGACGGGCGCGCCGTCCCCGACCCCCAGCCGCCCCGCGTCGGCGGGATGCAGCTCCACGAACGCCGGCTCCTCGAGGGCCAGCTTCAGGGTGTCCGCCTCCGCAACCTGCCGCCCCTCGTCCACCAGCAGCGGGTAGGTGAACAGGACCAGGCCATCGCCCGTACCCGCGGCCTCGACGCCCCCGGCGTCGCGGGCTCGCTCGCGAGCACGGGCCGGCGCCGGACCCTCGCTCGTCGTCTCCGCCGAGTCGCCGGCCGTCACGGTCGCCATCTCGCGACGCAACTCGTCAAGGCTGCCGAAGCCGAGCTCCAGCCCCATCGCCCGTGCCAGCCCGGAGAAGATCTCCCAATCGGGTAGCGCCACGCCCGGCGCCGGGCGGATCCCGCGCAGCTCCTGAGACCGTCCCTCCCAGTCGGTGAGGCGGCCGTCGCGCTCGATCGACGCCGCGGCCGGGAGTAGCAGGTTCGCGAATGGGGCCATCCCCGCCTCCACCGTGTCGACCACCACCCGGAACGGCGCGTTCTCCAGCGCCCGGCGGGCGAGCGCAGCGTCGGGTGCGTCCCGGAGCGGGTCGCACCCGATGACGAACAGCACGTCGATCTCGCGATTCGCCGCCGCCGAAAGGATCCCGAGCGCATCGCGCCCGGGCTCGCCAGGGAGGAGCCGCCCCCACGCGACTTCGACTCGCGCACGAGCGTCGGCGTCTGCCACCGGACGCCCGCCCGGCAGCAGTCCGGGGTGCAGGCCGGCGCGGAGCGCTCCCCGGTCGCCGGCCCGTCTCGGCACGAGCGCGAAAGACGCCTCGGCCTCCGCGGCCACCTCCTCGGCACGCGCGACCGCGCCCGGGCTGTCGGCGAGCCGCGCTCCGGCGAGGACGACGGCGTTCCCGTCCGCCTCTCGGAGCGCTTCGGCGAGCCGCGCCACATCGGACCCCTTCGGTGCACCCCAGAACGAACTGAGGACGTGCGCCTCCTCGCCCGGCGCGCAGACCACGTGCTCCGCGACGTCGTACAGCCGCGTGCGGCGCGGATGGATGACGAACACTCTTGCGCCCGCGCGCGCGGCCTTGCGGATGCGCAGGTGCAGAATCGGCACCTCCTGCTCGACGTCGAGTCCGACGATCAGGACGACCTTCGCCCGGTCGACGTCCGCGTACGTCGCGGTCGTCCCCACGGCCTGCGCCGCCTCGACGGCGATCGGGACGTCGCCGGCGCCGCCGATGCGGTGATCGACGTCGTTCGTCTCGCACACGACCCGGGCGAACTTCGACACGGCGTATGCGTCCTCGTCACACAGACGGCCTCCGACGAGGAAGGCGGCGCGCGCCCCCGCGGGCAGGCGAGCCGCGATCGCGCCGAACGCCTCGTCGAATGACACCGGCTCCAACCCCGGGTCGCGGAGCAGCGGCGTCGTGAGCCGGTCGGTATCGACGTGCGCGAACGCGAAGCGGCCCTTGTCGCAGAGCCACGCTTCGTTGACGTCGAGGTTGTCGCGCGCAAGCGTGCGAACGACCCGACCCCCTCGCAGCTGGACGGTGAGGTTGCATCCCGCCGAGCAGTGGGCGCACACCGACTCGCCGGCCACGACGTCGAAGGGGCGCGCCGCAAAGCGGTATGTGGATGCGGTGAGGGCGCCGACGGGGCAGATCTGGATCGTATTGCCCGAGAACGGACTCGCGAAGTCCTCACCGGCCGCGATGCCGATCTGCTCGGAGGCGCCCCGATCCAGGACCTCGATGAAGCGGTCGCCCGAGATCTGATCGCAGAACCTGGTGCATCTCTGGCACAGCACGCACCGCTCGCGGTCGAGGTACACGAGCGGCGAGAGCGGCAGCGGCTTGCGGTAGGTCCGCTTGGCCTCGACGTACCGGCTCTCGCCCGGCCCGAACGCGAGCGCCTGGTCCTGCAGAGGACACTCGCCGCCACGGTCGCAGACCGGACAGTCCAAGGGGTGGTTGATCAGCAGGAACTCGAGCACCGACTCCTGCGCGGCACGCGCCTGGTCGCTGGAGAACTGCGTATGGATGGCCATGCCGTCCGCAACTGGCGTCGAGCACGCCGTCAGGAGCTTTCGCTGACCCTCCACTTCGACGAAGCACTGCCGGCACGCTGCGACGGGCGCGAGGAGCGGATGGTCGCAGAAGCGGGGGATCTCGATGCCGAGCTCTTCGGCGGCGCGGATGATCAGCGTCCCGGCCGGCACGGTGAGCGGCGTGCCGTCGATCGAAACGGTGACAGCGTCCGGGCTCAATCAAGCACCTCCGAGACCGAGACTGCCTCCGGGGTCTCGCCGTTGCGCGCGTCCGAGGACGTCCGCGCGGGCCTCCCTGCGTGGAGGCCATCGTCCGCTCCCAGTGGGCATCGTCCGAGCCGCACGTGCTCCTCATACTCGTCGCGGAAGAACTTGATGGAGGAGTTCACCGGCGACGCCGCACCGTCGGCGAGGGCACAGAACGAGCGGAACAACATGTTGGACGCCACCTGATCGACCAGGTCGATGTCCTCGGGGCGTCCGAGACCGTCCTCGATCCTTCCGAGAATCCTGGAGGCCCACCACGTCCCCTCGCGGCAGTTGGTGCACTTGCCGCACGACTCGTGCGCGTAGAACCTGGTGAACCGCCGGGCCGTGTCGACGACACAGTCGGTTTCGTCCAAGACGATCATCGCCTTCGTCCCCAGAAGCGACCCCGCCGCGCTCACCGAGTCGAAGTCCATCGGCGTGTCCAGGTGATCGGCGGTCAGGAACGGCGTGGACGACCCTCCGGGCGTCCACGCCTTGATACGCCGCCCGCCCGCGATGCCGCCTGCCCGCTCCTCGATCAGCTCGCGGGCGGTGGTGCCCATCGGCGCCTCGTAGTTGCCCGGGCGCGCGACTTTCCCAGAGATGCTGTAGATGGCAGGCCCCGTCGACTTCTCGGTCCCGATCGACGCGTACCACTCGGCGCCGCGCGCGAGCACGTGCGGCACGTTGGACAGCGTCTCGACGTTGTTGATGACGGTGGGGCACGCATACAGGCCCTCGACAGCAGGGAACGGCGGACGGAGCCTCGGCTGGCCCCGCCTCCCCTCGAGCGACTCGAGCAGCGCGGTCTCCTCGCCGCAGATGTACGCGCCGGCGCCGCGATGCAGCACGACGTCGAGCGCGTAACCGCTGCCGGCCACCTTCGGCCCCAGATAGCCGCGCTCGTACGCCTCGGCGACCGCCCGCTCGAGGACGCTCGCCGGCCACACGAACTCTCCACGGCAGTAGACGAACGCCGTCCGGCACTGCACCGCATAGGAAGCGATGATCATGCCCTCGACGAATTGGTGCGGGTCCCGTTCGATCAGCTCGCGGTTGCTGAACGTTCCGGGCTCGCTCTCGTCGAAGTTGCAGACGACGTACACCGGTTTGCCCGTATCCTGGGGCGCGAACGACCACTTCAGCCCCGTGGGGAACCCCGCGCCGCCGCGCCCCCGGAGGCCCGACGACTTGACCTCCTCGATGACGTCGGGCGGCGACATCCCGAGCGCGCGCTTCAGTCCTTGGTACCCGCCCGTCGCGAGGTATCGTTCGATGCGCGGCGCGTCCGGGTCGCCCCAGCGGGCGGTGAGGATCGGCTCGAACTCAGCCATCGTCTTCTCCCCCACCGGCCACCGCGCCCAGCCCCGCCAGCACCCTCGAAACGGCGCGCAGGTCGCCGGGGACGCCGCCGCGCGCCGCCTCTGGAACGTCCCCACGCTGGACGCCAGCCACGATCGCCTCGAGGTCGCCCGGGGTCACCCGGTCGTAGTAGACGTAGTTGATGGCCGCCACCGGCGCCATGTCGCACGCCGCCATGCACTCCTCTTCTTCCAGCGTGAGGAGTCCGTCGGCGGTGACCCCGTGCTCCGCGCCGGACCCGAGCAGCTCGCGCGCTCGCTCGAACAGCCGCCGCCCGCCCACCAGACTGCACGACGGGTTGGTGCAGATCGACAACACGTAGCGCCCGCACGGCCGCAGCTTCACCATCGTGTAGAAGCTGGCGACCGCCTCGACCTCGGCCGTGGTGAGCCCAAGGATTTCCGCGACCTCGCGCAGCCCCTGCTTCGGCACCCAGCCGACCCGCGACTGCACCAGGTACAGAAGGGGCATGAGCGCAGAACGCCGATCCGGATATCGGGCGACGAGCGCGTCCGCGAGCTCGCGGGCATCGCCCTCCAGGATCGGCCCCGCCACGTCCGGAGCGGCCGCGGTAGCGTCGCTCACCGGTCCACACCTCCCATCACCGGGTCGACGCTCGCGACGGCGGCGACGACGTCGGCCACGAGCCCGCCGGTGACCAGCGCGGGCACCGATTGGAGGTTGACGAAGCTGGGATCGCGGATGTGCACGCGATAGGGGTGCTGCCCGCCGTCCGACACCACGTAGTAGCCGAGCTCGCCCCGGGGGGACTCAACGGGAACGTAGGCCTCGCCGGGCGGGACCTTCACGCCCTGGGTCACGATCTTGAAGTGGTGGATCAGCGCCTCCATCGACTCGTTCATGATGTGGCGCACGTACTCCTCCGAGTTGCCGATGCCGTCCGGCCCCACCGAGAGCTGTGCGGGCCACCGCACCTTCGGGTCCTCCACCATCACCGGGCCGGGGCGGAGCCGCTCGAGCGACTGCCGGACGATGCGCAGGGACTGCCGCATCTCCTCGATCCGAACCTCGTAGCGACCGAACGCGTCGGCCGAGTCCGCGACGGGGACGTCGAACTCGTACTTCTCGATGCCGCAGTAGGGCTCGTCGCGGCGGATGTCACGTGCGACGCCGGCCGCGCGGAGCATCGGTCCCGTCACGCCGAGGCGCAGGCAATCCTCCGCGCGGAGCACGCCGATACCTCTCGTGCGCTGGTGCCAGATCGGGTTGCCCGAGAGGAGGTCCTCGTATTCGCCGATGCGCGAGTCGAGCGTGTTCAAGAGACGCTCGACCCGGGCCGGCACGTCGTCGGGGAGGTCCATCACGACGCCGCCGATACGGATGTACGCGTGGTTCATCCGCAGGCCGGTGATGGCCTCGAAGATGTCGAGGATCGTCTCGCGCTCCCGGAACCCGTAGAGCATCACCGAGATGGCACCGAGCTCCAGGCCGGTCGTCGCCAGCCACACCAGGTGGCTCGCGATCCGGTTGAGCTCGGTCACGAGGATCCGGATGGTCTGTGCGCGGGGCGGCGCCTCGACCCCGAGGAGCCGCTCCGCGGCGAGGCAGTACCCGAGCTCGTTGAAGAACGGCGACAGGTAGTCGGCGCGCGTCACGAATGTCGACCCCTGCTGCCAGGTGCGATACTCCATGTTCTTCTCGATGCCGGTGTGCAGATAGCCGACCACCGGGCGGCATCCGACGACGACCTCGCCCTCGAGCTCCAGCACGAGCCGCAGGACGCCGTGGGTGGACGGGTGCTGCGGACCCATGTTGATGATCATGGTGTCCTCGCGGACGCCCATCGAGCGCGTCTCGATCTCAGTCGACGTCGGCGTCGAGGGGGACCCGGGGGGCCGGCCGGGGCTCGACGTCACGTCGCCCTCCTCACGTCCCGCGCCGATCGGGCGGCGGAATCGACGCGCCCACGAAACGCGTGCGCACGCCGGCGAGCGGCTCGGTCTTGCGCAGCGGATGCCCCGTCCACTCCTCTGGCATCTCGATGCGCCGAAGGTCGGGGTGGCCGTCGAACACCACGCCGAAGAAGTCGAAGGCCTCCCGTTCGAACCAGTCGGCGGTCGGGTAGCGCGCCGTCACCGACGGCACGTGCGGCTCGTCGTCGCCGGCGAGCCCCACCTTGACGCGGAGCCGGTGTCCCTGGGCGAGCGACAGCAGGTGATAGGCGACCCAGTACCTGGGCTCGAGCTCGGGCCAGTCGGAGCAGGTGAGGTCGGACAGAAAGTCGAACCCAAGGTCCTCGTCGCGCAACCACTCTAGGGCGGCGAGGAGCTCCTTCGGCCCCACCGAGACCGACACCTCGCCGCGCGCGAGCACGACGTCCGCGAACCGCGTCCGCAGCCGGCCGAACAGGTCCTCGGGCGTCACGTGATTCTTGCCTCGCGCTGCACCTTCTCGTGGAGCCGAAGGATTCCGTACATCAACATCTCTGGACGGGGTGGGCAGCCGGGCACGTACACATCGACCGGGACGATCGTGTCGACGCCCGGCACGAGGCCGTAGTTGTTGAACATCCCGCCCGACGAGGCGCAGACCCCCATCGAGATCACCCACTTGGGCTCCGGCATCTGGTCGTAGATTTGCCGCAGGACAGGCGCCATCTTCTGCGACACGCGTCCGGCCACGATCATGAGGTCCGCCTGCCGGGGCGAGGCACGAAAGACCTCCATCCCCCAGCGCCCGAGGTCGTAGTCGCCGGCGCCCGCGGCCATCATCTCGATGGCGCAACAGGCGAGCCCGAACGTGGCCGGCCACATCGAGTTCTTGCGTGCCCATGCGACCGCCTTGCCGAGGGTGGTCAGAAGCAGGCCGCGCCGGACCTCCTCCGCATCCTCGCCGCGGCCGATCTGCACACCGGGGACCAACTCGGCCGGCACGTCCTCAGCGCCCTCCCGCGCCGACCGGCTCCCGGCGCGGCTCTCCGGCGCCGCCGGCGCCTCCCCCGGGCGCGCCGGGAACCGCCGAAGGGCCGGCATCCTCCCCGCCGACCAGGACCGGCCGGTCCAGCGTCTCCCATTCGAGTCCGCCCTTCTGCAGGACGTACACGTAGGCCACGAACAGCAGCCCGATGAACACGATCATCTCGACCAGTCCGAACAGCCCAAGCGCGCGGAAGGACACGGCCCAGGGGAAGAGGAAGATCGCCTCGACGTCGAAGATGATGAACAGCATCGCGATCACGTAGAACTTGACGGGGAATCGCTCGGCCGCGGGCAGCCGCTCGGGCGTTATGCCGCACTCGTACGGCGCGGACTTCGCCGGCCGCGGGCGGCGCGGGCTGAGCAGGGCCGAAACGGCGATGGACAGCACCGCGAAGAGGAACACCAGGCCCCCGAACACCAGGATCGGCAGGTACCCGCTCGTCATCGTCGTGGGGCGAGCGAAACGAGCCCCCGGATCAGACGATCGTCGATGATGCCGTCCTCCTCCTCGTACAGGTTCGCGAGCAGCCGCATCGCGAACTCCATGAACCGGCGCCTGGGAACGCCGTGCTCGACGAGGTAGTTCATGAGCTTCGGGTTTCCGATCAGCTTCAGCCAGCCGTTCCCGATCGAGTAGTACTTCGCGTACCGCTGGCGAAGGATCGTCGGGTACATCTGCGCGATCCCCGGACGGTCGTGGACGAGCGCGTCGGCCACGAGCTCGGCCGCGAGCTGCCCGGACTCCATCGCGCAGGAGATCCCTTCGCCGTTGAAGGGGTTGATCATCCCGGCGGCGTCCCCGACGAGCAGCATGCCGGGGAGCGCCGCAGGCCTGCGGTTGAGGCCGGTCGGGAGCGGCCCGGACTGCACTTTGCCGATCGCGTTCTCCTCGTTGATCTCCCACTCCGGGGGAAGGCCCTCGACGAAGATGTCAAGGCACTTACGGGCAGAGACGTGCTTGAACTGCTTGAACGTGTTCATGAGTCCCGCGCCCACGTTGAGCACTCCGTCGGGCATGAAGAAGATCCACCCGTAGCCGGGCATGATGCCGCCGTCGCCCGGGAGCGTCAGGAACGCCTCCAGCACCGGCTCCTTTGGCCGGGGGCTTCGGTAGTAACGGCGGGCGGCAATGCCCACCGACCGCGTCGCGTCCCTCGTCACCCCGAGGTGGGTCGCGAACCGCGACGAGGCGCCGTCGGCCGAGATGACGTAGCGGGTGCGAACCTCCCGCTCGGCACCGTCCGCGCCGCGCAGCAGCGCGCCGTTGATCCAGCCGCCCTCGCGGCGGGGCTCGGCCGCCTCGACACCTTGCTCGAACCGCGCCCCCACCTTGACGGCGCGCTGGGCGAGGCGGTTGTCGAGATCGAACCGGGTCATGGTGAGCCCGTACGAGGGATAGGAGCGAAGCGTCGGCCAGGGCAGGTCGAGCACGAAGCCGTCGAGGCCGTACGTCCTCAGGTAGTCGTTGCGCTCGAACGCCGCGTCGGTGGTGTCGACGCCCATCTCCTCGAGGGCGACGACGGCGCGCGGCGTCAGCCCGTCGCCGCAAACCTTCTCGCGCGGAAACGTCTCCTTGTCCACCATCAGGACGTCGACGCCGCGCTTTGCCAGGTGATAAGCCGTCGCCGATCCGCCGGGACCGGCTCCCACCACGAGGACGTCCGCTTCGAGGCGCGTGGCCGTGGCTACCTCCCCCCCGGAACGGTGCCCGAGGCTCGTTCCCGCGGAACGCGCCTCGGACTTTGTGAAATGTTTCACGAAGTCTACGCTCGGCCTTCTCCTCGGGCAAACGGGAGGGGTTCGTCGATCTCGTGACCGGAGCCTCGCGGCCGAGACCGTCCCGGTCAGGCCGGCTCGCCCCGAGGCCCCCCGTTGCTCCAACCGGCGAACCGGTCGGGTCGCACACGAAACATCGCCGGCTCGGGGACCTGCGTCGCGTAGGCCTCGAACCCATCGCCCCCCAGGTCGCTGCGGTACTTCTCGAACCACGCGGAGATCGCTCGCTTGGCCGAGGGGTGGTCTGCCCCGAGCAACTCGGCGGATCCGTGGAGAAGCAGCCCCTGGTGTTCCACCCACGCCCGGCCGCGGTCGAACTCGAGAGCGACGCGCGGGTCGCGTTGCAGATTCGCCCACACACGGCTGTCCCGCCGGCAGGTCACGTACACGCCCTCCTCCAGCCAGACGAACCACAGCGGCACGACGTGCGGGGCACCGCCCGGGAGCAGCGTACCGACCCTGACCATCGGCGCGTCCTTGAAGGCACGTCGCGCGTCCGTCAAGGGCATGACCTTCACGGATCGAAGCATAGGGCAACGACATGCGAACGTAAGGGGGGGCGAGCTCAGGAGTGGAGCAGCACGATGGCCGCGAGCACCACCATCACGGCGATCACCGAGAGGAACACGGTGGCGTGGTACTGGGCCGGGCTCGGGCTCGGGAGGCCGGCGGGGTTGCACTGCTTGCAGGTCGACTGCCCCCACGGCACGCCCCGGCCGCACCGGACGCATCGGTCGTATGCCCGCGCCACGGCTCCTCCTCTCAGTGCTCGGCCGTCGAGCTCGCGTGCTCGCCGGCGTCGTGGCCGTCGACGTGCCACTGCTTCCGGGCCGCCGAGATCCACCCCACGGCCGCCACGACGAACAGTATCCCCCCAATGACGAGGATCACCGGCGTCACCAGGATGCCCACCACCATGACCACGGCCGACACGGCGAACACGAGCGGCCAGATCGTCGGACCAACGTGCGGCTCGCCCAGCCCCTCCTCCGCGGCTTCGTGCCTGGCCTTGCGCACCGCGAGGAGCGCATAGCACCCGAGGTAGGCGAACCCAACCCCGGTGAACAGGATCAGGACGAAGCCCTGCTTGTTGCTCTGCAGCCCCAGGTAGACGAACGAGTCGATCAGGAAGAGCACCCCGAGGATCAGGCCGATGCGCGAGAAGGTACTCACGAGGCCGCCAGGTAGAAGGCCGCGAACAGGGCAACCCCGAGCACGACGACGAAGAACCAGTAGACGGCCAAGGCCTCGGCCGGGTCACGCCGCAAACGCAGCTCGCCGGCCGCCGCCTGCGTGGACACCATGACCGCGAAGACGATCCCGCCGATCACGTGGGCGATGCCGAGCCCGTTCATCACGTAGAACAGCGAGGCGTAGATCCCGCCCTTGATCCCGAAGCCGACGTCGGGAAGGCCGACCACCCAGAGGACGCAGAAGGCGACCCCGAGGACGATCGTCGCGACGAGCCACTTGAAGGCGCCCTCGCCGCGCCGGCGGCGAGCGGCGAGCAACGCGAGCGCCATGGGAATCGCGCTCAGGACGAGGACGACAGCACCGGCCGTCGGCACGCCGATCGGCGGCACCGGCGTCTTGAGTGGCGGCCAGACCTTGGTCGCCGAGTACGACGCGGCGAACACGGCGAAGAACGCCATGAAGAACATCGTCTCCGACGCGACGAACAGCACCATCCCCATGACCGAGCTGCTGGTGGAAGCGACGGAACGCTGGTCCATCGCCTCGGCGGTCTCCTGCGCGCTCATGACTCACCTCCCCCGGAGGAGGCGGCCTTCGCCATCCTCTCGTCGTACACGGGACGAAGCGAGCGGATCCTGGGCAGCCGGTCGAAGTTGTGCGGGGGCGGCGGGGAGGAGGTCGCCCACTCGAGGGTGTTCGCCTTCCACGGGTCGTCGCCGACCATCTCGCGCCGGCGGGCCGAAACGATCACGTTGACGATGAAGATGATGATCGAGATCGCGATGATGTACGCGCCGATCGTGGAGATCAGGTTCAGCGTCCCCCACCCGCGGTCCGCCGGGTACAGCGCGATGCGGCGCGGCATGCCCTTGAGACCGAGCAGGTGCATCGGGAAGAACGTCAGGTTGAAGCCGACGAGCATGACCCAGAAGTGCCACTTGCCGAGCCCGTCGTGGAGCTTGTAGCCCGTCATCTTCGGGTACCAGAAGTAGATCCCCGCGAAGATGCCGAACAGCGCGCCGCCGAAGAGCACGTAGTGGATGTGCGCGACCACCCAGAAGGTGTCGTGGATCGCGAAGTCCATCGCGGGAGACGCCATCCACACGCCGTCGATTCCACCGATGAGGAACATCGCGATGAACCCGATCGCGAAGAGCATCGGGACCTCGAACCGGATCTTGCCGTGCCACATGGTCGCGAGCCAGTTGAAGAACAGGACGCCCGTGGGAATCGAGATCATCTCCGTGGTAGCCGCGAAGAACGAGAGGTTCGTCACGAGGCCCGTGGTGAACATGTGGTGCGCCCACACCGTGAACGACAGCGCGGCGATCATCAGGAAGGCCAGCACCACGCCCTTGTAGCCGTACAGCGGCTTCCCGGAGAACACGGGGATGATCTCCGAGACGATTCCCCAGGCACCGAGGATGAGCATGTAGACCTCGGGGTGCCCGAAGAACCAGAACGTGTTCAGGTAGTACGCCACGCTCCCACCCCCGGAGGGGACGAAGAAGGTGGTCCCGAAGTGGCGGTCGCAGAAGAGCATGACGAGCGCCCCCGTCACGACCGGCGTCGCCAGCACGATGAGCAGCGACGTCGTGAACGTCGCCCACGTGAAGGGCGGAAGGCGGAACATCGTCATGCCGGGCGCGCGCATCCGCAGCACCGTGACGATGAAGTTGATCGCGCCGAGGATCGACGCCGTGCCGACGATCAACAGTCCGAGGATCCACAGATCCTCGCCGGTCCCCCCCTGAGCGGAGAGGGGGACGTAGTTGGTCCACCCGGCGGCGGCGGCCCCGCCGCTGACGAAGAACCCGGCGAGGATCGTCAGTCCGCCGGCGGGGAGCAGCCAGAACGACAGGGCGTTCACGCGTGGATACGCCATGTCCAGGGCACCGATCTGCAGGGGGACGATGTAGTTCCCGAAGCCGGAGAGGAACGGGAAGATCACCAGGAAGATCATGATCGTCCCGTGGATGGTG
>DASPTB010000123.1:0-3355 GCA_035623615.1 Actinomycetota bacterium
TCGTCGATCTGGGGCCTGATCGGAGCGAAGGGCGCGACGGCGTACTGTGCGGCGAAAGGAGGACTCGTGGAGATGACTCGAGCGCTCGATGCCGAGGTCGGCGGTGCCGGCGTGAGCGCCAGCGCGATCGCACCCGGCATCATCGACACGCCGCAGCTCGCGTCCGACGCCGGGTTCGCCGGCGTCTCGCTCGACGAGATGAAGGCGCGCTACGCGACGCAGGACCTGGTCGGAAGGATCGGCACGCCGGAGGAGATCGCCGGCGTGGTCGCCTTCCTCGCATCCGACGACGGGACGGCGTTTCGCGGCCAGACGCTCCCGGTGACCGGAGGGAGGTCCGAATGAGCGGCGAACGGGACGGCGACAGGCCGCGCTATGTTCCCGAGGACTCGCTGAAGAGCCCCCGCTTCACCGGCATCCCGACCTTCGCGCGGCTTCCCAACGTACGGACCGTCGAAGAGGTCGACCTCGCGGTGATCGGGGTCCCGTTCGACACCGGCGTCTCGTTCCGAGCGGGCGGCCGCTTCGGGCCAAACGCGATCCGTGCCGCGTCGGTCCTCATTCGCGGTCACAACCCGGTGTTGGACGTCGAGCCGTTCGGCGTCCTGTCGTGCGTCGACTACGGCGACGTAGCGATCGTTCCCGGTTACATCGAGCGCAGCTACGAGCTGATCGAGCGCGAGGTCGCCCCCGTCGTCCAGGCGGGCGTCGTGCCGCTGCTCCTCGGCGGCGACCATGCCGTCACGCTTCCGCACCTGCGCGCGACGCGGTCGGTCGGGCCCGTCGCCGTGATCGACTTCGACTCACACACGGACGCGTGGGACTCGTTCTTCGGTGAGAAGTACAACCACGGGACCTGGATGCGCCGGGCGATCGAGGAAGGGCTCGTCGACGTCGACCACTCGATCGAGGTTGGCCTGCGGGGCTCGGTGTACGGCAAGGAGGACTGGACCTCGCTGCGGAGCGAGCTCGGTCTCGACTACGTGCCGACCCACACGCTCTTCGAGATGGGGGTCGACGCGACTGCCGAGCAGATCCGGCGCCGCGTCGGCGACCGGCCGGCGTTCATCAGCTTCGACATCGACATGATCGACCCGGCGTTCGCGCCGGGGACGGGCACGCCCGAGGCGGGGGGTCCGACCTCGGCCGACGCGCTCAAGATCATCCGGGGGCTCACGGGGATCGACTTCGTCGGGTTCGACGTCGTGGAGGTCATCCCGGCGTACGACCCGGCGGGGCAGACGGCGACGGTCGCCGCGCATCTTGCGTTCGAGATGATCAGCCTGGTCGCCCTCCGGCGCCTGCAGGGCGGGGGCGCGAGATCGCCGGACGGGTGACGGCCGGCCGTGAGCTCGCTCAAGCCGCTCTCGTCGCCGACCCTGGCGGAACAGACCGCTGAGGCGATCCGGAGCCGGATCCTGGGCGGGACGTTCACCAGCGGCGAGCGGCTGGTCGAGACGCGGCTCGCCAGGCAGCTGCAGGTGAGCCGCGGGCCGGTGCGGGAGGCGCTCAAGCAGCTCGCGGCGGAGGGCCTCGTGCGCGAGGAGCCGCGGCGAGGGACGTTCGTCGCGGCGCCGACCGAGGGGGACGCCCGCGACCTGTACGACCTGCGCACCGCCATCGAGGCGCGCGCCGCGCGGCTGATCATCGAGAACGCCGATCCGTCGGCCCTCGACATGTTGCGCGCAGCGATCGGGAAGATGTCGGAGGCAGTGCGGGCCTCGGACCTCAAAGGCCTCGTCCGCTCGGATTACGAGTTCCACGAGACGCTCTGCCGGGCGAGCGGGAACCGGCGCCTGCACGAGGTCTTCGTCCGCAACGCCGGCGTGCTCCGGGTGCTCATCCACCTCGAGGAGGAGCGCTTCTACGAGTCGTTCGAGCTGGTCGAACGGCAGCATCGCGAGGTGCTGGCGGGTATCGAGGCCGGCGACGGCGTGCGCGCCGAGCGCCTCATCGTCGAGCACCTCGAGGGTGCGCGGGACCGTCTGCTGCGGTACCTGAAGGAGCAGCGGGAGACGGGCTAGAGCGGGATCGCCCTTCCGGACCGCCTTGACTCGACCGACCGGTGTTCGGGTATACAGGCGCGACCGGCCTTCGAAGGAGGGGATCGTGGCGGACGAACAGGTCCCGTGGGGATACAGAGGAAGCGCCGCTCCGGACGTGCTTCGCATCCTGGGGTGGCTGATCGCGACTTCTTGCACGGCTGCCGCGCTCCTGCTGTTGCTTCGGGCACAGAGCCTTGGGTCGGAAGGGGCCACGTCGGGCGGGGTCTATGGCGCCGCCGCGGCGGTCTTCGGCGCGGGTCTCGTAGCGCTCGGCACGCTGTTGGGCGTCGGAGCGACCCTCGAACACACCATTGCCATCCGCGCGCACCTGGATGGCTCGGTCGTGCTTCGACCTCCAGTTAGGGCCGGCGCAGGCACACCGACGTTCCATCAGCAACTGTTCGACGTCCGCCTGATCGCGGCCGGCGAGGATCCCGACGCCGTCGCCCGTGAGTTGCGGCAGTGGGTCCCCGCAGAACGGATTCCCGGGCTCATGGCGAACCTGCCGGCGATCGTCGCCGAGGGCGTCGGCCACGCGACCGCGCAGGGGCTCGCGCAGGCGCTGACCGCGACGGGCGCGACGGCCGACGTGTCCCGCCGCGGCGCCGCCGATTGACGGTATCGTGGCGGCCGGCGGCGCCGGCCGACGACGGAGGCTCGGGGTGGGAGGCGACACGACAGCAGGAGACGCGCGGGCTAGCCTCGGGCTGTCCGCCGAGGCGGTTGGGGTCCTTCCAAGTCAATCGCTCGAGCGCGCCGTCGACCTGGGGATGATCGACGCCGGCGACTTCAAGATCCCGCAGCAGAGCATCCAGCCGGCGAGCGTCGACCTGCGCCTCGGCGAGGTCGCCTACCGGATCCGCTGCTCCTTCCTTCCCGACCGCCGTCCGGTCGACGTGAAGCTGAAAGAGTTCGTCGTCGACGAGCTGGACCTCCGCCGCGACGGTGCGGTGCTCGAGACGAACCGGCCCTACCTCATTCCGTTGATCGAGGAGCTGCGCCTTCCCGCCGAGGTGCGCGGCAAGGCGAATCCGAAGAGCTCGACCGGGCGGCTCGACGTGTTCACGCGCGTCATCAGCGACGAGGGCCCGCGGTTCGACGAGATCCGCCCCGGCTACGGGGGAAAGCTGTACCTGGAGGTCGTCCCGTTGTCGTTCACGGTGCGGGTGAAGCAGGGCCTGGCGCTGAACCAGCTGCGGCTGTCGGTGGGGAGCGCGCGCATGAGCGACGACGAGATCGCCGCGCTCCACGGCGAGCAGCCGCTTCTCTATCGAGGAGAGCACCCGGTGCAGCCAGGCGATCTGGCGACG
>DASPTB010000138.1:0-14398 GCA_035623615.1 Actinomycetota bacterium
TGGCGAGCGGGGCGAGCCGGACGATGACGATCACGGCGCTCGTCGCGAGCGACGCCCCGACCGGCACCGAGCACAACGTCGCGCACGCGAGCTCGGGGAACGCCGGAACCGCGAGTGCGCAGGCCGCCGTCGAGGTGACGGCGCTTCCGCCCGGCGCGCCGGTCCCGGTGACGGGATGAGCGGGCGCGCGCGCGCCCGGCGTCGGCGCGCGGGGGTCGCGCTCGCCCTGTGCGTGGCCATCGCGGGGCTCGCCGGGTGCACGCGAGCCGCGGCTCCGACTCCACTGCCCGCGCCGGCGCCCGAGGGGTTCTTCGTGCGACCGCTGTCCATGCCGGTCCCGCCCGCGGCGCCCGCGCTCATCGCGCGGCTCGTCGCGCCGACCCCCGCGCTCACCGCGCCGGGGGGCTCGCATATGGTGGAGCAGCTGCAGACGACGATCCGCCCGGGCGGCGGACCGACGGACCTGTTGGTGCTCGGGCGGCGCCAGGACGCCGGCACCGACTGGCTCCACGTCCGCCTGCCGGAACGTCCGAACGGCGCCGCCGGCTGGATCGACGGGAACGTGGCGGTCCTCGAAACGACGCCGTGGCGCATCGTCGTGTCGACCGAGCGCCGGACGGTGACCGTCTTCTGGAACGCCCAGCAGGTGAGGAGCTTTTCAGCGGTCGTCGGCGCGCCCTGGTCGCCGACGCCCAAGGGCCTGTTCGCGATCGCCGAGCGGATCCCGCTGGCGAATCCGGACGGCTTCTACGGGAGTTGGCTCCTGACGCTGACCGCTCACTCGACCGTGTACCAGCGCTTCGACGGTGGGGACGGGCTCGTGGCCATCCACGGACGAGGGGGATCGAGCCTCCTCGTGCCGCTCCGGACGGCGAAATCGAACGGCTGCGTGCGGCTCGACGACTCTGCGATCGACTGGCTCGCGAAGGTGGCCGGGCCGGGGACGCCGGTGGAGATCGTCTAGGGTCGGCGGCCCCTCCTATACTTGGTGGCCTGACAACTCAATACGGGGGTGCACTGGCTTCGACCCGGACGGTTGCCGCCTGGGGGAAGCGGGCCGAGGTCCCGGATGCCTCGTTAAAAGCCGGACAAACACAAGTGCCAACTCTGAGCTGGCGCTCGCTGCCTAAGTAACCCTTAGGTAGCCGTCCCCCGCGGGGTGCCTGCGCCCGCGGACGGGCGTCGCGAGCAGGCTTACGTCGGTGGTCACGCCAGAGGGCCACCGCCGGACATTTCACTCGGGCTAGCCGAGAGGTCCTCCGCCGCTGGGAGCCTCGAGGCGAATCTTCACCGGCGGCTACGCCCGTAGAAGACCCAGACGGTCGGCCGGGGACGGGGGTTCGATTCCCCCCACCTCCACGAACGCCGAGCGTTCGTCGCTGAGCGCTGCCGCAGGTGACCAGTCGTTCTTCCCCGGCATGGCGCGTCCGACGCGGACGACACTTCCGTCACGGAGTTCGTCGGGGAACGCCCAGCTGGAGATTCAGGTCGCCGTCTTCGTGTGCAGATAGAAGATCCCGCCGAGGAAGATGTCGGCGAATCCCAGCAGCGCCTCGAACAGGTCGCGTTCGATGAGGCCGACGATTCCTCCGATGGTGCCGAATGTCGACAGGGCGATGCCGCCGATCCTGAGAGCGCGAGTCCCCGCCGTCTTCGGAGCGCGCGCAGGGCGAAGCTCGGTGGGCGTCACGGGTCCACCTCCGTTGTCGGGTCCTTTCCATGGTCGCAGATGGCCGGGGTCGGCAGGTTGCGCCCGTGTAAATTCCGGGTCCGCGGGCGCGATTGCCGGCGTGCCGGCGTCGCCTCGCCCTCGCGGCGGGGCTCACGCGCTGCCGGCGCTGAGCACCCGGACCCGGCGCGTCGGGTCGCGCTCGTACAGCCGCATCGCCCAGACATAGCCACAGAGTCCGATCGCCGCACACCAGGCGACGGCCAGCACCACGTCGTGACCGATCGGCGTTCCCATGAGCAGTCCGCGGAGCGTCTCGATGATCGGCGTGAACGGCTGGTACTCGGCGAAGGCGCGCAGCCCCGCCGGCATCGAGTCGGTGGGGACGAACCCGCTGCCGATGAACACCAGGAGCAGCAGGGGCAACGTCACGTTGCTCGCGGCTTCGACGGTCTTCGCGTGCAGGCCCAGCGCCACCGAAAGCCACGTGATCGCGACCGCGGTCATCACGAGGAGGCCGGCCGCAGCCACCCATTCCTCGATGCTCGCGTTCGGCCGGAAGCCGATCGCGAATGCGACCCCGATCACGGCCACCAGGCCGAGGATCGTCTGAACCGTGCTGCCGAGGACGTGGCCGGTGAGCACGGCGCCGCGCGCGATGCCCATCGTGCGGAACCGCGCGATGATCCCGTCGGCCATGTCCATCGAGACGGCGAGCGCCGTCCCTTGGGCGACGCCCGCGATCGCAACCAGGATGATCCCGGGAGTCACGTAGTTCACGTAGGCTTGGCGGCCGCCGGTCACGGCGTCGATACCGGCGCCGAGCGTCCCTCCGAACACATAGACGAACAGCAGCAGCAGGACCACCGGAATCCCGACGATCATCACCGACACCGACGGATAGCGCGCCATGTGCTTGAGGTTGCGCCGGAGCATCGTGGCCGAATCGCGCACCGCATATGCGTAGCTGATGGTCATTGGAGGTCTCCTTCGTGGTCTGCGCGACCCGTGAGGGCCAGGAACACGTCGTCGAGGTCGGGCGTGCGGACCGTGAGACGCTCCACTCTGACGGAGGCCCGGTCGAGCACGTCGAGCAGCTCACGGAGCGAGCCGACGGCGCCGTCGCCGGGGACGGCGAGGGTCAGCGCGTCGTCGTCCCTGTTCCATTCCGGGAAGGCCACGGCCGCCTTGTCGAGCGCCGCCGGGTCGGCGAACTCCAGCAGGACGTGCCCGCCCGGCACGCGTCGCTTGAGCTCGTCGGGCGTCCCCTCCGCGATCAATTTCCCGTGATCGAGGAGCGCCACCCGGTCGGCCAGCTCGTCGGCCTCCTCCAGATAGTGGGTCGTCAGGAAGATCGTGACCCCGCGCTCGACGAGCCCGCGCACGATGCGCCAAACGGCGCGGCGGCTTCGCGGGTCGAGTCCGGTGGTCGGCTCGTCGAGGAAGATGATCCTCGGCTCGCCCATCAGGGTCATCGCCAGATCCAACCTTCGACGAAGGCCACCCGAGTACGTCGCCGCGGGCTTCCGGCGCTCGTTCACCAGGTCCAGCCCCCTCAGAAGCTCGTCCGCGCGCCGGCGGCCCTCTTCGCGGCTCAGGTGGTGCAGGTCGGCCATGAGCGCCAGGTTCTCCTCTCCCGTCAGCAGGTTGTCCACCGCCGAGAACTGGCCGGTGACGCCGATCGCGTCCCTGACCGCCTGCGGCTCGCGCGCCGGATCGTGTCCGGCGACGCGGACCTCGCCGGCGTCGGGAGGGATGAGCGTCGACAGGATCTGCACGGTGGTCGTCTTCCCCGCGCCGTTGGGGCCGAGAAGGGCGAAGACCGAACCCTCGGCGACCTTCAGGTCGATGCCGTCCAGCGCCACCGTGTCGCCGAACGACTTCCGCAGCCCCATTGCCTGGAGCGCGGGTGCCGCCGTCGCGGCGTTCATGCTTCGTCCTTTCCCATGCCGTTCCGCAACGAGCGGTGGACGGTGATGTCCCCCGTCGCCGTGCGGGCGTAGACCTGGACCGCCTCCTCGTCGGGCTGCGGCCGCTCGGCGGCGTCCAGATCGCTGTGGACGGTTCCGAACCTCGTGTCGAGATCGAGCCACGCCGGAACGCCCTCGCGGACGCCGATGTCCAAGGCTCCCATGGCGCTCTGGGCGACGACGGAGCCGCGCGCAACCTCGCCGATTCGCACGCTGCCGTTGGCCGTCTTCGCCTCGACTCCGGCGCCCGCGACATCGACGGCGATGGCGCCGTTGGCCGCCTGCACGCGCGCCTCGCCGGTGACCTCGCCGATCCACGTGTCACCGTTGGCGTTCTTGATGGAGGCCCGACCGTCGATCCGCTCGATCCGCACGGCTCCCGCCGTCTTGACGTCCGCCGGACCGGCGACCTCGTCGACGGTGACGGCGCCGATCCCGGACTTGATCTCAACGGGGCCGGCGTGCTCGAGTGAGACATCCCCGGCGCCGCTGCGGTACCGGCACTCGCCGATCCGTCCGGTGCAGCGAATCGCCCCGACACCGGCGGCCCCGCGGACCGCGGATCCGGACGGGAGCTCGATGTGCAGATCGATCGATTCGCTGCCCCAGGGGCCCCAGGGCGCCCATTGCCGCCACCCTTTCGGCGACCTGACGAGCAGCGCGCCGTTCGCGTACTCCACCCGGGTCTGCCGCGCCGCAGCCACGTCCGACTTCTTCGAAGGGTCGCTCGGTCGCACGTCGACGACGGTGTCGCGGCGGTCGGTCGCCACGACCTGGATCTGGGCGACCGCGAGCTCCAGCGTCACCGAGATTGGCTCCGGGGTGTCGAAGGTGGTGGGCATCTTGTGTTCCTCCTCGCGTGCTCGTGGTCTGTGGTGATCTCTCTGCCGTCCGGCGCGCACGGCCGCTCACGTCCGGCTCCGACTAGCGCGCCCACCCCGTGTAGCGCTGCGCGCCGTGCGGGGTTCGTACGTCTCGACGGACGGCCGGGCCCCGCCGCTCCACCGCGGTGGCGGCCGCTCGGACGAGCCAGGCGTTGACCGACAGCCCGTCTTCCGCGGCCGCCTCTTCGACGCGGGCTTTCAGCCGCTCGGGGAGCCGCAGATTGATCCGTGACAGGGCCGAATCGTCCTCCCCGACGTCCCCCGATCCGGACCCGCGCCCCAGCCAGGTGCTCGGCGCGGCGACCTGGCCCTCCGCGTCCTCTGCGCCAGGATCGGTCGGCGGAAGGCTCACGACGAACTCAGGCTCGCGCCCGCGGAGCCGCAGCTCCACCGCGCCAGGGGCCAACTCGAGGGTGATCTCCTCCGCCGCGGCGGCAAGCGCGTCCTGAACGGACAGCCGGATCGCGGACTCGAGCGGCGCGATGAGACGACGCGCAGCGTCGCGTGACTCGTCGCCGCCGGCCTCGACCGACAGCTCGAGCTGGCGCCGGACGCTTTGGATGTAGGTGTCGATGTCCATGGCGCCACTATGGCATCACTCTGGCACCAGTGTCAATGCCGCCGGGGGCGCCACAGGCGGAGCGCACTACCTGCCGTTTGCCCCCGGATCCTCCACGAGGTGCTCCGCCGCGACGCGCTTCGGCACGACCATCCGCCACGCGTCGATGACCAGCTCGCGCATCTCCTCGTCGTCGATGGCCGCGAGCCGCACGACCACCCAGTGCCACCGCATCTCCGAGGGCTTGGGAAGCATGAACTTGTCCGGCTCGGAGGCAACCAGCGCCTCGCGTTCCTCCTTGGGGAACGCGAATCCCATCAGCGTCTCGTCGCGGGAGAACGCGACGTAGACGATCCGTCCCACGCGAAACTTCACACGGTCGTGAACCAGGGCCTCGTAGGACCGCGGGAGGCTGAGTGCGAGCTCGCGGACCGTATCGATGGTGGTCATCCGGCCCGAACGTACCGTCCGGCGCCGACATCGGTGAGTGCAGAATCGTGGGCAATCTGCCGCCTGGCGCGGAACGCAGGCGGCGGGGCACCCAGGCCGGCCGTCCGCTCGGGTCCCTTCGGGTGCCGATGGGCCGGGCCTCCGATTCCTCCCGACGGCCTATCGCGGTCCTGAGGCTCGCCCGGTACCATGGCCGCACCCATGAGCGAGCCCTCTCCACCGCGGCCCGCCCCCGCGCGCTCCCAGCCCGCCCTGTCGGTGAAGGGACTGGTCAAGCACTTCGAAGCGACACGCGCAGTGGACGGCGTCGATCTCCGGGTCGAGCCCGGCGAGATCCGCGGCCTGCTCGGTCCCAATGGAGCCGGCAAGACGACCTTGATGCGCATGCTCTTCGGCCTCGTGCAGCCCGACCGCGGCACCGTCGCGTTGCGGGGAAAGAAATGGGATCCGACCGTTTCCCCGATGGTGCAGGGCGTCGCGGGGTTCGTCGAGGCGCCCTCGCTGTATCCGTATCTGTCGGGCCGGAAGAACCTTGAGCTGCTGGCGGAGCTCGACGGCGGTGTGCCCGAGGGTCGCGTCGACGAGGTCCTCGAGCTGGTTCGGCTGACGAAGATGGCCGGACGGCGCGCCGGGCAGTACTCCTCGGGAATGCGGCAGCGGTTGGGACTCGCGGCCGTGCTGCTCTACGTGCCTCACCTGCTCGTCCTGGACGAGCCCTCGATCGGGCTCGACCCCGTGGGCGCACGCGACATCCGGGCCCTGGTGCGGAGCCTCGCCCTCGACGGCACCGCCGTGTTGTTCAGCAGCCACAACGTGGTCGAGGTCGAAGACCTCTGCCACACCGTCACGATCATGACCGCGGGCAAGGTCGTGTGGGACGGGACCCTGAAGCGGCTGCGAGAGGAGGCCCCCGCACCCGCCCACGTGCTGTGGACGAGTGATGACGACCGCGCGGCCGCGCTCGCCGAGCGAGGCCACACGCTCAGCGCGCTGCGCGGTACGAGCGGCGGGATCACGCTCAAGGCCGAGACGCCGGCGCTCGATGAGTTCGTCATCGCGCTCGGCCGCGAGGGCATCGCCGTGCGACGGCTCGAGCTGCTGATGAGTCCGCTCGAGTCGATGTTCTTCGAGCTGACCGGCGCCCGGAGTTCCGCAGACCCCTCAGAGGAGGCTGAGTCCGAACCGGCAGGTGCTCCCGACGGGCGGAGTCTGGAGGTGTCGCCGTGAGCGCGATCGCGGGCACCGTCGGCGCCCTCCCCGCGCAAGCTCGTCGCGGCGGCGGAGTGTGGAGCGTCTACCGCGTCGAGATGCGCAAGCTCAGCTCGCAGCTGCTCGTGCGCGTTGCGCTCGCCATCTGCGTGCTGGGCCCGGTCGTGTTCATCGCGATCATCAAGACGCAGCCGACGCTCCCCGCCGACACGCTCTTCGGCCGGTGGCTGCACACGTCGGGATTCGCGCTCCCGTTCGTGATGCTCGGTTTCGCGAGCGAGGCGGGTTTCCTCGTCCTGGTGAGCGTCGTGGCGGGCGACATGTTCGCGTCGGAAGATCGGTATGGGACGTGGCAGACGGTGCTGACGCGCGGATGCCGGCGGCAGGACGTGTTCGTGGGCAAGACGCTCGTCGCGGCAACGTACTCTCTCTTGGTCGTTCTCCTGCTTGCGGTCAGCAGCCTCGTCGCCGGGCTCCTGTTCGTCGGGTCCCAGCCCGTCATCGGCCTCGCCGGCGAGATGATGCAGCCCGACCGGGCGTTCTGGATGACGTTGCTGAGCTGGTCGACCGCGATCCTGCCGGTCCTCGCGTTCACGTGCCTCGGGCTGCTCTTCTCCATCGCGACCCGAAGCGGGATCATCGGCATGCTCGCGCCCGTCGTCATCGGCGGCATGATGGAGCTGTTCTCCATCCTCGGCTTCCGGACGCTCATGCTCACGACCGCGTTCGACGCCTGGCACGCCCTGCTCATCCGCAGTGCCGACCCGGGGCCGTTCGTGCAGGGCTCGATCGTGTCCATCGCGTACATCGCGTTCTGCTTGATGTTCGGATGGCATCTGGTGCGCCGGCGGGACTTCGCGGGATCGGTCCCCGCCGCGCGCCGGGGCGACCGGAGCGCGCGCATCCGCGTGGGCGTCATCGCAATCGCCGCCGTGCTCGTCCTCGGCGCGGCGAGCTACCGCCCGAGCCCGATCGACTCGAGCAGCTTGCAGTACACGGTGACGTCGACGTTCGAGAACCTCGTGCGGGTCAAGCAACAGCTCGTCGACGGCCCGGTGGTCATCAAGGGAAAGACGTTCGCTCCCGGCGCCCCGATCCATCTGCGGCGGAGCTGCGTCCGAGGCGGACAGGAGGGGCCGAGCCGGGGACCCGGAAACGACTGGGTGTGCACGCTGGAGAGCGGCCCGCTGGGAAATCCTTACCACATCGAGATCGACGTCGACGCGAAGGCCAACGGGTGCTTCACCGCGAGCATGGACTCGTTGCTCGTCGGTCCGCTGACGATCTACAACTACCTGGGACACACGGCCGTCAATCCGCTGTACGAGTTCGACGGCTGCGTCGACACGCCGTAGTCGACCCGCATTCCGCGCCGCAGCACTCGGCGGTCGCTCCTTCGCCGTGTATTAAGGTAGCGGCGTGTCCCACGAGGCGACGGCGGACAACGTTCGCGATGCGCACATCGACCCCCCGTACCTGTATCCCGACTACGTGTCGACACGGCTGCGCGCACCGCTGCAACCGCTCGTCGCGCTGCCGAGCCGTCTGACCGAGCTGTCCGGGCCGGTCTTCGGAGGGTCGCGAGTCGGGGAGCTCGACAACGACCTGACGGCGCAGCACGAAGGCGAGTCGCTGGGGCAGCGCATCATCGTGCACGGCCGGCTGCTGGGACCCGAAGGCAAGCCGGTGCGCCGGTCGCTCGTCGAGGTGTGGCAGGCGAACGCCGCCGGCAGGTACCGGCACGACGTCGACCAGCACCCCGCGCCTCTCGACCCCAACTTCTCGGGTGCGGGCCGGTGCGCCACCGATGACGAGGGCCGGTTCCGGTTCATCACGATCAAGCCCGGCGCGTACCCGTGGAAGAACCACGCGAACGCGTGGCGGCCGGCGCACGTGCACTTCTCGCTGTTCGGCCGGAACTTCACGCAGCGCCTCATCACCCAGATGTACTTTCCCGACGATCCGCTGTTCGACCAGGACCCCATCTTCAACTCGATCCCCGACCCGAAGGTGCGAGAGCGGCTGATCTCGCGATTCGATCTCGAGCACACCGTTCCCGAATGGGCGCTCGCCTTCGAGTTCGACATCGTGCTCGGGGGCCGCGACGCCACGCCGCTCGACGAGGACGACGCGTGAGCGCGGGCCGGACCCCGTCGCAGACGGTCGGGCCCTTCTTCGCGATCGGCCTCCCGTGGGCGGAGGGCCCGTACGTCGTGCCGGAAGGGACGCCCGGCGCGATCTGGCTGCGCGGCACCGTGTACGACGGGGCCGGCGAGCCCGTGCCCGACGCGCTGATCGAGACGTGGCAGGCGGGGCCCGACGGGCGCTTCTCCGATCCGAGGAACCCGGGCGACGAGCGCGAGGGCTTCCGCGGCTTCGGGCGAGCGTCGGCGGAGCCCGCCGGCGAGTTCGCGATCCTTACCGTCAAGCCCGGCAGCGTGGCGGCGGCGGACGGCCGGTACGAGGCCCCCCACATCGATGTGTCGGTCTTCGCGCGGGGCCTGCTGAAGCACGTCATCACACGCGTCTACTTCGCGGACGAGGAGGCGGCCAACGCTGCCGATCCGGTGCTGTCGTCGATCGACCCCGCTCGGCGAACGACCCTGATCGCCATTCCCGCCGACGACGGCTACGCGTTCGACGTTCGGCTCCAGGGGGCTGGTGAGACCGTCTTCTTCCATGTCTGACACCGCGCCGGAAGGGCTCTTCGACGGCGTCCTCTCCCGAGGAGGAGTTCGCGAGGCGGTCGACGACCGGGCGTGGCTCCAGGCCATGCTCGAGGTCGAGGCGGCGATCGCCCGGGCCGAGGCCCGAGCGGGAGTCGTTCCCCCGGCGGCCGCCGAAGCGATCGAGCGGGCGTGCGACGCGGGCGCGTTCGACGTTGCGGCCATCGGGGCGGCCGCGGCCCAGGGGGGAAATCCCGTCATCCCGCTGGTCCTCGAGTTGACGCGCGCCGTCGGCGGCGAGGAGGCGTTCCACGTCCACCGTGGCGCGACGAGTCAGGACGTTCTCGACACCGCCGCGATGCTCGTCGCGAGCCGGGCACTCGAGCCCATGCTCGCCGACCTCGCGGCGGCTTCCGACGCATGCGCAGAGTTCGCCGCCGCCCACCGCGCCACGCTGATGGCGGGGCGGACGCTTCTGCAGCACGCGCTCCCGACGACGTTCGGTCTGAAGGCCGCCGGCTGGATGGACGCGCTCGACCGTGCTCGCGCTCGCCTGACCGAGGTGCGGTCGTCCGGCCTCGCGGTGCAATTCGGCGGCGCCGCCGGGACGCTTGCCTCGCTCGGGACGGACGGCGTCGCGATCGTAGGGTTCCTCGCGGACGAGCTCGGTCTCGCGACGCCGGACATCCCGTGGCACACCGACCGCACGCGC
Source organism: Actinomycetota bacterium (assembly GCA_035623615.1). Taxonomy (GTDB): domain Bacteria; phylum Actinomycetota; class UBA4738; order UBA4738; family UBA4738; genus DASPTB01. The sequence continues at coordinate 10,120 of DASPTB010000138.1, forward strand.
ATCGCGGATCTCGCCGGGGCGCTTGGCGCCGCCGCTGGGGTGGTGGCGAAGGTCGGGGGCGACGTGGTGCTGCTGGCGCAGACCGAGGTGGGCGAGGTGCGCGAGGGATTGCCCGGCCGCGGCGGCTCCTCGACGATGCCCCAGAAGCGCAATCCGATCGCCGCCGTCTCCGCAGTCGCGTGCGGGCGGCAGGCGCCCGGTCTCGTCTCGACGCTGCTGTCGTCGATGCAGCAGGAGCACGAGCGGGCGGCAGGAGCGTGGCACGCCGAGTGGCGCCCTCTCTCCAACCTGCTGCGCTCCACAGGCTCGGCGGCTGCTTGGCTCCGGGACTGCCTGGATCATCTCGAGGTCGACGCGGCACGGATGCGGGTGAACCTCGACCTCACGGACGGCTTGTTGCTGGCCGAGCGCGTCTCGGGCGCGCTTGCCGAGACGCTCGGGCGCATTGCCGCGCACGAGACCGTCGAGGCCGCGGCCGGTCGTGCGGTCTCGGAGGGGCGCCCGTTCGCCGAGGTCCTCGCCTCGACGCCGGAGGTGAGCGAGCACCTCGACGCTGCGAAGATCGGGGTGCTCCTCGACCCCGCCGGCTACCTGGGGAGCGCGGACGCCTTTGTGGGTCGCGCGCTCGAACGGCACGCCTCGATCGGCGGGGGCTCGCCGTGAGCGCCGTTCCCGTCCACCACGTCGAGGAGGGCTCCGCCGGCGCCCCCGCCGTCCTGCTCTCGAACTCCCTCGGAAGCACGCTGCCGATGTGGGACGAGCAGGCCGCGGCGCTCGCAGGGCGCTTCCGTGTGATCCGATACGACCATCGCGGGCACGGCAAGTCGCCGGTGCCCCCGGGCCCCTACGAGCTGGCCGATCTCGGTGAAGACGTCATCGCGTTGCTCGACCGTCTCGGCGTCGAGCGCGCGCACGTCTGCGGCGCCTCGCTCGGCGGTCAAGTCGCGATGTGGCTCGGCGCCAACAAGCCCGGCAGGGTCGCGAGCCTCGTGCTGTGCGGGACCTCCGCGTGGTTCGGACCGGCGGATCCGTGGATGGAGCGTGCCGCGACGGTTCGCGCACAGGGGACGGAGGCGGTCGCCGACGCGGTCGTCGCGAGGTGGGTGACGCCGCTGTTCGCAGAGCGAAACGCTTCGGTCGTCGAGCGGATGCGAACGATGATCGCGTCGACGCCGCGCGAGGGGTACGCTGCCTGCTGCGAGGTCGTCGGGCGGACTGACCTTCGTCCCGACCTCGCCGCGATCCGAGCCCCCACGCTGATCGTCGCGGGCGCGGAGGATCCCGCCGTCTCTTCGGAGATGGTCGAGACGCTGGCGAAGGGAATCGCAGGCAGCCGGGTCGAGGTGCTCGATCCCGCGGCGCACCTCGCGAACGTCGAGCGGCCCGCCGAGGTGAGCCGGCTCATCGAGGAACACGTGAACGGTGTCGTGGAGGAGGAGACGTCATGACGAACGCCAACAGCGACGACGGCCTGCGGGTCCGTCGTGAGGTTCTCGGCGACGATCACGTGGAACGCGCGGCCGCGTCGACGACGGCGTTCTCCGCGCCGTTTCAGGACTTCGTGAATCATTCGGCGTGGGGCTCGGTGTGGAGCCGCGACGGCCTCGACCGACGGACGCGCTCGTGCGTCACGCTCGCGCTCCTCGCCGCCCTGCACTGCGAGAGCGAGATCCCCATGCACGTGCGCGGTGCGCTTCGCAACGGTGTGTCGCCGACCGAGATCGCGGAGGTGCTCCTGCACACCGCCGTCTACGCGGGCGTCCCAGCGGCCAACGCCGCGTTCACCATCGCCCAGCAGACGCTCGCCGAAGAAGGCGTCGAGGACGCGACCCCGCCGGGCTGAACGCGGCGCCGCGTCCCCTCAGTCCCAGGCGTCGCGCGCGACGCGTCCCAGCAGCTCGAGCTTGGCCCGCTGGTCGTCGAACGACACCAGGTTCCCCGGAAGCGTGGACGCGAACCCGCACTGCGGACTCAGGGCGAGCCGCTCCATCGGCACGTACGTCGAGGCTTCGTCGATCCGTGCCTTGAGCTGGTCGGCGTCCTCCAGCTGCGGCTCCTTCGTCGTGATGAGGCCCAGCACCACCGTCTTGCCCTCCGGGACGAACCGCAGCGGCGCGAACGTGCCGGCCCGGGGCGAGTCGTATTCGGCGAGAATCCGGTCGACCGCGAGGTCGTTGAACAACTGCTCGGCGATCGCATCGTAGCCCCCCTCCACCGACCACATGCTCCGGTGGTTCCCGCGACACAGGTGCACGGCGAACGTGACGTCGGGAAAGCGTTCGATCAGCGCGTTGTCCGACGCGATCATGTCGCCCAGCCACGTCTCGACGTCCAGGCCGACGCGCCGCAGGTTCTCTCGCCCTTCCTCGCTCACAAGGTGCGTATAGCGCGGGCTGTCGAGCTGCACGTAGTTCGTCCCGGCGTCGACCACCTCGCCCACGACCCGAGTCATGATCTCCAGCGCCTCCTGCATGTACTCGCCCCGGTCCGGATAGACGCCGTCGGAGAAACCGGGAACCCACAGCACGCTCGCGTACGTCATCCCGGCGATGGTGGTCTTGGCCGGCGTGCGCGCGTGCTTGCGCACGAAGTCGAACTCCTCGAGCGGCAGGTTCCGCCGGTAGCCGAGCTTGTCGGTGACGGCCGGGAGCAGCGGCGGCGGCCCCGTCGCTTCCTTGCCGGCGCCGGCGCTGAACGGAACGGGAGCGGGTACCTCCGGGTTGTAGCCCGACAGGCTCTCGGTCAGGGGATCGAACCAGAACTTCCGGCGAACCTCGCCGTCGGTCAGCACGTCCACCGCGCAAGCTTCCTGCAAGGCGATCGCCTCCAGGGCCGCCCGGTCCTGCGCCTCGCGGAGCTCGTCCGCGGTGATCTGTCCGGCGCCGGCCGCCTCGACCGCCTCCTTGAGGTATTCGGGACGGAGGAGGCTGCCGACGACCTCGGCCCGGTACGGCAGCGGCGTCTTCGTCACGGCGCGCTCCCTTCGCTCGTCCGCTCGTGCGGTAGGCCAACATAGTTCTCTGCGAGGCTTCGTGCCGCGGCCTCCGACGACACTGTGTACCGAAGTTTCGCGAGCTGCAGCCGCCGCGTGAACCCCCCGTCGTCGTCGGGGAGCCGGTGCAGCATCGAGCTCATCGACGACGAGAACTCCTGGACGCGCCACACGCGTCGCAGGCACCGGTCGGTGTAGGAGTCGAGCGCCGCGTCCCCGGCGCCGCCGTAGTGATCCCGGAGGGCGTCGGCGAGGAGGCGGACGTCGTGCACGGCGAGGTTGAGCCCCTTCGCGCCGGTGGCCGGCACGATGTGCGCGGCGTCCCCCGCGAGGAACACCCGGCCGTGCTGCATGGGCTCCACGACGAAGCTCCGCATGAGCGCAATGCCCTTCTCGATCACGGGCCCTTCCCGCAGCGTCCACCCGGCGTCGTCCGACAGCCGCACGCGCAGCTCCTCCCAGATCCGGTCGTCGGACCATCGCTCGATGTCCTCGTCGGGCGCGACCTGCAAGTACAGGCGGCTGATCTCGGGCGAGCGCAGGCTGTGCAGCGCGAACCCGCGATCGTGCGCCGCGTAGATGAGCTCGTCGGTGGACGGCGGGACGGCGGCGAGGATCCCCAGCCACGCGAAGGGGTACTCGTGGTGGTACGCGCGGAGCACCCCGGGTGGGAGCGCGGCCCGCGTGACCCCGTGGAACCCGTCGCAGCCCGCCACGAAGTCGCACTCGAGCAGGAGGTCCTCGCCGCCGTGCGTGAACCGGATCGAGCACCTCGACGTGTCGATGCCCTCAGTGTGCACGTCCGCCTCGAACAGGATCTGGCCGCTCGCCGCGAGGCGCGCGGCGATCAGGTCCTTCACGACCTCCTGCTGCCCGTAGATCCAGATCGATCGCCCCGTGAGCTCCGTCAGCGCGATCCGGTGCCCGGCGCCCTCGAACCTGAGCTCGATGCCCTCGTGGACGAGCGCTTCGCGATCCAGCCGGCCGGCGAGCCCCGTCTCGCGGAACAGTCCCACGGTCGCGTCCTCGAGGACGCCCGCCCGCACCCGTTGTTCGACGTACTCGCGGCTCCGGTTCTCGAGCACGACCGACTCGATCCCCTGTAGGTGCAGCAGGTGGGACAGCACCAGCCCCGCCGGCCCGGCGCCGACGATGCCGATCTGCGTCCGGATCGAACGCACGTCAGAACGGGTAGTCGGGCAGCTGCCCCCGCATCGTCACCCACTGCACGTTCGTGAAGGACTCGATGTTCGCCTCGGGTCCGCCGATGCGCGACGTCCCGGTCGC
>DASPTB010000139.1:0-7374 GCA_035623615.1 Actinomycetota bacterium
CCGCGCCCGAGCGGCCTGCCGAGCTCGTCGCGCGGGCGCTCGGGCTTGGGCGGCGCGTCGGGGTTGCGAGGTCGGTTGGGCTTGGGTGCCGGCGTGCGTTCTGGCATCGCGGACCGATCCTACGCGGTGCGGCGGCGAGCCCCGGCAGTCGCCCCGGCGGTCAGCGTCGCCGGGCGTGCGGCTCCATCCAGGGCGGCGTGTAGCCGCGGTCGTTCTCGTCGACCAGCTCGCCCGGCGGGACGATCTGGTCGATGGCGTCCAGTGTGTCGGCGTCCAACCGGATGTCGGCGCCCGCGAGCAGATCCTCGACCTGCTCGGGGGTGCGCGGCCCCAGGATCGCCGACGTCACGCCGGGGTGCGCGATGGCGAACGCGATCGCCATGTGGCTCATCGAGATGCCCGCCTTGTCGGCCACGGGACGTAGGGCGTCCACGACGTCCATCTTCCGCTGGATCTCCGGAAGCGAGCGGTCGAACTGCCGGACGACGAAGTCGCCGCGCTCCTTCGCCCTTCCCGCGCGCGAGTCGGGCTCCGGGTCGGCTTCTCGCCGGTACTTCCCGGTCAGCCATCCGCGCGATAGCGGGCTCCACACGATGACGCCCATTCCATATGCCTGCGCCACAGGGAGAACGTCGCGCTCGATGCCGCGCGTCATGATCGAGTACGGCGGCTGCTCGCAGCGGAAGCGCTCCAGGCCGCGGCGCTCGCTCACCCACTGCGCCTCGACGATCTGCCACGCGGGGAACGTCGAGGAGCCGAACGCGCGGATCTTCCCCTGACGGACGAGATCGGTCAGGGCCGAGAGCGTTTCCTCGATGTCGGTGTCCGGGTCGGGACGGTGCGCCTGGTACAGGTCGATGTGGTCGGTCTGCAGTCGGCGCAGGCTGCTCTCCACCTCGCGCATGATCCAAAGCCGGGAGTTGCCCTGGTCGTTCTCGCCCGTTCCCATCCGGCCGTGAAACTTCGTCGCCAGCACGACCTCGTCGCGACGGCCCTTGAGGGCGGCCCCGACGATCTCCTCCGACCCACCCGCCGAGTACACGTCGGCGGTGTCGACGAAGTTGACGCCGCCGTCGAGCGCCATGTTGACGGCGCGCACCGCCGCGTCGCGGTCGGGGTTGCCCCACGCGCCGAACATCATCGTGCCGAGGCAGTGCGTGCTCACGCGGAAGCCGGTGCCTCCGAGGGTGCGGTACTCCATCTCGACCTCCTCTCGCGAGGGACTCGGTGGGTCAGTCCCCGCTCGGCGCCCCGCCCCGGCGCCCGACCACGACGCGGCTCACCTCGAGATCTCCTCTGGTGCTCCGGACGTCGCGAAAACCACTGCGGCGCAGGGTCGACGCGACGCCGCGGGCCCGGTCCGGACTGACCTCGACCAACACCCATCCACCGGAACGGAGCCACCCGGGCGCCTCGTCGGCGACACGGCCGATCAGCCCCATCCCCATCGGCGAGAAGTCGGTGAGCGACTCTTTCGGCTCGAACCGCCGGATCTCGTCCGGCAGATCGCGCACCTCGCGGCGGCCCACGTACGGAGGATGGATGGTGATCACGTCGACCTTCCGTGTGAGCGTCTTCGGCAGCGGACCGAACAGGTCTCCCTTGAGGAACCGCGTGTTCTTCAGTTTCAACAGCTTGGCGTTGCGCCGAGCGAGCGCCACCGGCCGGGCGGTCAGGTCGACGCCGAACACTCGGGCCCGCGGCAGCTGCTCGGCGACGGCCAGCGCCACGGGACCGATGCCGGTCGCCAGGTCGACGTGGACGGGCTTCACCCGGGGTCGCAACCGCCGCACGGCCTGCTCGACCATGAACTCGCTCGACTGCCGGGGAATGAAGGCACCGGGCCCGATCCGGAGCGTCAGCCCGTTGAACTCGATCTCGCCGGTGATGTACGAGGTCGGCTCGCCTCTTGCCCGACGGGCGACGAGGCGGCGAAACCGCTGCGTCGCTGCACGATCGACTTCCTCGTCGAGATCGATGTCGTATCCGACGGCGAAGTCCAGAAGGTCCTCGGCATCGGCCATCTCGCGGCCGCGGTGCGGGTGGTCGATGGCCGGCGACGCCTCGAGGATCTCCTCGGCTTCGTCCAGCAGCTCTTCGGCGGACGGCATGGCCCGCAATCATACGGCCACGGGGCCCGGGCGCGGTACCGGGCTTTAGAATGCATCTATGCCCGCGCGCACACCCAAGCTTCGACCGGTCGAAGGCGACGCGGCCGAGAGTGACGCGGCCGGCGCCGCGGCCCAGCGCGGGCCGACTGCGACCGAGGAGCGGATGCGGCTGACGGCCGATCGCATCCTCGTCAAGGTTCCCGGCGACAACGAGCGGAAGTCGAAGGCGGGTCTGCTCATCCCCGCAACGGCTGCGACGCCGCTGCGGCGATGCGTCTGGTCCGAGGTCGTGCTCGCGGGGCCGGAAGCCCGCAACGCCCGCGCCGGCGACCGGGTCCTGTTCATTCCACACACGGGCCTGGAAGTCGAATGGAAGGGCGAGACGTACCTGTTGCTGCGCGAACGCGACGTCCAGGCGGTGGCGTCGGACCAACCCGACCAGGGGACCGGCCAGTACCTCTGAGGCTCGCCCGGGCGAACCGGCGTCAGCCGGCGAAGCCTTCGCCCTCGTCGAGCGACATCCGGAACAGGGAGTGTCCGCGCGCGCGATCGAACAGCTCCACGCCGTCGACGCCCTGGTCGCGCAAGTCGGCCCACGAGCCGCCCAGCCACGACTCGGCCTCGCCACGGTCGTCGAACGAGCCGGAAATGCCCAGCTCCTGACCCTCGCCGTCCAGGTAGCGCCACGAGAACATGGTCCGGGATCCTACCGGCGAGAGAGGCTCGTGGGAACCTCCGTTCGGCCGAATTTCCGGCATGCGGAAAAGAGCTCATGGTAAAGCGACCTGACGATCCTCCCCGGTGAGGGCGGGGCGTCGGCGGCCTCAGCGCCCGACGATCGCCTCGATCTCGTCGAGGTGCGCGTTCCAATGCGGCGAGCGGTCGATCATCCGGTCGCGACCCGTTCGGATCGCATCCTCCAGCGCTGCCGGGGGAAGTTCCTCGATGAGTCTTGCGACGGCGTCGGCAGCTGCCAGCGCGGCCGCCCTCGCCCGCGTTCCGTCGGCGGTCGCCCAGCCGCGCTCGCCGGAGGCGTTCACGAGCTCGGTGATGTCGTCGGGAAGATCCTGGAAGCGCCTCGCCGCCAGCCACCGGCGCCACCGTTCGGCCACCCAGTCGTCGTAGAAGGAGAGGTGTGCGAGCGTGGCGGCCACGCTCCATCCGACGTCGGGCGCCACCGCGAGATCGGCATCGCCCAATCCCTCCAGCACGCCGTGCAGCCGCACCAACCCGGCCCTCGTGTTCGCCATACGCTGCTCTGCCGATGCACTCATGAGCCGTTCCTCATTGTGGTCCTCAGCACGCGAGGCGCGCAGATAGCCTCTCGGACAAGCGCTTCCCGCCGGTCTGGACGGTCGGCCGCCAATGTACCTGAGTTGTTGGGGGCAGGGCCGTCCTGCGAGCTCGCGGGTGGTGACCCCGATTCGAGCGCTCCCACCGATTGAGCCCGCGGCGGTGAGGCTGTCGCCACGTGGTCCGCATCCCGCCGATAGAGGGCGGCGTGGTCGCTCAACTCAGGCCTTCTCGACCGGTGTACTGCGTCGTCGCTGAAAGAAGCCAGTTCGAGCAGGCGTTCGCGCAGCGTCATGCCCAGGGCCAAAGACGATCGGAACGGCAGCCTTAGCGGACGAGGCGGTCGAGGCGGCGGTCGCTGAGCCGACGGCCCCCGGTCTGGCACGTCGGGCAATACGTCACTTCGTGCGACTCGTACGAGATCCTGCGCAGCTCGGTTCCACACACCGGGCACGGCATCCCCGACTTCCCGTGCACCGTGAAGTGGTCGCCGATCTTGGTCGGCAGCCCACCGTCGCGGCGGCGCTCGACCTCGAGCGCCTCGGTCAGGATCGACCGGACCGCCCCGGCGAGCCTCCCGCGTTCCTCCGGCGTCATCGACTTGAGCGACTCGTACGGCGACAGCTTCGCGCGGTGCAGGATGTCGTCCGCGTAGCCGCGTCCCACGCCGGCGACCCGCCGCTGGTCGCGCAGCATCGCGTGCACCCTGCCGCCGTCGCCGCCGTCCCGGATCGTCGCCGCGAACTCGTCCGACAAGGCCTCCGGCCCGAGCTTCGCGAGCGGCCCGTCGTCGCCGGGCGCAAGGACCCACCACCCGGCCTTGCGTTCCGTCCCGAACTCCTTCACGAGGATCGCCCCTTCGGGATCGAACCGGAACCGGACCACCGATCCTCGGGGCTTCGTCGGCTTCGCTCCCGGGAGGTCGACCCTCCCGCCTTGCGACAGGTGCACCAGCAGCCGCAGCCCGCCGTCGCGACCCTCCTCCCCCTCGAAGGAGAAGACGAGGAATTTCCCCCGTCGCCCGACCGAGGACAGCCGCTTCCCGACGAGATCGGTGTACGCCGGCGTCACCGTCTTGAGCGACGAGAACGAGAGCGGGTCGGCCCCTTTCATGACGGAACCGGCAAAGCGGTCGTCCAGCCGCTCGGCCAGGGCCTGCACCTCCGGCATCTCGGGCACGCTGCGAGTGTAGGTGGCCTGCGGGGATGCGCAGTCGCGCCCGACCCGGCAGACTCCCCCGATGCGGCTAAAGGATCGTCGCCGCGCGGCCGAACCCGGAATGGTGGCGCGTTTCGCCCGCCGACTCCCGCTCGTACTGAGCCTCCTCGTCGCCGTCCTGTTGCCGGCGCAGGCCGCGCTCGCCTACAGCGACGTCCCAACCAGCTACTGGGATTACGCGGCGATCAAGTACGTCGCAATCGACAGGACGTGGATGAAGGACTACTCGGACGGAACGTTCCGCCCGCGGACGGACGAGAGCCGTCAGTTCCTCGCCCGCACGCTCGTGACCATGTACGCGCCGACGCAGCCCGCCGACACGAGCCTCACGTTCCCCGACATGCCCCAGTCGTCGCCGTTCTTCAAGTACGCGAGCATCGCCGTGAAGAACGGATGGATGACCACAGGGCCGGGTCCCGACTTCAACCCGACGGCTCCGGTCCACGTGGCCGCCTTCGACAGGGCGCTCGTGCTCGGAATGGGCCTGTCGGCGGAGGTGAACGGCCTCGCGAACATCCACGAGGCCGGCGGCTTCCGGTACACCGTTCCCGCCTCCTTCCCCTACCTGCAGCTCGCGCACTTCCTCGGGCTGCACTTCAACCACCCGAGCACGCAGGAGTCGATGGACCTCGAGCCCACCGACGCGATCCCGCGCGACGAGGTCGCGTACTCGCTCGCCGCGGCCGCCCAGCTTCCTTCGTACGAGCTGACCGACGCCGACGCGTTCAGCACGATCACGCTCAACACGCACGATCCGGCCAAGCCATCGCAGCCGGCCAAGCGCGCCGTCACGGCGTTCGCGCTGCAGTACGTCGGCTATCCCTATATCTGGGGGGGCGAGTGGTACCAGAAGACCCCGCCCGGATACTGCTGCGGCGCACAGGTAAAGGGTGGGTTCGACTGCTCGGGGTTCGCCTGGTGGGTCATGCAGCGCGCCGGCCAGTCGGGGTTCAACAACGAGAAGATCCGCGGCTATGCAGGCTGGTCGATTCCCCAGCGAACCAGCTACGACATGGCGCACGCCACCACGACGAAGATCGCGTTCGCCAACCTCGAGACGGGCGACCTGATGCTGTTCGCCGACGGAGGCGGCACGACGTGGCAGGACGCCGACCATGTCGGCATCTACCTCGGGAACGGATGGATGATCCACTCGACCGGCAGCACCGACGGCGTCGCGATCGAGAACGTCACGACCGGCTGGTGGCGCGAGCACTTCCTCTGGGGCCGGAGGCTGATCCCGAGTTGAGCCCCCTCCCAGCCCGCGCCCTACGGCGAACCGATCACGCGGTTGACCGTCTCCAGCAGCGCCCCGATGCTGAACGGCCGGCGGAGCTCGGCGTCGACCGGCACGAGCACGAGCCGGCCGGTCTCGCCCTTGCCGGCCATCAGGACGATCGCCTTCGTGCTCTCCAGCCCCGGGTCGGCGCGAACCTCTTTCAGGACGTCCCACCCGTCCTCGTCGGGAAGCTCGGAATCGACGATCAGCAGGTCGTAGGGCGCCTCGCGGATCAGTCGAAGCCCCTCCGCGCCGGACGCCGCGTCGTCGACCTCGTACCCGGCTACGCGCAGGCGCAGCACGGGCTGGGCCAGGTACTCGGGCCGGTTGTCGACGAACAGGACGCGCTTCTTGGCCATGACCAACCCAGATTACGCATGCCGGGCGACGCCCGACGCGCCCACGACGGCCTGACGGAGGAAGTTGACATGCCATCCCAGCCACCGATAGGCTCATTTTCGAGCTGCTCAGGGCGGCTCGTTTTGTTATGAGCCAAGTGAGCAAGGGGAAGAGGCGCCGGAAGGTTGCTCGGCTGGGAACGGCCGTGCTCCTCGCCATCGGGTTCGTGGGCGCCGCAGGAACGGTCTCTTCGGCCAAACCCTCCCACGCCGACCTCAGCGCCGCGGAGCAGAAGCTCTCCTCGCTCAACCAGCAGATGTCGGCGCTGGTCGAGCAGTACGACCAGGCGCAGGTGCGGCTCCAGCAGACCGAGGTGGAGCTGACCCAAGCCCGCGCCGACGTCCAGGCGGCCCAGGCCAAGCTCGCCGCCGCCAAGGCACAGCTCTCCGAACAGGCGGCCACCGCCTACGAAACACAGGGGTCCACGATCGGGGTGCTGCTCGGCGCCACGACGTTCGCCGACCTGTCCGACCGGGTCCAGTTCCTCCAGCAGCTCTCGCAGCAGAGCACCGACGCCGCCGATGCGGCCCAGGTCGCGAGGGTGCAGGCGCAGAACGCCACCCAGGAGCTAAACACGGCGCTCAAGCAGAAGCAGACGCTCGTCAACCAGCTCGCGTCGAAGAAGTCGCAGATCCAGTCCGGCATCTCGCAAACGCAGGGCGCGATCGACACCATCAAGAAGTCCCTCAGCCGGCAACGCGCCGAGCAGGTGATCAACAACCCGGGCGGCGGAACCGTCACCTCGCCTCCGCCGGGAGGCGGCGGCGGAGGAACGCTCCCGCCCGCGTCGGGAGCGGCGGCGGCCGTCGCGGCGGCGCGCAGCGCGATCGGCGTCCCCTACGTCTACGGCGGGGCCAGCATGAGCGGGTTCGACTGCTCCGGCCTCACGATGTGGTCGTGGGCGCACGCGGGCGTGTACCTGCCGCACTCGGCCGCCATGCAGTACGCGGTCACCCCCCGCGTGTCCACCTCCGACCTGCAGCCCGGCGACCTGCTGTTCTTCTACACGCCGATCTCGCACGTGACGCTGTACATCGGCGGCGGGATGGAGATCGCGGCCTCCCACACCGGGAC